>NZ_JACJFB010000001.1:0-464356 GCF_014164325.1 Pseudoalteromonas sp. SG43-4 | reverse complement strand
AATAAAAGAAATATCAACGGGAAATACTAGGGCTCCTTTGTATGCAACGTTAATTCGTCTTTTCTTTGTACCAATTGCATTTGTATTTGTATTAATTGAACGTGAATTAAGTAGTATAATTTATTCAGGTATTCTAGGTGAGATATTTGCCTTGTTGTATTTGTTGTTATTTAAAAAAAGGAGCACTTTATATGTCACTAATAAAAAACAAATACTCTAGTTTCTTTGTTGGTCTATATAGGTTTTACTTTTTAAAGAGGTTTATTAAATTTATTTTATATAGATTAGAGGGAGCTGAATTTTACAGTTTTTCATTAAGAGAGATACAAAGTAAATATTATGGAGTGGTAGTTGGTAAATATAGCTATGGGGAGTGTATGAAATTAAATTCGTTTCCCGAAGGCGTCACAGTTGGTAGCTATAGTTCTATTGCTAGAGGGGTGGTAGTTATTACGCATGATCATCCAATAAACCGAATGTCTACTCATCCATTTTTTTACAATAAATCGTTAGGATATACAAAAAAGGAAAAAGTTGAACATACCAAATTAGAGATCGGAAGCGATGTATGGATTGGTGATGGGGCAAAAATATTAAGTAAATGTAATTTTATTGGACATGGAGCTATCGTAGCAGCTGGTGCAATAGTAACTCGAGATGTTATGCCATATGAAATAGTTGCTGGCGTACCAGCTAAAAGTAAAGGTTTTCGCTTTCATCAAGAACAAATTAATGAGTTACTAGAAGAGAAATGGTGGGATAAAGATATTGCAGAGCTGATTGATTCCAAAAAATCATTTTTGGATTTAAACTAATGCTGAGATTATTAAAATGAATCCAAGAATGTTATTGTCTATTTTTTTTATATGTTTCTTACTTCCTCCTGAATTGAGTTTTAATTTAGGTAGTATGCGTTTATCACCATATCGAATTGTATTGATCTTGTCTTTCTTCAAGTTGATAAATGAGGTGTTGTTTAGTCCTGATAAATCTAAACAAGAAAGAGTTGTTGATTTTTTGATTTTATTTCATTGTTCCTGGTCAATTATAAGCTTAATGATAAATGAAGGTGTAGGTAAGGGAATTGAGAGTGGTGGTATTTTCTTTGTTGAGACTTTGGGGAGTTATTTACTAGCTAGATATACAATAAAAAACCTGAAAGACTTTGAGTACTTTTTAAAAATAGCAATGATATCTTGTTTATTTATCTTTCCTTTTGCATTTTACGAAATGGTTACAGGAACACACGTTATTAGAGAATCAGCTTCTCTATTAACTGGTGGATATTTTTTTAATAACATAGAACCTAGAATGGGGCTAACAAGGGCGTATGCAAACTTTGAACACCCAATATTATTAGGCGTTTTCGGGTCTACTTTGTTTTTGTTTTTTTACTTCTCTAAAAGCATTGAAAGTAAATATATAGTGCCTGGAACAGCCTTGTTCTTAACATTTTCTTCATTATCTTCAGGTGGAATACTTGCTGTTGTAATTCAAGGAGCCCTCCTTATATGGGATAAAGTATTCAATACTTTTAAAATAGATAATAAATGGCAAAAACTTGTTATCTTAATGGCTTCTGGGTATTTATTATTATCATTAGTTTCTCAATCACCATTAAAATTGATCCTGTCTAGAATTACATTTAGCCAGCAAACTGCATATTTCAGAACATTAATATTTGAATTTGGCTCAGCGGAGGTTGTGCGTAACCCAATTTTCGGAATTGGCTTTTCTGATTGGATAAGACCACTGTGGATGCCTCCTAGTGTTGATAATTTTTGGCTCTTAACTGCGATGAGGTTTGGCTTACCTTCATTATTATCAATTATTGCAGCTATATTTATAGTTTCATCTCAGGTATTGAAGAATAAACGTCATAAATTCTCTCTTATTTATTTTATTGTTTTATGCTCTTTAGTATTTGCAGGTTGCACTGTGCATTTTTGGAACCAATTACTTATTTATTTTTATTTCTTTTTAGGAATCGGAATTTCATTTTTTACAACAGAAAGGACTGAGTTGAATGAAAAAGTTTAAATTAACTGTCATTATCGTGAATTGGAATACTAGGCAACTAGTTCTAGATTGTTTAGATTCTATTTATAGTAATTATATTAATAATGATTGGAATATTGTTGTTGTAGATAACAACTCACAAGATAATTCTGCTGATGCTTTCGAAAAGGAATATCCGAATATTGAAGTAATTCGTAATAAAGATAATATTGGTTTTGCTGCTGCTAATAATCAAATATTAAAAAGAGATGACTCTGATTTTTATTTGTTACTTAACTCTGACACCTATGTAATTGGGGATGTTCTTCAAAAATCACTCGATTATATTCAAAGCAACGAGAATTATGGCGTGATGGGATGCAGAGTTTTAAATAGTGATAAATCAGTACAATACACATGTTCAAAATTTCCTACACTGAAAAGCAAGATGGAACAGGTTTTTCAGTTTAGCAAACTATTTGGCGGTAAATATAAAAGTGATGAATTGATGACTGATTGGCACCGAGACTCTGAACGAGAGGTTGATGTTGTAACTGGCTGTTATTTATTAATTAGAAATACCGTCATACAACAAGTAGGTATTTTAGACGAAGATTTTTTCTTTTTTGGTGAGGAAACTGATTGGTGCTACCGAATTAAAAAATCTGGATGGAAAATACAGTTTAGTCCTGTTGGTGAAATTGTACACTACGGAAGCTTTAGCGCCCAAAAACTAAGTTATAAAAGAGATTTAATGTTATCGGGAGCTATAGTTCGTTTCTTTTTAAAAAACAGAACAAAAACTGAAGCTGTTTTAGTTTACGCTGTAATGTTTTGTTTTAATGTTTCGCGTGCATTAGTTTGGATAATTAAATACGGATTAAATCGCAAGCTTTTTTATAAACAAAGAGCATCTTTATTTTTAAATTGCGTTCTGAGATACCACAAAGCTTGGCCTACAAATAAGAAAGGGTGGTAATACTGTGAAAAAGAAACTTTTAATAGTTGCTCCTGGAATATCTCGATTTGACGTTGGTGAAGTGTTTGTTGGTTATAAATGGGTAAAAGAGCTTAGTAGATATTTTGATATTACTGTTTTAACTTTACGATTAAAAGGTAAACGTACAATAGAAAATGGTGAACTTCCTGTAAAACTTATTCACTTTGACGAAAAAAGTGGCTTACATCGTTTTGAGCGATTTAACGCTATAGCAAAACCCTGGTATTTTTGTTTTTATCGAGATGTCAAAAAATGGCTTGAAGTAAATGATAAAAATGGAGACAAGTTCGATTGGTATCATCAAATTACACCTATGGCAGCACGTTACCCATCTCCTCTTGCATCTGGGGGTAGAAGGTTTTCTTTAGGTCCTATTGCTGGTGCTCTTCCCGATGTCGATAGTTTTAAAAGTGAACTAGATACGATGTCTTGGTATATGAAATTTAGAGACGTTGATAAATTACGCTTTAAGTATGATCCGATATTAAGAGGATCTTATAAGTCTGCGACAAAGATTATTGCTGCAGCTGATTATATAAAAGAGAAACTGATTTTAGAACTTGGCATTAACGACAGTGCCATTTCGGTTTTGAATGAGTTAGCTGTTGACTCTGTAATGATTACTGAGAGTGATTTAATCAGCAAATTTAAAGTAAGCACTAAAACTATTAGACTTCTTTTTGTTGGTCGTCTGGTTAGAACTAAAGGTGTTAAAGATCTAATACGGTGCTTACCCTTAATACAAAATAATGTGGATTTTCATCTGGATGTTATTGGTGCAGGGACTGATTTAGAAGCATGTATAGATGAGGCTCGTAAACTATCGGTGGATAATAAAGTTACTTTTCATGGCAAAATGGATCGAATGGATATTGATGCATTTTATAAATCTGCAGACATATTTGTTTTTCCTAGTTTTCGAGAACCCACTGGTGGAGTAGTAATTGAAGCCTTGAGTTTTGGTTTGCCGATGATTGTTTTGAATCATGGGGGGCCTCAGTCAACAGTAGATGATTCAGTTGCTGTTAAATTAAATGTATCAACCCCCGAAGCTCTAGTTGTCGATCTTGCAAGTCAAATTACTTCTCTTAGCTTAGATTGTAAACGCAGAGAAGAGATGGCTTATAAGGCATTAGAGTATTGTAAAACAAATTATTTATGGGAAAGCAAAGTTCAAAATTTTTCACATACTATGATGAATTGGATGATTGAAAAATAATGAAGGCGCTACTATTTGATCCGATACGTTATTTGATTCTATTTGTTAGCTTAATTATCATATGTTGGCTAACTATGGGCATAGCAAATGATACTTTCATAGTTTACCGTTTTTTAAATTATTTCGCACAATATGTGTTGTTAATAGTTATTTTTATTACTTTGTTGAGCTTGCATAAAAAATATAAACTTTTGTTTACTTTGAATTTATTATTGTTTTGTAGTTTAGCTTTAAATGTATTTTATTTTTCAAGGCAATCAGTAGATATTAATTTTAAACAATCTCTCAATAAAACATTGTCTGTTATTAGCTTTAGTAAAATGTCTAGGAATCAAGATTTCAAAGAGTTAGGTGAAATAATTGACTGTACAAAATTTGACCTAATAGCTGTGCAAGAAATCCCTGATTTTAATGATTTTGTAAAAAGCACTTATTATAAGGGAAATTGTTTTAGTGTTTATAACGAAAATATTAAAAAAGCTGTTTTTTCTAAATTTCCTCTATTAGATAAAGGAAACCTGGGAGCTAACCAATTTGTTGATGTTTTAATCGGCAGAGAAACTATTAGTGTAATAAATGTTCGTTTAGACAAAGGGATTTTTAATTCTCAATTGCAAATGAAACAGGTTGATAGTTTAGTAAAAAGTATAGAAAAAATTGAGAATAAACTAATTGTTCTTGGTGATTTTAATTCTACTGAGTTCAATTATCCTTACAAAATTATGACTACTCATTTAAATGATTCCCTTAGAGGTGTGAATTTTAGCTTTGGGCATACTTTTCCTGGGAAAGCTCGTCGTTCTGGTGTTTTTGGTGCTTTTATACGGATAGATTATATTTTTCATCATGGTTTTTTTGTTGAAAGTGCTTATGTATTAGACCATTCATATGGTTCCGACCATTACCCCGTTTATACAAACTTCTCGTTTTAGAAGGTGCCAAATGAGTGAATTAAATATGTTACCTGCAATTATTATCCCTGCGTATAACGAACGCAATGTAATAGCTCGAACTTTAATACCACTTTACCAGGGTGTAAAAGAGGGGAAATACACAATTACTGTTGCAGTAAACGGAAGTAATGACGGATCTGTAGACTTTATACATAATGAATTTCCTGCTGTTTGTTGCTTAGATATTGAACTTGGTTCAAAAACGAATGCAATAAATGTTGCTGAAAAATCGGATATAGGTTTTCCACGAATCTATATGGATGCTGATGTTGTAGTTAACTATGACGGCATCCTTTCTTTAATAAACACTTTAGAATCCTCTGAAACGCCTTTGTTAGCTTCTCCTAAAGCAATTATGGAATTTAGTCGTTCTAGTATATTTGTGAAGGCTTTTTATCGGGCTTGGTTTAAAACTAAGTTTTATTCTGCCCAAGGTTTTGGTAGTGGTGTTTATGGTTTAAATAAGCAGGCTAGGGATTGTTTTGATCTTTTTCCTGATGTAATAGCCGATGATGGATTTATAAGAGAAGTAGTGCCGGCCTCTAGGCAGCAAGTTGACATTAAATGTACATCGACTGTAACTGCACCAATTAAATTAGGTGACTTAATAAAAATTAAAACACGCAGTAAACTTGGAAATATTGAACTTAAAAATAAATCTTTGGTTAAAAATAAAGAATTACCATTAAAACGCTTCAATTCAAAACCAACCTTGTTTGAATTTATTGTTTATGGGTTTGTTAATTTGATAGCTACAAGATTAGCAAATCAAAAATATAAATCTTTAGAAACCTACCAATGGCAAAAAGATGAATCATCAAGGAATGTACAATGAAAAAAAAATTAGTTATGGCTATTGCTTCTCGAGGGGGCCATTGGACTCAGCTAAATCGATTGTCGGCCGTTTGGGAAGATCAGAATGTTATTTTTATAACTAATGATTCATCTCTTAAAAGTCATGTTGGCAATGCTAAGTTTGAGACAGTCATTGACGCCAATATGGAGCAAAAGTTCAAGCTGATATTACTGGCAGTACAGACTTTTTTCAAAGTTATGAAACACCGACCTGATGTAATAATTAGTACAGGAGCTGCCCCAGGCTTTTTTGCTTTAATTTGGGGGAAGGTGATTGGAGCAAAAACTGTTTGGGTTGATTCTGTCGCAAATGCGGAAGAACTGTCTTTAGCTGGGAAAAAAGTCTCAAAAATTGCTGATGTTTGGCTTACACAGTGGCCTGAAGTAGCAAGTGAAGATGGTCCTTTATATAAAGGGAGAGTATTTTGATTTTTGTAACTGTAGGAACTCAACTCTCCTTTGATCGCCTTATTAAAGCAGCTGAAGATTGGGCGCTTAAAAATAATTATGCAGATATGGTTTTTCAAGTAGGAAAGCAGGGATATAAACCTAAAATAGGTAAGTCATTTGAGTTTTTATCAGGAAAAGAAGCTGATGATTATTTTAATGAGGCAGCTGTTGTTATTGGCCATGCTGGTATGGGAACAATTTTGTCTTGTTTAAGTGAAAGTAAGCCTCTTGTTGTTATGCCTAGGCTGTTTACATTAAATGAGCATCGAAACAATCATCAATTGGCAACATATAATAAGTTAAAAGAGCTAGGTGGCCTATTCGCTGCAGATGACGAGTTAATGCTAAATAGTGCTATAAATAATGCATTAGAAAGTAAATCTAAAGGCTGTACATTTACTAGTAGAGCACCAGTTGAAATTACTGACTATATTAAGAGCTGTATTTATTGATATAAACAATTTAGAGTTATATAAACAAAAATAAATTTAGTTTATTTTTGTTTATATATTTATTCGTATTGTTTTTATTTCCAGTCAAACTTATGGCTTATATAAGTTTGTAATGTATGTTTTTCAACCGCCTGTATGTTGGTTTGACTAAACTTAAAGCATGTTTTTCCCAGTTTTTTTGGTGAATAACTATTAATTTTAAATTAATAGTTACAATTATTTATCAGGGTATTCTTATTTAAACTTTTATTGTCTATAATGCAGTAGTATTATAAAAAATAGTTTATTGGGCAAGGAGGCTTTATGATTACATCTCGGACTTTCAAAGTTGGTGGAAACTCTACTGCTGATTTATACCGCTTTTCAGACATTATTACTCTTATAAGTAGCTTGTATATTGCAGGTTTTATTTATGGAACAAATATATCAAATAACTACATAACAATATTACTTGTTGTAACGCTTAGCTACTTATACACAGCAGAAACTCTTAGTTTGTATCGCTCTTGGAGGGCCGGAAAATTAAGGCATATGGTAGTGACTGCTTGGCTTAGCTTAGTTAGTGCTTTTGTTCTATTATTTGTAGTCGCCTTCGCTTTAAAATTTACAGAAGAACTTTCTCGAGTAACTCTTTCTTTATGGTTTATATTATCTTTCTTTTTACTTTTTGTATCCCGTGGTTTAGTAAGACTTTATAAAATTAATCGACGTAAGTTAGGCTTAAGCATTAATAAAGTTGCTATAGTTGGAGCTACAGAAACTGGCGCAAACTTGTATCAACAAATTGCAGAAAATGATGAGCTGGGTTATGAATTTGTCGGATTTTTTGAAGATAGAAAACCTGAGCGTTTATTTAAAGATATGGACTTTAATATTGCAGGTATGATTGATAGTGCTGTTCAGCATGCTAAAAATGGCCAGATTGATGTTTTGTTTATTGCACTCCCTTTTAAAGCCGAGAAACGAATTGCTGACATTTTGCTTAAACTAGGTGATACGACTGTAGATGTTCATTTTATTCCTGACTTTTTGTTATCTAATTTGGTTCATGCTCGAATTGAGCATATCGGAAATATTGATACCTTAAGTGTGTTCGAGTCTCCTTACTTAGGCGCTCGACAATGGGTTAAACGCACTGAAGATCTTATTCTTGCTTCTGTTATCCTTTTATTAATATCACCACTACTACTTATTATTTCACTTGGTATTAAATTTACATCTGAAGGCCCTATACTTTTTAAACAGCATAGATATGGTTTGGCTGGTCAGAAAATTAAGGTATGGAAATTTCGTTCTATGCGTGTGATGGAAAATAACTCAGTTGTTACGCAAGCGACAAAGTCTGACCCGAGAGTTACTGCATTTGGCAGTTTTTTGAGGCGTACAAGTTTAGACGAATTACCCCAGTTTTTTAATGTTTTATTTGGTGAAATGTCAATTGTAGGTCCAAGACCACATGCTGTAGCACACAATGAAGAGTATAGAAAAAAAGTTGAATTCTACATGCTTCGCCATAAAGTTAAGCCAGGTATTACAGGTTGGGCGCAAATAAATGGTTGGCGTGGTGAAACTGATACGCTAGAAAAAATGGAAAAGCGAGTTGAGTATGACTTGCAATATATTAAAAACTGGTCACTTATATTTGACCTAAAAATAGTTTACATGACTATATTTAAAGGTTTCGTAAGTAAAAACGCTTATTAAGATTAAGGGATTAAAATGAATTTCAAAAATACGACTTCAATAGCTTTATTAGCTGTAGGTTTTTCATGCAACGCTTCTGCTTTAGAGCCAGCTTCTATAAAAACTGAATCAGGTGTGGACATAACACCTTTACTAGAGAGTAAGTATGAATACGATAACAACATTTTTAACAGTAGTGATAATGAGAAATCGAGTACAAAGTTAGTCGTTAAGCCTTCAGTAAACTTCGAACTCCTTGATGGATTAGATGCTTTTTCAATGGGCGCTTATGTTGAAAGTGGTACATATTTTTCTAGTTCAGACGACAACTACTTAGATGGAGGTTTTGAGTTTGTAAGTCATTTAGAGCCTACATCTCGTGATCGCTTTGATTTTAAGTACGAATATGACTTTAAAACAGAACAACGAGGCACCGGAGTATCTGAAGGCCTTGCAGACTTACTCGACAAAGCTAGCGAATTTAGAGAGCAAAATGCAGACATACGTTATGAAATTGGCGGATATTCTACATCTCGTTTTGCGTTATTAGGTAACTACAAAGACACTAGATATACTAATAATCGAAGTTTGACACAATATAGAGATCTTGATGAGCGACTTTTTGGTGGGCAGTTTTTATACGCATTAAGTGCTTTAACCGATTTAACTCTAGATGCTTCATACACCGGAATTAGGTATGACTTAATAGATGAAACAGGTATCACAAGAGATTCAAATGTAAAGAAGCTACTCGTAGGTGTACGTTGGGAAGCAACAGCAATAACTACGGGTGTTGCAAAAATAGGTTATCAAAAAAAGTCATTTAGAGCATCTGAACGCGATGATTTTAATGGTGTAAGTTGGTTGGTTGAAGCCCAGTGGGCGCCTTTAAGTTATTCAACATTTAGACTAACATCTCAAGCTGGTGCTGTTGACCCTGACACTTTTGGTGATTATATAGATCAAAAGGGCATTTCTTTAGGATGGGATCATACTTGGAGTCCTTTAATAAGTACTAGCACTATTTATAGTTACACAAATGACGATTTTTCTGGTGTTGAACGCGAAGATGATTCTCAAGAGCTTGTATTATCGGTTATTCATAATACTGCTCGCTGGTTAGAAACGAGCGCGTATTATACTTTTCAAGATAAAGACTCTAATTTAGCATTTTTTAAATATGACAAGTCTATTGTTGGCGTTAACTTTAAAGTTTCAATGTAGGGAAAAAAATGAAATCTTTTTGCTTTTTAATAATAATTTTTTTTACTAATAATGTTTTAGCTAATGAAATTAATTATCTATTAGATACAGGCGATACTATTCAGATTAAGGTTTATGGAGAAGAGGAACTTTCACTAGAAACTAAAATAGGTCGTTCTGGCAAATTAAATTACCCCTTTTTGGGAGAAATTAAAATCAGCGGGTTAACAGAAAAAGCCTTACAACAAAAAATATACACTGGGCTTAAAGGCGATTATTTAATTGAGCCAACAGTGAATGTCACTGTAGTTCAATACCGTCCTTTTTTTATTCATGGTGAAGTTCGTATGCCTGGTAGTTATTCTTACCAACCGGGTATGACCGTAAATCAAGCTGTAGCAATTGCCGGTGGTTTTACTGAGAGGGCTTCAAAAGAAAAAATCTTCATTTTTAAAGAAAAAAATAAGTCAAAACAAATTAACGCAACATTAGACTCTACAGTGCAAGCTGGTGATACAGTGACTGTTGAACAGAGGTTTTTTTAATGGACACGAGTAGTAACACATTTTTAGAGACAAATAATACACTCGATATTAAACGATATCTTTATGCATGTATGGAATATAAGTGGCGTTTAATATTTATTTCTCTATTAATATCAGTAATTACTGCATTTGTGGTAATGCAAATTAAACCAACTTACGAATCGACAGCAACATTACTAATAGAGCCTGAACAAAAAAATGTTGTTTCGATAGACGAAATGTATGGTTTTAATACAGCTAAACGAGAGTTTTATAGTACACAATTTGAAATTTTACAGTCGAAGTACATTGCTGAAGCCGTAATAGAAAAGTTGAATTTAATAGAGCACCCTGAATTTAACGATGACGAAAATGACCTGTTTGGTTTGAAATCTCTCTTTTCCTCTTTTTTTGGTGAAGGCGCATCTGACGCTGAGCTAGATTTAGAATTTAAGATGGCTCATTTAATAAATGATTTTAGGCAACGCCTATCTGTAAAGCCTATTCCAGGTACTCAATTAGTGCATATTACCTACCAGGCATCGGACAGAAAACTTGCTGCGAAAATTGCTAATGCAATAGGTGAAGTATACATAGAGACTCATTTAGAGGCTAAATTAGGTGTAACTCGAAAAGCAAGTGCTTGGATGAGTGAAAAAATAGCAGAGCTTACTAAGCAATTAGAACGTTCAGAAACTGCGTTTGAAAATTTTCGTCAAAAAAATAATATTGTAGATATTGATAGTGCAGTTTTAAGAATCGATAGTGAGCTTGAAAAAACTCAAGCTACTCTGGCGATTGCTGAAAGTGATAAAAGTAAAGTAGATAGTATTCTTGAGTTAATAAATAGGTTTGGTAAATCTGACTTTGAAAACCTCAAATCACTTCCTGAAATTATCAGTCATAGCTCTATTTCTGATGGACGGGTGCTCTTAGAAACTGCTGAATTAAAGTTTGCCGAAATATCAAAGGTATACGGTCCAAAACATCCTAAGTTAATAGCTGCATCTGAAGAGCTAGATATGAGGGTTGAACAGGTAAATGCGCAAATTCAATCATTAATATCAGGGATTGAGAAAGAATCCTATACGGCTGCTCAGCGTGTAAAAAGATACAGAAAAGAGCTTTCTGACATCCGTAGCAAATATAGTGATATTACTGGGCTGGATACCAAATATACCGCTCTTAAAATTGAACTCGATACTAATCGTAACTTATACAACACATTTTTAGAGCGCTCTAGAGAAACAGAAGCGACTAGCGATTATAAAGCTAGTCCTGCCCACTTTACTGGTTTAGCAGCAGCTAGCCTTTACCCAGTTAAACCAAATAAGAAAATGATTGTGGCTGGAGCCTTTTTCTTAAGTCTTATGTTCTTTGTTGGTTTAGTTATCTTATTTGAGATGCTTGATGATACGATAAAAAGTCCGGGTGATATTGAAAGTAAGTTATCTATGCGAATGTTGGGTATGATCCCACTTTCAAAAAATACGGCTCTCGACATTCGTACTTTTTTTGACAAAGAACAAAATCAGTTTTCTGAAGCAGTTAGAACTTTAAGAACTGGTGTTGTATTATCACAAATGGATGATGAAAATAATAAAGTTATAGAGGTTACGTCTTCAACCCCAGGGGAAGGTAAAACAACTACTTCTATTAACTTAGCATTTTCTCTTGGCCAGATTGAAAAAGTGTTATTAATTGACGCCGATATGCGTAAACCTAGCATTTGTAAACGCTTTGATATGCCTACTTATCATCCTGGTCTTTCAAACTTTATCGCTGGAACCGATACCCTTGAAAACTGTTTGTATCAAGATGAGCAAAGCGGAATAACAGTAATGCCGTGTGGTCAATTACCACCTAATCCTCTAGAGCTTTTATCTAGTAATAAATTTAGTAAGGTTATAGAACAGTTAAAAGAGAAGTTTGACAGAATTATAATTGATACAGCCCCTATTCAAGCTGTAAGTGATTCTTTAATGATCTCTAAAAGTGTAGACAGTGTAATTTATGTTGTTAAAAGCGACGATACACATTTATCAGTAATAAAAAATGGTATAGGCAGACTACTACAAGATAAAGCTAAGTTGGCTGGAGTTGTATTAAATCATGTAGATACTGATAAGGTAGCTAAAACACAAGGCTACAATGGTTATTATGACTATTATTCTTATGGAGAGAAAAAATCATAATATGATAGATATCCATAGTCATATTATTCCTGGCATAGATGATGGCGCAAGAGATGAGGTAGAAACCTTGTCTCTTTTGCGTATGGCTCAAGATGACGGGACTACACATATAGTTGCGACTCCGCATATAAATATTGGGCGTTTTGATAATGACCAAGTGTGTATTATGAATGGACTTGCACTCTTAAAAAAAATCATAAATGAGAATAATTTAACTATTCAAGTTGCTGCTGCTTGCGAGCTTAGGATTGATGTAGAGCTCATGACAAAACTCAAAGCAGGCCTCATCCCTGCGCTTGGTGTTTTAAAAGGATTAAAAACGATATTATTAGAATTTCCTCATAGCCATGTTCCACCGGGGTCTGATAATTTTATAAAGTGGCTATTTAATAACGGATATAGGCCCATAATTGCTCACCCAGAGAGAAATAGAGATTTGTTAAGATCTCCTTCACTGCTCTCTCCTTTCATACGTTTAGGATGTTTAACACAGGTTACTGCGGGGAGTATAACGGGGAGGTTTGGTCCAGAGGTTAAAACATTTGCATTGGAACTATTAAAACAAAATAAAGTAACTGTAGTTGCAAGCGATGCACATAACATAAAAAGAAGACCACCAATTTTATCAGAAGCATATAATTTTGTGGCTCATGAGTTTGGAGAAGACAAGGCAATAAAGCTCTTCAAACTTAACCCACAAGCAATAACGCAGACCTTATTTAATGAAAACTAATGCTGTTTTTTCAGTTTTAAAAATGATTACTGGGCTCATATGCTTATATTTAGTTACTATCGCTTTTCGATGGGGGATAGCTAATGTTTACTATTTTCAGGCTAATTCATATATTGATGAGTGGAGCTATGAACGTAATTCACTTACGCAAACGAGTTATCGAAAAGCTAATGGTCTAATAAAAAAAGCACTTTATTATCATCCTGATCATAATCATTATATTCATACTTACGGACGGATAATGCATTGGGGAGTAATAGCTGGAGTAGAAACAGTTTCAAACTACCAAGATGTAAAAAGTATTTACTTAGAAGCAACGGTTACAAGACCTAACTGGTCTGAAACGTGGACTGATTTAGCTTCTCTTAATGCTTATTTATATGGTGTAACTGATGAAACTCGTGAATACATCGCTAAAGCTCGTGCGACAGGACATTTTACAGAACATGTTATGTACACTGTAAGCCAAATTTATTTAGATAATTGGGACTACTTAAGTAACGAAGATATGCGTAATTATCTTCAAATCATTAATGACAGTTATTTAAAAGAATACCGCTTAGCCCAACAACTAGAACTTGCTAAAAATTACGGTAAAGATAAAATAATCTGTGACCTTCTAATTACTTCACCTCATGTTAGCGATAAAAGCCTTAAAAAGGTAAGTGAACGTTATTGCATTTAGTGTTTTTTCTAGTTTTGTAAAAAGCTTTAATCCCTTTTAATTTAAATGAGGCTCTATCAAATATGGAGAGCTCAAAGAGTTGAAAGTAAGAGGTTGTAATGAGTGAAGGTAATAAATTAATTCTATATAAAAATTTAAAGCCGTTAATTTAAATTATTGAAAATGCCCAGAGGTTTATAAAACCTCTGGGCCATAAAGTGACTCTAAATTGAGTCTAGCGTTAACTAAAAACTTTCTGGTTCGTTAGGGAGAAGAAGAAAGTACTTTAAAGTGTAGTAAAACTACTAAATAAAGCATAACTAATTTTGCCCCTTGGTTACATTTGATAACAAAGGATTAGATTAATTATGTGTAATTTGTACTTTAGTTTAACCCCAGTTTATTAATTGTGTATTCTGCACCAAATCTCGTGGTAATGAGTTTTTAATCTTATTTTTTTGCCATTTTCCTAGCCCAATAGGGCAACCACACAGCGTTAATACTACTTCACCAATTGTTTGAGTTGCTTCAGTTAAGCGTATATCTTTACCTTGAAAATAATCATTGGCTTGCTCGTTATTTAACGCGTAAATATTAGTTTTACACTCATTGCCAAATACGGTTGCATACTCGTGCGTTAGTCTCACGCCATTTTTATGAATAATGCCAATTTGAATACCTAAACGTGCGTACTTAATCTTATTTTGTATGGCTTCAAATCCTTCAGGAAATAACCACAGCTCTTTATCGCGCTGCATTAAGCTGCCAGGTAGGTTAGTTAACCCAAAGTGCTTTTTAAGCGATTGCATAAACGCGGCACTTTGTTTTTTATCAAACTCGTTAAATGGGAATGCACCTTTTTTAACAGTTTGATTTGGATTATTACAGCTGGTGTGCTTTTTAAATTTAGCAATAAAGAAGCCTTCGCTATCGAATGTTTGCGGCCAAACATGTAAATAGCCCTCATTAGTTGTGGCTTTACTTGCACCTTCAAATAAATCACTTAGTGACTCAGGCGTTATATAGTCGCCAAATTCACTGAGTAAATAATCGCACACTTGCTGGTTTTCGAGTGGAGTAAGTGTGCAGGTTGAATACACTAATGTGCCACCTGGCTTTAATGCGTAAAATGCGCTTTTAATTAAGTCTTTTTGTACTTGGGCTATTTGTATGTTTGATTCTATTGACCAATTTTTTAGTGCGTCGGCGTCTTTACGTACCGTGCCTTCGCCAGAGCAGGGCGCGTCTAGCAATATGCTATCAAAGCATTCAAACATGTAGTTGCCAAATATAACGCCATCAAAATGCGAGAGCGCACAGTTGCCAACTCCCATGCGTTTTAATGTAGCGCTAAGTACTTTTAGGCGCGATGACGAAAGCTCATTTGCAACAAGCACACCTTGGTTATTCATAAGCGCTGCTAGTTGCGAGGTTTTCGAACCCGGCGCTGATGCCATATCAAGCACGGTGTTATTTTGAGAGTCTGCGAGTTCAATACTTTGCTTTAATGCGATAGGGGGCAGCATTGAACTTGCTTCTTGTACGTACATAGCACCGCTTAGGTGTAAGTCGGTATTACCAAGGGCTAGGTTTTGTTCTTCATCGTTTGGGCGCTCTAACCAAAAGCCTTCACTGCACCAAGGGATTGGGGTTAGCAGCCAATTTTTTTCAGTTGCACGTTTTACAAATTCTTCAATGCTAATTTTTAATGTATTAACGCGGATAGATTTTCTGAGGGGCCTACGACACGCATTTAAAAAGTCATCTAAGTTTAGATGCGCTGGTAAATAGGTTTTTACGTCATCAATAAAGTGCTCAGGAATAAAAGTGTTGGCGTTCACGCGTTAGCTCATACTATAAAAATAAAGCGCGATAATAGCATTTATGCGAGGTGTTTTCAGCGCTAAAAAGCGTAACATCTAATTTATTACGCTGTCGACACTTCACTGTATTAGTCCATTGTAAAACCATTTTTATACGACTTTAGATTAATAGTGTCGACAATGGGTGTGTTTTTTAGCCATTTTGATAGGTTTAAGGGTTGACATGATTTTTTAATAAGCCCATAGTAACCACATTAATTGTCGACAATCTAAAAAATAACTTATGACACACACATTTTTAAACGAAGCGCCTATAACTACCGCATCAGATCAAGTATTTGTAGATATGCGCCGTGAGATTGTTGAAGGCAGCATAGTTCAAGGCAGTAAAATATCAGAGCCTGAGCTTGCCAAACGTTATGGTGTAAGCCGTGCAACGCTTAGAGAGGCGTTAAATCGCCTAGAAAGTTGCTACCTTGTTGAGCGTAAAGCTAACGTAGGTTGCCGAGTAGTTGCCCTTACCGCTGAACGCTTGATTGAAGTTTACCAAGTTCGTAGTTCGCTTGAAGGCTTGGCATGTAGACTTGCTGCCGACAATATGGAACCCGAGGAAGTAAAAGGTTTAAAGCAATTACTTAATCAGCACCTACAAACACAACGTGTTAAAGAAGGCGAATCTTATTATCAAGAAGCCGGCGATTTAGATTTTCATTACCGTATTATTCAAGGCAGTAAAAACGCGCATTTAATTCATTTACTGTGTAATGAGCTCTATCAATTAATACGCATGTACCGTGTACAAATGGGTATGGTGGGGCCGCGTGTATCAAAAGCGTTTGATGAGCATTTAGCTATTATTAACGCCATTGAAAACCACGACGGCGAACTGGCCGAAATGCTTATGAAGCGCCACATCAGCGCATCGCAAGCAAATATTCAAACCAAATTTGATTTATTAACGGCTAAAAGTTAAGCAGAGCAGTTAAGCAGTCATAATTACAGATTAAAACTATAAGTTACTCCACGTAGCAACCGTTCAAAGTGAGGAGAAAGTAATGTCAGCAGGATTAAAATTTAAACACGCTATTGCCAATAACCGCTCGTTACAAGTAGTAGGTACTATTAACGCCTACACAGCGATGATGGCTGAAAAAATGGGTCACCAAGCTATTTACCTCTCAGGTGCCGGTGTTGCAAACGCTTCGTTTGGTATGCCTGATTTGGGTATGACAAGCCTTGATAACGTGCTTGAAGATATTCGCCGTATTACTGGTGCTAGCGATTTACCCCTACTTGTGGATGCCGATACCGGTTGGGGTGGGGCGTTTAACATTGCACGCACAGTAAAAGAAATGACTAAAGCGGGGGCAGCGGGTTTTCATATAGAAGACCAAGTAGCGCAAAAACGCTGTGGTCATCGCCCTAATAAAGAAATTGTAAGCCAAGGTGAAATGGTTGACCGCATTAAAGCGGCGGTGGATGCAAAAACCGATAGCGATTTTTATATTATGGCGCGTACCGATGCATTTCAAAAAGAAGGTTTAAACGCCGCGATAGACCGTGCAGCAGCCTGTGTTGAAGCGGGTGCTGACGCTATTTTTGCAGAAGCCGTACACGACCTTGCTGATTACCAAGCATTTGCAAAAGCGATTAACGTTCCAATTTTGGCAAACATTACTGAGTTTGGCCAAACACCTATTTACACAAAAGAGCAGTTAAGCGATGTAGGTGTTGAAATGGTGCTTTACCCACTAAGTGCATTTAGAGCCATGAACAAAGCAGCATTAAACGTGTATTCAGCAATTTTAAATGAAGGCTCGCAACAAAGCCAAATTGAAAATATGCAAACGCGCTCTGAGCTTTACGACTTTTTAGATTACCACACGTACGAGAACACACTCGATAACCTTTTTTCATCAAAATCTGACAAATAATAATTATTAAAAAATAAAATCACACACAAATTTAAGATAGGAGAAGATCATGGTAGATAAAGCATTAGGCGGCGCGGGTTTACGCGGACAAGTGGCTGGTCAAACAGCATTGTGTACTGTTGGACAAAGTGGTTCTGGTTTAACGTATTGTGGTTACGATATTAGCGAACTTGCCGAAAAAGCGCAGTTTGAAGAAGTGTCTTTTTTACTTTCACGTGGTGAGTTACCAACCACAAGCGAATTGGCAGAATATAAAGCAAAACTAAAAAGCTTACGCGGCTTACCAGATGCACTTAAAACCGTGCTTGAAAATATTCCTAAAAACGCGCACCCAATGGATGTAATGCGCACGGGCTGCTCAATGTTGGGTAACCTTGAAATGGAAAATGATTTTAGCCAAGCCAATGATGCAATCGACCGTATGGTTGCTGTGTTCCCAAGTATTATTTGTTACTGGTACCGCTTTACACACGATGGCGTACGCATTGAAACACAAACTGATGACGACTCAGTTGGCGCACATTTTTTAAATTTATTACACGACAAAGCACCTAGTGAATTGTTTGCACAGGTAATGAATGTATCACTAATTTTATACGCAGAGCACGAGTTTAACGCCTCTACCTTTACAGGCCGTGTATGTGCTTCAACTTTATCTGATATTCACTCTTGTGTAACTGGTGCGATTGGTACGCTACGTGGTCCATTACATGGTGGTGCTAACGAAGCGGCAATGGATATGATTCAAGGTTTTACAAGCGCTGAACATGCTGAGAAAGAAATTATGGGCATGCTTGAACGTAAAGACAAAATAATGGGCTTTGGTCATGCGATTTATCGCGAATCTGATCCACGTAATGTAATTATTAAAAAATGGTCTGAAAAACTAGCGGCAGAGGTAGGCGATACAGTGCTTTACCCTGTGTCTGTTCGTTGTGAAGAGATTATGTGGCGCGAGAAAAAACTGTTTTGTAATGCCGATTTTTTCCATGCATCTGCTTATCACTTTATGGATATTCCGACTAAATTATTTACGCCAATATTTGTAATGAGCCGCGTTACTGGTTGGACTGCACATGTAAAAGAGCAGCGCGCTAACAACCGTATTATTCGCCCAAGTGCCGATTACACAGGCCCTGATGCACGTAGTTACACACCAATAGAGTCACGTTAAAAAATGAGTGAGCACGCATGTGCTCACTTTTTTATTGCACATAGCCACTAGCGAGCAGTTTTTCTCAAACTTTTTATTAAACACGCTAGCTGTGAGCAAACACCGTCACCAAATTAGCGAACCCTTACCATGACCATAATTAATAACACCCAATACCGTAAACCTCTACCGGGCTCAAATATCGACTATTACGATACGCAAGAAGCCGTAGATGCAATTAAGCCAGGTGCATATGCCACACTACCTTATACATCGCGTGTATTTGCCGAAAACTTAGTACGCCGATGCGACCCTGCCATGTTAACCGATGCACTTAATCAGCTAATTGAGCGCAAACAAGATTTAGATTTTCCGTGGTATCCGGCGCGCGTGGTCTGCCACGATATTTTAGGCCAAACAGCACTTGTTGATTTAGCAGGTTTGCGTGATGCAATTGCAGCAAAAGGCGGCGATCCGGCTAAAGTGAATCCGGTAGTACCTACGCAGTTAATAGTGGATCATTCGTTAGCGGTAGAGCATGCCGGTTTTGATCCTGACGCATTTGAAAAAAACCGCGCCATTGAAGATAGACGAAATGACGACCGTTTTCACTTTATAAACTGGACAAAAACTGCGTTTAAAAATATTGACGTTATTCCACCGGGTAACGGTATTATGCATCAAATTAATCTTGAAAAAATGTCGCCGGTTATTCAAAACCGAGATGGCATTGCATTTCCAGATACACTAGTTGGTACCGACAGCCACACGCCTCATGTTGATGCGCTGGGTGTTATTGCTGTGGGTGTAGGCGGGCTTGAAGCTGAAAGCGTTATGCTTGGCCGTGCTTCATATATTCGCTTGCCTGATATTGTTGGTGTTGAGCTAACAGGTAAGCGCCAACCAGGTATTACCGCTACCGATATTGTGTTGGCCATTACTGAATTTTTACGCGAACAACGAGTTGTATCTACTTATTTAGAGTTTTACGGTGAAGGTGCCGACGCGCTTACACTTGGCGACAGAGCAACCATTTCAAACATGACGCCTGAATTTGGCGCAACTGCCGCCATGTTTTATATCGATGATAAAACAATAGATTATTTGCGTTTAACAGGGCGTGAAGAAGAACAAATTGCCCTTGTAGAAAACTACGCAAAAACAGCAGGCCTTTGGAGCGATAGCTTAAAAACCGCAAAATACGAACGTGTACTTAAGTTTGATTTATCAAGCGTGGGGCGCAATATTGCAGGTCCATCTAATCCGCACCGCCGTGTATCGACAAGCGATTTAGCTAAAGAAGGTATTTCGGGTGTTGTTGAAAATGAAGAAGGCTTAATGCCAGACGGCGCATGTATTATTGCCGCGATTACTAGTTGTACCAATACCAGTAACCCACGTAATGTAATTGCCGCTGGACTACTTGCCCGTAACGCAAATGCTAAGGGTTTAATGCGCAAACCTTGGGTTAAAACTTCATTAGCACCGGGCTCAAAAGCGGTGCAATCGTACCTTGAAGATGCAAACCTACTAACAGAGCTTGAGCAACTTGGCTTTGGCATTGTTGGTTTTGCGTGTACAACGTGCAACGGTATGAGCGGGGCGCTTGACCCTGAGATTCAAAAAGAAGTAATTGATCGCGATTTATACACTACAGCGGTGCTTTCGGGCAATCGCAACTTTGATGGGCGTATTCACCCTTATGCTAAGCAAGCATTTTTAGCGTCACCTCCTTTGGTTGTTGCGTACGCCATTGCAGGTACTATTCGCTTTGATATTGAAAAAGGGGTACTTGGGCAAGATCAACAAGGCAACGACATTACGCTTAAAGATTTATGGCCATCAGATGAAGAAATTGACGCAGTAATTAAGCACAGTGTTAAGCCAGAGCAATTTAGAAAAGTATACGAGCCTATGTTTAATTTAACCGTAGATTACGGTGAAGATAACGATCCACTTTACGACTGGCGCCCAGAAAGCACCTACATTCGTCGCCCTCCTTATTGGGAAGGTGCACTTGCGGGTGAGCGCACTATGACCGGTATGCGCGCGCTTGCAGTACTTGGCGATAACATTACAACGGATCATTTATCGCCATCAAACGCAATTATGGCAAGTAGTGCTGCTGGCGAATACCTGACCAAAATGAACGTCCCAGAGGAAGACTACAACTCGTATGCAACGCACCGGGGCGATCATTTAACAGCGCAGCGCGCAACATTTGCAAACCCAAAACTACTTAATGAAATGGTGCTTGATGAAAACGGCGACGTTAAACAAGGTTCTTACGCTCGCCTAGAGCCACAAGGCACTAATACCCGTATGTGGGAAGCAATCGAAGCCTACATGGAGCGTAAACAGCCGCTTATTATCGTAGCCGGTGCCGATTACGGTCAAGGTTCGTCGCGCGATTGGGCTGCAAAAGGCGTAAGGCTTGCAGGCGTTGAAGTAATCGCAGCTGAGGGCTTTGAGCGTATTCACCGTACTAACTTAATTGGTATGGGGGTTTTACCGCTTGAGTTTAAAGCAGGCACAACGCGTAAAACCCTAAAGCTGGATGGCAGTGAAACGTACGATGTAACGGGCGATTTAAAACCAGGTGCTACCGTTAATTTAAGTATTACCCGTAAAGACGGTGAAGTGCTTACTGTGCCTATGAAGTGCCGTATCGATACCCAAGAAGAGCTTTCTATTTACGCGGCTGGTGGTGTGTTACAACGCTTTGCTCAAGACTTTTTAGAAGCAACGCAATCTGCATAAGGGCAAACACTATGTTTAAACCGCAAATTAAAGTGCCTGCAACCTATATGCGTGGCGGCACCAGTAAAGGTGTGTTTTTTAATTTAACTGATTTGCCAAAGCCTGCTCAAGTAGCAGGCGAGGCGCGCGATAATTTATTACTGCGTGTTATTGGCAGCCCCGATCCGTACGGCAAACAAACGGATGGAATGGGCGGCGCTACATCAAGCACCAGTAAAACCGTAATCCTAAGTAAAAGTGAGCAAGCAGACCACGATGTTGATTACTTGTTTGGTCAAGTGGCGATAGATAAACCTTTTGTAGATTGGAGCGGTAACTGCGGCAACTTAACGTCAGCAGTGGGGGCTTTTGCTATTAGTAATGGTTTGGTCGATAAAAGCAGAGTACCTAATAACGGTGTTGCTATTGTGCGTGTGTGGCAGGCTAATATTAATAAAAGCATATTAGTGCATGTCCCTATGACCAATGGCGAAGTACAAGAAACCGGCGACTTTGAGCTCGATGGCGTTACATTTGCTGCAGCTGAAGTAAAACTTGAATTTATGGACCCCGCTGATGGCGATGGCGCGTTATTTCCAACAGGTAACGTAGTTGATGACTTAGAGGTTCCAGGTGTTGGTACTCTAAAAGCAACCATGATAAATGCAGGTATTCCTACTGTATTTATTAACGCCGCTGATATTAATTATACCGGCACAGAGCTGCAAGACGATATAAATAACGATGTTGCAGCGCTTGAAAAGCTTGAAACCATTCGCGCTTATGGCGCCGTTAAAATGGGCTTAATCACTAATATTAGTGAAGCGCAAGCTCGCCAACATACGCCAAAGGTTGCGTTTGTTGCAGCGCCTTTAGATTACGCTGCATCTAGCGGTAAATTTATTGAGGCTGCCAACATTAACTTACTCGTGCGCGCAATGTCGATGGGTAAACTGCATCATGCCATGATGGGCACAGCCGCTGTAGCTATTGGCACTGCCGCAGCAATTGAAGGCACACTCGTGAATATAGCCGCTGGTGGCGGTGCATTGAGTGAAGTTAACTTTGGTCACCCGTCGGGCACGCTAAAAGTAGGTGCTGAGGCTAAAAATAATGCTGGCAACTGGCTAGTTACCAAAGCAAGCATGAGCCGCAGTGCACGAGTATTAATGGAAGGGGTTGTAAGAGTCCCTTACTAATCACTGGTGAAGTTAAGCGCAACTAAACATTTATTTTAGTTAAGCAAACAAATTTTATAAACGTTTGCTTAGCTAAAGTAAAACCGACTCACACTCGTTAGAAATAATCCTTTTTCATTAATTTTTCGAATTATCGTCTTTTTTAGCTCTCATCCACCGCATTTACTTGAAGAATATAATTAACAAACTAGATTATATGTAATATTCATTTAATAAAGTGAATATATTGTATCAATATGTGCTGGTTCTTTATGAGTGTCTATAGGTTACTGAATAATAGAGATGCTGATAAAGAAGTAGCTCATAGAATAAAGATAAATACTTCTATAAAACGTATAAATATGTAGCATAACTATATAGCTTAATGGTATTTTTAATGTTCTAGTAACAAAAGTTATGATTGTGTACTTTTTTGATGCTTTTTGAATATAAAAGCTTACATAAATCACTATCAACTAAACTAATTTCTGATACTCATTCCAGGCTATCAAGGAGAAATAAATGGTAAAGCGTACGATCAAATTTACACCTATTGCAGCTTCAGTTGCACTTACATTAGGCTTAACAGCATGTGGTTCTGATAACGACAGAAATATTCCTGTTACACCTGTGGAATCTTTCACTGCAACGGGCGATGCACAATTTAACATTGAAGTAACAGGTAAAGCAGTTAAAGGTTCAATGAAAAGTGCAGTAGTAACTGTAATGACTTTAGATGCATCTGGTCAAAGCGTTCCTGTTGCATTTCGCTCAGCTGCTTCAGCAGAGGCTGAGTCTTTTTCTGAAGAAGCACTATCACAAGATGCTGCAGATGCAGCGGTAGAAGCAAGTAAAATTGCCGCTAACCCTGAAGTGCTAACTGATGAAAACGGTCGTTACAGCATCTACCTAGATGATGATTTTACTGGACCTGTTTACATTACTGTTAAAACGTCTGAAGAAGGCGATGATAGCTTTTTACGTTGTGATGCTTACGTAGGTTGTGGCACTTACGATGAAGCGCCAGAAGTTGACGACGAAAATGATGGCGATACTGATATTGAGTTTGGCGAATGGTACAAAACTGACCTAGAGCTTTCAGTTGTTAAGTTTATTCCAGCTGTTGAAGCAGATACATCTGGAGCGAGCGGTGCAGCTGGCGACGATAATGTTATAGGTTCTTATAAAGCTAATGTTACTTTTTTAACATCGTTAGTGGCGGGTCTTCTTCTTGACTCAGGTTCAAGTGTAGATGAAGACGCTATTGCTACAGCTAGCTTAAACACTGTTGTACAAGTAATGGGTCAAGACGCAGCACTTTTACTTTCTGCTATTATTGGCGATTTATCTAACGGCGGCGCTGTAGATTTAAGCAATGTTGATGGCGAAGAAGAACTTACTGACGGTATTTTAGCAATTGCACAGCTTTCATCTTCAATTCAAGGTTTACCTTCAATTGGTGATGTAATGAGCAGCATTAAAGCTGGTATTAAATCAGGCCAGTTTAAAGGTAATACTGACGCTGGCATTGCTGCAATAGCTACAATGTTACAAACAGCAATTACAAATACTGCAAACATTTTTGTTGCTGTAGCAACGGGTGATGAAACTGCAATTGAAAACGCTTTAAAAGCGGCATTCTCTATTAACAACCCTAATGCAACACAAGCACAAATTGATGCCTTTGCCGCTAATTCAGTAGGTATTGCTAAAAAAGCAAAAGCAGCTAAAGACAAAGCTGTTAAAAATGGTGCAGCAACTGATGCCGGCCTTGCAGCCGCTGCAGTAAAAGTTAAAAAAGCACTAGAAGTAATTGGTTGTACTGGTGCAGAGTGTACAGTTGGAGATGATTTTTATACAGCTCTAGCAGCTGCTTTAACAGTAGAAGTTACAGCTTCACAGACTGCACTTACTGCATTAGAAATGGATATTGAAACAGCTCAAAGTTCACTTGCTGATGTTCAAGCAATGGGTGGCGATGCTCTTACAGCTGATAACGCAGCTGCATTTGTAAGCGCTGTAACATTACTGAAAAATGAAGCTGCTACTGCTGGTTTAACAGCTAAAGCGGGTTCTATTTTTGTTAAATCACAAGGTTATGTAACTGCTGCAAAAGCGTTAGTTACTCAAAGCTCTGATTACCAACAGATTCTTGATTCTGCAACGTCTTTACAAACAGATGCAGGTGTTGCTGTAACTGACACCGTTGCATACGACGCTGCATTAGCTGCACTAGTAGCGGAAGCAGAAGCAGCGATTGAAACGTTTGATATTGCTCTTGCTGCTGCAAAACTAGTTGCTGAAGACACTGCAGACGTTGCTGATGAGAAAAAATCAGCAGCAGACACAGCTGAAGCAGCTTCTACAAGCGCACTTGCTAACGCAGAAGGTGCAATGGTAGATACAGCCGCAAACGCAACTGAAGCTCTTGAGCTTGCTATGACTGCTGTTACTGCTGCGTCTGATTTTGCTGCTGCTGTTGATGCACTTGAAATTGCTATTGAGCAAGCACTTGTTGCTGCTAATGCTTACCTAGACCTTGAAGGCGAAGGCGCACAAGCAATGATTGATGCGCTTACAGCTATGCAAACAGCTGCTGTAGCTCAAGGTGAACTAGCTAGCGAGCAATTTGTAACAGCTTATAACTTACAACTTGCTGCTGAAACTGCAGTTGCAAAACTTGAAGTACTAACTTCTGTTAAAGCTACATCAGAGTCATTATCGACTATGACTGTGCTTACTAACACTGGTGGTCAAGCGGTTATCGATGCAGCAGACGTTCTTGCCGACGTAATTGATGAATTAGCTGAAATGGGTAATAACTCAGGTACAGGTACTTCAACTCGTAATGCTGATTGGGATTATGCTTATAATTTAGATGATCTTACGCTAATGCTTAGCAATGCGACTACAGGTGAGATGATCAGCGCAGCTGCATCTTATCAAGACAATCAGCTTGTTGTTGCTTGGGGTGCTACGTTAGTAGGTGAAAATGACGCTTCAGTTAAGCTTGTAACTGCTGATACACAAACACAAGCACTTACAGATTGTGTTGAATTTGCCGCTGGTACAATTGATTCAACTCAAATTGATTCATGTTTAGTATTTACTTTTGATGGCGCAGTGACGGCTGAAAATGTAGATGATGCAGAAATCATAATGACTGAGATGTCGAACCATGTTGAAATTGTTGATGGCGATTCAGGCTTTGATGGCGTGTTAAGCATTACAGCTGATGATGCAACAGATTCAGGTTCTATTACATTAGAAGGTGTTTCTGGTGATGTAGACTTTAAAGTAATGGCTACATTTATTGATAGTGATATGGAAGAGACAAGTGCTCTAGATATTACTGTAAATAATGCAATGGGTTATACATTGTCTATTACTGGTAATGAAAGTGCAGGTTACACTGGTGACGTTATGGCTATGTACAATGAGATGATGATGTCTTTTGGTACTGCAACTAAAACAACAAACGGTCTTTCAATTACTTACATTGATGGTGACGTAGTTGATTACACTGATGTTGATTTAATTGATTCATCTAAGTAATATTTAAACTATAAAAGGGGAAAGCAGTGCTTTTCCCTTTTTTTATAGAAAGCGATTAAATTATGAAAAAAAAAATTCTCTTGTTAGGATTTTCAACAGCTTTTATTTCTCCTCTTGCTTCCGCAGATAACCAATTTCAAATATTTACTCATTTTGACGCAGAAATTTATACTGAAGCACAACCAGTACAAGCCTTTGTAGATGATTTTGATGCACCATTAAAATCGGGTGACAGTGCATTTACCTATAATATTTTTGAAGTGGGTGTTGGCTACGGTAATTTTAAAGTGGGTTTACAAAGTCGTTATGACTATGTTCTTAACTTTGATCCTGATACAGCTAAATATACTCATACCGAAAAGAATGACTTAGAGTTTGAAGATAGATTTTATACCTATTACCTCGATGCTAAACAAGCAACGTCTAATGGTGTATTCGTATCTTATGATTTTAAATTTTTAGATAAAAATGCATTAACAATAACACCTAAGCTTTCTGTTTTTGCCAGCTCACACTATCAAGATGCCACTGTAAATGGTGAAATTTATAGTGATGAAGTTGAAGGTGCTGTAACTGTCGATTACAACTTTTCAAAAGATATTTTATTTAAAGAATTTACACCTTCACAAAAGCCAGAAGGGCTAGGCTATAGCCTAGATATTTTTGCCGATTGGCAAGTAAATGATGAGCTTAAAGTTGGTTTTAGCGTAAAAGATTTGCTCTATAAAACTCAGTACGAAGACAGTGGCTCTGTAAAGGGTCAAACTACTGAAATTCCATTTAGCGAAGATGACAACGGCGATATTATTACTCAGCCAACAGTTTCATTAAAAACATCTGCATTTGGAAATACGGTATCTCATGATTTCGAAGTGGAAATGCGACTACAAGCATTTGCCGATTACAGAATAAACGACCGATTTTCGACTCAGTTAACTTTAAAACGTTACGATAAAGACACGTTTAGCCAATTAAAAGGCCGTATTCACTTTTGGGATCATTGGCGAGTACAAGCAGGCTACGAAACAAAAAGCGAAGCATTTTTAGTTGGTATAGAAAACGAATATTTTGGTCTTAATTTACAAACTGATAGCCTAGATTTAGATAAAGCCTATTATGCGAATGTGAATTGGTACGTGAACATTAAGTTTTAAGGAATGAAGATGTTAAAACAAATTATACCTTTAGGGGTCGCTATTGCATTGGCAGGTTGTGGTTCTTCATCAGACAGTGACAGTTCAGAATCTGTTGCAGTGAGTGAAATTGCTACATCTTCTTCTGTGAGTTTTTATGTATCTAATTGGCAATCACCACAGGGCACGCTTAATGTTTTAGATAGCGATGGGGTGGTGCAAGAATCAATTGAAGTCGAAAACATCAATACTGCGAGTGTAAGTGTAACTCCACTTACTTTTAATAGTTTTGAGTTTATACCTAGCGATACAGCTCTACCTTGTCCGCGATTTACAGGGTGTGGCAGAACTGTGCGTGGTGATGTAAATGACTTAAACGCAAACCGGTTAATCGACTACCAAGAATTGACAACCGTTACCCTTAATTACAAAGCGGATGCATTTAGTGCACCGGGTGTAAATAAGGTTTATTTATCGCCATTGAGTAAAGCAATTACAGAAGAAGGCTTTAGTGCTACACAGGCGAGTTTATCAGCCACGCCTTTTTATCATTTAACGCACAGTAATTTAAATGCAAGTGTTGAAGCAGAAATGGTGACAAATGCCTTCACCTACGCGGCAATTTTAGCTGGTGTTGCTGATAGTTCGTTTAGTGTTGAAAGTGCTTTTAATGCATTTACTAACTTGGAGACTGACCAGCAAGCATGGCAAGATTACAGCGACTTAGCAGCGCAGTATGTTACAGACAACTTATTTAGCGACCAAGGTAATGCTTTGCTGAAAAATGTAGCTGGTCAAGTTAAGCAAACGATTGCGAGTGTAACTACATTTGCAAATTGGCAGGCTCGCTCAGCAGAAGTGCAAAGCTTAGACTCAAGAGAGTTACTTGTTGATACGCGAAATATAATTGGTGTTGCAAGACTTCAAGAAAAAAGCTATTCAGATGAATTAGACGCAAAATTTACTGAGCTTGAAGGTGCGTTTGATGAAGATACACAAAGAACCCTTGAGGCACTTAGTAATGCTTTAAACGAAGCTATCACAAATTATTCACCACTAGCTGATGGCTCTACACCATCAGGGCAATATAAGCTTCGTGATTTAGATATTGATTACAACCAATCACCTTATACTTGGGCTATTACTGGCACATATGATGAGTTACCTATAACCATTGATTTATCAATTCCAACTTTCAGAGTAAGTGGTGTATTAGGTAATAAAATCGAAGGTGTAATGAGCGCAACGGTCACAAATGGTACTACGGTATTAAGTGTGGATGTAAGTGAGTTGCTGATTGAGTTTGATGGCATAGATGCTCAAAGTGAATTAAACCCAGAAGCCGACACGGGTATTACACAGGTAACCACCAACGTAATTATCAATAAAGCCGCGGGTAAACTCGAAGGTGATTTATCAGTAAACTTAAATCGTTTTGTTAATTCACTAGGTGAGGAGTCAACCACGTTATCTACTTTTGATTTTAATGGTGATTACGTAAGCGACATTCAAAACACTGCATTTCATATCACAGCAGTAGAGGCTTCGCCTTTTGTTGGTGAAGATAATGACGATTTAGCATTTACTTTTGAATTAGATTTTCCATTGAGTGGTGCAAGCGATTTTAAATTTGCGTACGTAGGCGATGTGGAAAACTTATCAGAACTTACTTCTACAGATATATTTGTTAGCATTCAAAATCGCGCGTTAGATTTACGTATTCGTGATGTTAGTGGCAACATTAATCTAATAGCGAAAGGCGAAAATGGACGTTGGTTAGATGTAAAGCAAAAGGGCCGTAATTACAGTGGCGGTTTATATTTTGGTGATACTAAACTAGCTGATGTTACTGCGGTACGTGGTATTCCTGGTGTTTTATTTCCAAATGGTGAGTTTGAGTCGTTATTTTAACCATTAGATTAAATAATTAAAAACTCAGCATATGCCTTACAGCTCAGCGCTTTTTGCGATGAGTGAAGTGTTTTTATAACTATTCGAAATCCGATATTAGTTTCTGATATCGGATTTTTTAATGTTTGTTATATTAGTTAAATGCGCCTGAATCGAGGTAGCTGCCAATCCCGAGTGTAAACATCCATAGCCCCCATAAGCTGTGTTCAATAACACACACGACCGTTGAGCGGCTTTGTGCGTAGGTATACGCAAACAGTAAACCGCCCAAAAAGGCTAAGGCTACTGCAATCCAATTTGCATACAAAATATGCGCCAACGCAAATACACTCGCACTGACTACAATACGCACTGCTTTTTTTGGCATGATGCGTTTATAACGATGAAAAAAATACGTTCGGAATATTAATTCTTGAGGAATAACCGACAGTATTGGATACAGCACCAGCAGTAAAAGCCAATCATTAAACGAGTTACGGGGAAGGGTAAACCAGTTGCCTTGATGAATAATCCCATAAAACATGCCTGAGAACAGCGCACCTAAAAAAAAGAAGCTAAACACACGCCTTTTAACAGCAGAAAATTGCCCAAGGCTTGTAAGTCTAAACCGTTTAAAATGGGGATCGCCTAGTAGCAACATACAACACACACTCATAAGTATAATAAGTGCAGGGATAAGCCAATTAGCTAAATGCTCGCGTAATCCAAAACCCAACAAGGGCAGCAATATAAAAATGAGGGTAAATTCAAACCAGCGGTATTGATTAGCGTTCAAGGTCGTCTCAACTTGCTTTTTTTAATAAGCTAACAAGCTAAGACGACACTTTTATGACGAGGGGGCTTACTTTGCTGTTTCCTCTTCATCAGGGAGGTATTTGTACAAGGCAATAATGGTGGCAAAAATGCTTACAAAAGTAATACCCATTAAACCAAACACTTTAAAGTTAACCCAAAAATCGAGCGAAAAATTGTATGCAATATAAATGTTTAGTGCCGCTATACCAGCAGTTATAACAACCCACATTAAGTTAAGCTTATCCCATAATGGTTCTGGGACAACAATGGCTTGTTTTGTATCATTAGCGTTTTCGAGGATTGAGCTAAGCGCTTTTTTAACGAGATTTTTATTAAGTACATAACGGCTAACAAGTAACGTTAAACTTAAACCTGCATATATCAGTGTTGCTTTCCATTTAATGTATTGCTCATCATGAAGTACCAGCGTTAGCGTACCAAACACGGCAGCAATGCCAAAAAATATCCAATGACGAGTAGGTACATTGCCATGTTTAAAGTAGCTATAAGCAACTTGAATAAGCGTAGTGGCCATCAATAAACCGGTAGCCCAATAAATATCGACGAGTTTAAACACTGCAAAAAACAGTATGAGTGGAATGTATTCAATTAATGCGTGCATATACTACCTAAATTATACAAAAAAGAGTCAAAGGCTTTTTACCACATAAAGCTTAGCAACTACAAGGTTGACTTGTTGCCCTGTAACCCTTAGCCTGCGTGGCTTTATTACCAATTTGGTTTGGTATTTTTCATATCATCATATTCCCACGCTTAACCAACACTGATTTGGCGTGTATTTAGGAGCCTAAAATGAATAAAGCAGAACTCGTTGCTGCCATTGCACACAAAAGTGAATTAACAAAAAAAGATTCTCAAGCGGCACTTTCAAGCTTGCAAAAAGTCATTACTAAATCGCTTTCTGAGGGCGATCAAGTTCAAATTAATGGCTTTGGTACCTTTGCGCTAAGTTATTACCCAGCGCGTACTGGGCGTAACCCACAAACAGGGGCTGCAATTGAAATAGAAGGCGCAAATAAAGCGGTTTTTAAACCAGCTAAGGCGTTAAAAGATCTGCTTTAAATAGCATTACTTAGCTTGGTCGTTGATTGAGCTTTGCGTGGAGTTATTAAACATAAAATTATGGGCTTTGCCCATCACGCCAACAAGTTGTGCGTCTACAAAATAAACATAATGCCGAGCGTTAGTTGTAGGCGTTGAGCTTGCTCACGCGAGAAGCGAAGCTTCTGTATTTAAATCACCGAGTATCAAAGCCGTGTTTATATCTCCTCTATGTACATTATTCATAATCTCTAAATAATTTACATGGCATTACAAATCCTACTTAAATTAAATCCTTTATTTTCAATTGCTTGTTATCGGCACACATCGTGCTTTTTTGATTGTGTATTTTAAATATACCTTTTAAGAAAATAAGGAGATCTCAATGAGTACATTACAAACAAGCACACGTTTACAAGGCAAAAAAATCGCAATTTTAGCCACTGATGGGTTTGAGCAAAGTGAGCTTTTATCTCCACGCAGCGCATTACTTGATGCTGGTGCAAACATCGAAATAGTATCAATTAGAGAAGGCCAAATTACTGGCTGGGATGAAGACAAGTGGGGCGATAAAGTAGCAGTAGATAAACTAGTTACAAACGCGGACCCTGCTGATTACGACGCGCTTATGCTTCCTGGTGGTTTATTTAATCCAGACAGTTTACGCCAAGATAAAGATGCTAAAGCATTTATTGATGGCTTTTTTGGCGCAGAAAAAAACAAACCCGTTGCTGCTATTTGCCACGCACCGTGGTTATTAGCTGAAATTAATAAATTGCGCGACCGTACTATTACTTCTTTTCCTAGTATTAAAAGCGATTTAATTAATGCAGGTGCTAATTGGGTTGACCAAGAAGTATGTGTAGACCAAGGTTTGGTAACAAGCCGAAGCCCAGCTGATTTAGAAGCATTTAATGCTAAATTTATTGAAGAGATTTTAGAGGGTAAACACCAAGCTCACTAATTTGCTTTTAAAAAACAAAAAAGGGCATTTAATTGCCCTTTTTTAATGCGTAAATTTACACTTTTTATAATGCGGTTGCCGCTTTCATTTCACTAACAAATGCTTTTAACTGCGTTGTCATTGCGTCTAAATCGTTAAGGTTAGCTTCAATAATTTTAACTACAGCAGAGCCTGAAATAGCACCTGCTGCGCCTGCATTAAGTGCCGCTTTTACATCATCTGGCGTTGAAATACCAAATCCTAAAAGAGCAGGAGCTGCATGGTATTCTTTTAATTTAGTAACAATATTACCCGCTGGCATTTGTGCTTTTGTATCGGTACCGGTAACACCAGCGCGCGATAGTAAATACGTATAACCACGACCGTAAGAGGCGCATTGGCGAAGAGTGTCGTCATCTGCATTAGGTGTGGCAATAAAAATTGGGTCTACACCGTTATCCATTGCTGACTTTCTAAATATTTTAGATTCATGCAGAGGCACGTCAGCCACTAAAATAGAGTCTACACCTACCGCTTTTGCATCTTTATAAAATGCTTCTATGCCGCGCTTAAAAACAAGGTTTGAGTAAAGCAATAATCCAATTGGAATATCGGCGTTATACTCGCGTATCTCTTTAATAACATCAAAGCAATCTTGCGTGTTAATGTGCACATCAAGTGCGCGAATATTTGCTTTTTGAATTACAGGGCCATCAGCAATCGGGTCAGAAAACGGAATACCAAGCTCAAGTGCATCAGCGCCGCCGTCAATTAGGCTTTTAATAATCGCAACACTTTGCTCTTTACCTGGGTCGCCAATTGTTACAAATGGTACAAACGCACCTTGTTTTTTCTCGTTAAGCGCTGCAAACATTTTACCGTAACGATCCATTTTTACTTGGCTCATAGCTGACCTCTTTCAGATAGTACATTGTGAACGTGTGCTAAATCTTTATCGCCACGACCACTTAAATTAATAACTAAAACGCTTTCTTCGGTTTGCTCTTCTGCATATTTAAGTGCATAAGCAAGCGCATGGCTTGATTCAAGCGCCGGAATGATCCCTTCGTTTTTAGCAAGTGATTGAAACGCATCAAGCGCTTCTGTATCTGTGATACCCACGTATTGCGCTCGACCGGTTTCATGTAAAAATGCGTGCTGAGGACCAACCGCAGGATAATCAAGACCCGCTGATACAGAGTAAGACTCTTCAATTTGGCCATCGTCGTTTTGCATAATGTACGTGTAAGTACCGTGTAATATACCTTTAGTGCCTTTACAAATTGTTGCACCGTGCTCATTTGTATCAAGCCCTTTCCCAGCAGGCTCAACACCAATTAATTTAACGCCTGGCTCGTCAATAAAGTCGGTGAACATACCAATTGCGTTTGAACCACCACCAACACAGGCAATTACAGCGTCAGGTAAACGACCTTCTGCTTTAAGTACTTGTTGCTTAGCTTCTTCACCAATAACTTTTTGATACTCACGTACAATTGTTGGGAATGGGTGAGGACCAGCAGCTGTGCCTAGTAGGTAGTGCGCGTCTTGATAATTAGCTGACCAGTCACGCAGGGCTTCATTTACTGCATCTTTTAATGTGCCAGAACCCGCTGTTACCGGAATAACCTCTGCGCCCATTAACTTCATTCTAAATACGTTAGGTTGCTGACGTTCAACGTCTTTTGCGCCCATATAAATTCGACATTTTAAACCCAGTAATGCACATGCAAGCGCGGTTGCAACGCCGTGTTGGCCTGCGCCTGTTTCAGCAATTACTTGTTTTTTACCCATGCGCTTAGTAAGTAACGCTTGGCCAAGTACTTGGTTGGTTTTATGTGCGCCGCCGTGTAATAAGTCTTCACGCTTTAGATACAGTTTTACTTTTGGGTTTTTAACTAAATTGCGCGTTAAAGTAAGTGGGGTAGGACGACCCGCATACTCGTTTAATAATTTACTTAGCTCAGCCTGAAACTCAGGATCTTTTTGTGCTTTGTTAAATTCGTTTTCTAACTGCTTAAGCGCAGGGACAAGTAACTCGGGTACAAACATACCGCCAAACTCGCCAAAATAAGCTGGATTTTGCATTTTAACCTCAATAATTTCTGATGCTTGTAAAAGCATTATGTAATTTGTTAGGGCACTTTTTACCCGCAGATTCTTCAACGCCTGAGTTTAAATCAAGGCCTAAGGCACCTTTAAAAAGCGCATCTTTAATATTGTCTGGATTTAAGCCTCCAGCGAGCATAAACGGAGTGGTTGCATCATGAAGCACCGACCAATCAAATGCTTTACCAGTACCGCCAGCTTGTGTATCGCTGTGTGTATCGTAAAGGTGTCGGTCAACGCCATTTACAGGCGTTGGCAATGCATCTTTTATTGCTTGGGCTTTCCAAATCTCGCAGCCGGTAGGTAACTGTGTACGCAACTGAGCGATGTAATCGTCACTTTCTTGACCATGTAATTGAACTGCCGCCAATTTTAGCACACTTGCGTATTGAGCAACTTGATCAATTGGGGCATCTACAAACACACCCACAAAATTAAGCGGGGCACTTTGGCTAAGCTCTTTTGCGCAATCTAAATCAACATAGCGTGGCGATTTAGGATGAAAAATTAAACCCCCGTAAATAGCACCGTTTTGATATGCCGCTTGTGCATCTTTGGTACGTGTTAAACCACATACTTTATTGTCACCTAAAATAACACGGCGACATGCTTGCTCTAAATCACGCTCGCCCATAAGTGAGCTGCCAATTAAAAAACCATCGCATAATGGAGCTAAACGTTTTACGTCTTGGTGGGTGTAAATACCCGATTCCGAAATAACCACTTTATCAGCCGGAATAAGTTTGCGTAGCTTTTCGGTAGTGGCTAAATCGGTGCTTAAATCGCGTAAATCACGGTTATTAATACCAATAATTTGTGCATCAAGCGCAAGTGCACGGTGTACTTCTTCTTCATTACTTACTTCGGTTAATACCGACATATTCAGAGAATCGGCAACTGCGTGCAGTGCTTTATAGCTTTCGTCATCGAGTACTGAAAGCATCAGTAATATAGCGTCACCACCATAAATACGCGCCATATACACTTGGTACTCATCTATAAAAAAGTCTTTACAGATAAGCGGTTGTTCTACTTGGCTGCGCACAAATTCAAGATAGTCAAAACTGCCTTGAAAATATTTAGCATCAGTTAACACGCTCATGCAGGTAGCGTATTTTTTATAAACCGATGTGATTTCGGTTAAATCAAATGGCTCTCTAATTAGCCCTTTTGAAGGCGATGCTTTTTTACACTCTAAAATAAACTGTGTGCCTGGGGCTGCTAATGCTTTGTAAAAACTACGGCTTGTAGGCACTGCAAGGTGTTTAAAGCTTTCAAGCGGGCGTGCGGCTTTACGCTCAATTAGTTCTAATTTTTTATCAGCAACAATTTTGTCTAATACATTAGCCATTACTTACCTCAATAATTGCATTTAGTGTGTTCATGGCTTGCCCTGAACTTAATAATGTTTGTACTTGCTTTGCCCCTTCTTTTAACGTTTCTACTTTACCTGTTAGGTATAAAAGGGCAGCTACGTTAACCACAATGGCAGCATTATGTGCATCTGTGCCTTTGCCTTGTAAGATGGCAAGGCTAGCATTTGCGTTGTATTGTGGGCCTTCACCAGCGAGTTGTTCAAGTGAATAGTTTGCAAGGTCAAAGTCGCTTGGGTTTAGTGTGTACTGTGTAAGCTCGCCATTATTCAGCTCAACTACCGTTGTTGGACCGTGTAGAGCTATTTCGTCAGTGCCCGAGCCGTGAACAATCATAGCGCGCTTTGTGCCAAGGGTTTTAAGTGTTTGTGCCATTGGCATACATAACGCTTCGTTGTACACACCTAACAATTGCACATCAGGTGCTGCTGGGTTAGCAAGCGGGCCTAAAATATTAAAAATAGTGCGTGTTTTAAGCGCTGTACGCACGCCCATCGCATGGCGTACGCCACTGTGATAGTGCGGTGCAAACAAAAAGGTAAAATTGGTTTGCTCAAGGCATTTTGCTGCCTGCTCTGGGCTCATATCTATATTAATTCCCAGCGCTTTTAGTAAGTCGGCAGAGCCTGAATTACTCGATACACTGCGATTACCATGTTTTACCATGTTAATACCGGCAGCAGCGGCAACTATGGCTGCTGTTGTGCTTATATTAATTGTGTTTGAGCCATCGCCGCCAGTGCCACAGCTATCAGCAAGTTGTGTACTGCTGGTAGTAAAAGCAACAGCGTTTTCGCGCATTGAGGCTGCAGCACCTGCTATTTCATCGCTTACTTCGCCTTTAATTTTAAGGCTTATTATTAGGGCGGTTAGCTCAATCTCGCTCATGTTACCTTGCATTATTTCATCAAACAGTGCTTTGGCGTCTGCGTAGCTTAATGATTGCCCTGTAATTAGTTGTTCAATAGCGTGTTGAACATTTATGGGTTGTTCTGGTTGTGTACTCATAATGTCCTCTATTATTTGGCACGTGTTAAGTAAGCGACACTTTGCTGAAGTAGCATTGCGCCGTTTGGCGTCAGTATTGATTCTGGATGAAATTGATAACCCAATGCGTTGTCATCATGATGATAAATAGCCATTGGGATATCTTCGTACTGGGCAATAACCTTTATATTATCAGGCACTTTTGTTGCCATTAATGAATGGTAACGTGCTACAGGCATTGTATTGCCCATACCATCAAATACAGGATGTTCGCCTAAATTAATAATTGAAGACTTACCATGTACGGTTTCACCCGCGTGACCGATTACTCCGCCATAGCTTTGTGTTAATGCTTGTTGGCCTAAACAAATGCCTAGCATTGGGAAGTGGCCTTTAGAGAGCTCAATAAGCTCCATTAAACAGCCTGCATCGCTTGGTGTGCCAGGACCTGGGGAAAGTACTAATAGTACTTGGCCTTGCTCTTGGCGCATTTTATTAAAAATAACCTCAGCGCTAATGTTGTTTCTGTAAACAACAAGTTCGCAGCCAAGCATCGTAAGCTCATCAACTAAGTTATATGTAAATGAGTCAAAGTTATCTAAAAAATAGATTTTAATAGGATTCGCTTTACTCATTTTATACCGCCTTATACGTAGATTTTATGGCGGTGATAACCGCTTGTGCTTTAGCGCGAGTTTCGTTTGCTTCTGAAATAGGATCTGAGTCAAACACTACACCTGCACCTGCTTGCACGTAGGCTATGTTATTTTTAACAAAAGCAGAGCGAATAACAATACAACTATCCATTGCGCCATCACCGGTTAAGTAACCTACAGCGCCGCCATAACTGCCACGGCGTTTCCCTTCTGTTTGACGTACAAGCTCAGCAGCACGTACTTTTGGTGCACCAACAAGGGTGCCCATGTTCATACACGCTTGGTAAGCGTGCAGTGCATCAAGTTCTGGTTTTAATGTGCCAACAACGCGTGAAACTAAATGCATTACCTGTGAATAGCGGTCTACTTTTAATAACTCTTTGGCAAAACGAGTACCTGCAACACTAATGCGGGCGACGTCGTTACGCGCTAAATCAACAAGCATTAAATGCTCGGCGCGCTCTTTTTGATCATTTCTTAGTTCCAGCTCAATACGGCTGTCTAGGTCTGGGTTTATTTGCCCGTTAGCAAATTTGCCGCGCGCTCGAGTACCAGCAATTGGGTAAACTTCTACTTGCTGATTACTTACGTCGTACTTAAGGGCCGACTCAGGAGACGCGCCAAATAATGCAAAGTCTTCATCGCGCATATAAAACATGTAAGGGCTTGGGTTTTGCTTTTTAAGCTGACTATACGCATGTAAAGAATCAGGGCAAGGTAGTGAAAATGTACGCGACGGCACTACCTGAAAAATATCACCATCTACAATGTTCTTTTTAAGCTTAACAACTTGCTCGCAATACGTTTCGTCGCTTATATCAACGCTTACTTCACATTCGCCACTTTGCATATCCGCACTAAATTCTGCTGCGTTATCGCACAGCGTATTTAACCGCTCAAGCTCTTTACCTACTTCAAAACAGTTAGCGTGTACGTCTGGGCCGTTAAATACATTACCAATGAGTTCGGTTGTTTGCTTTTGATGATCAATAACAACTAACGTTTCAGCTAAATAAAATACGTAATCTGGGCAGGTGTTTTCGCCATCAGGTACATCACTTAATTGCTCAAAGTTTGCCACCATGTCGTAGGCAAACACACCGCCTAAAAATACCGAAAACGGATTTTCGGTAGTGCTTTGAATACTGTTAATACAGGTACGAAGAGCGCTGAAAGCGTTATCGGCAACAAGCTTACTTGCTTCGTCTATATCGCTGCTGGTGTCTTGGTAGTTAAGTGTAAGCGTTGTGTCGTTTAATTGTGAATCACAGCTCTTAACATTTGCTTGTAAGTAGCTTAATAATTGCTTGCCGTTATTAGATTGTGCGCTAACAGTTACCGTTTTACCCTTACATACAATGCGCAGGGCGCTATCAACTAAAATTAAGCTTTTTACACTGTCTTTAGAATCAATCTCAGCCGATTCAAGCAGTAGTGAGTTAGGCTTATCAAGTGCCGCGTATAATGCAAGAGGGCTACTAATATAGTCGCGTACTTGCGTAATGCTTGTTACTTCGCCTGGTGTGGTAGTTATATGACTAAAAATCAAACCTCATTCCCTCAAAAAATTAAACCCCGCAGTGCTTTTGCAATGCGGGGTTTGAATAACGATATCTAAATTACAAACAGATCATTACCGTCCCGCTATATCAGGCGCCACCACCAACGATGTGTAAGAGTAAGACCGTTATTCATGTTTTTCTGCCTCAAAATTTATTAAATATTTTTAACGTATTCGTTTCGTAAAATTTAGTTATAAAAAAACCCGCATAGTTGCGGGTTTTGAATTTTTGCTAGACACGACAATTCATCACCCGAAAATTACGAGTGCCACCACCAAATAGTGTTTAAGTTTGAATTGATCATTATTGTTAATTCTTAATGTGTCTGAAAGTGGCTACAGTAAAACGTATCTTATGCTTTTGTGTCAAGTGTTTATTTAAAACAATTTAGTCAAAAAAGTTGTTATACTTACATAAACACCAGTAACCCTTAATTTTAAGCAGTTTTCTTTTGATAAAATACGATTTACATAGCCATACTACACATTCAGACGGGCGTTTGACGGTTGAAGAATTATTGCATCGCGCTGTTGATAAAAATATTGATGTGTTTGCTATTACCGATCATGACACTGTGGCGGCTATTAAGCCTGCTCAGCAATTTATTGAAGCAGAAAACTTACCGCTTTCATTAATAACGGGTACCGAAGTGTCTACCAAATGGGAAAGCTTCGAAATTCATATTGTAGGTTTAAATATTGATATTAATAATATTGACCTTACTTCTTTATTAACGGCTCAGCAGCAAAAGCGAGAAGAGCGTGCACTAGAAATTGGCGCACGCCTTGCAAAAAATGGCTTTGATGGCATTTACGAGCAAGCTAAAGAGCTGGCAAAAGACGCGCAAATTACGCGCGCACATTTTGCACGCGCTCTTATTGAGCGCGGTGTAGCTAAAAATTTCCCGGGTGTTTTTAAAAAGTACTTAGGGCGCGGCAAAACAGGCTATGTACCTAGTTGCTGGTGCACCATGCAAACCGCTGTAGAGGCAATACATGCTGCTGGTGGTGTTGCTGTACTTGCGCACCCAAGTAGCTATCAAATGTCAAACAAGTGGCTACGCAAATTATTAGTAGAATTTAAAAGTGTAGGAGGAGACGCAATGGAAATTGCACAACCTCAACAGGCGCCAAGCGAACGTCAATTTTTAGGTGAACTCAGCCGTGAGTACGAACTACTTTGCTCGCAAGGGTCTGATTTTCATTTTCCGACAAGCTATTTAGAGCTTGGCAAAAATTTATACTTACCGAAAGACTGCCAAGGTGTTTGGCAAGTTTGGGAAGGACAAGAAGGGGCATTAACATGAGTCAATTATTCCATATTCATCCTGATAACCCGCAACCAAGATTGATTAGTCAAGCCGTTGATATTATTAAACAAGGCGGTGTTGTTGTTTACCCAACAGATTCGGGCTATGCCATTGGCTGTAACATTGGTAATAAGCAAGCCAAAGAGCGCATAGAGCGTATTCGTGGTATTGAAAAAAACGATAATTTTACGCTAGTGTGCCGTGATTTATCGGAGCTATCTACTTATGCACGTGTAGATAACCAGCTATTTAGATTAATTAAAAATAATACGCCAGGGCCTTATACCTTTATTTTTAAAGGCACAAAAGAAGTCCCTAAGCGTTTATTAAACGACAAGAAAAAAACCATTGGCATGCGTGTAATTGAACACCCAATTGCTTGTGCGTTACTTGCCGAACTTGGCGAGCCGCTAATGTCGTGTTCTTTAATTTTACCAGGGCAACAATTTACAGAATCAGATCCTGATGAAATATTAGAGCGATTAGATAAGCACGTTGATTTAATTATTCACGGTGGTTACTTGCCAGAGCAAGCAACCACAGTAATCGATTTGTCAGAAGATGAAGTTCAAATATTACGTGTTGGCTGTGGTGATACAAGCCCGTTTGAGTAATAACAAGTGAGCGAAAGTACTGCTGATACAAAAAGTAGTGAAAAGCCAGTGCAGCATAAGCTGCCACTGGCTTTTTTGCATGGTAAAGCGGTTGTAGATAAACCAGAAGACTTATATATTCCGCCCGATGCGCTCGAAATAATATTAGAAACCTTTGAAGGCCCGCTCGATTTACTGCTTTATTTAATTAAAAAGCATAAGCTTGATGTGCTCGATCTTTCTATTTTTAGTATTACAGAGCAGTATGTAAGTTATGTTGAAATGATGACCGAGTTTCAACTCGAACTTGCCGGTGAATATTTAGTAATGGCTGCGTTACTTGCACAAATTAAGTCGCGCTTATTACTCCCTGTTCACGAAGAACTTGAAGAGGAAGAAGACCCTCGCGCTGAGCTTATTAAACGCCTGCAAGAATATGAGTTATTTAAAAAAGCCGCCGAAAACCTCGATGATATTCCCCGTGTTGGGCGTGATATTTTTATAGCGCATGCCGCTATGCCAATAAATGAAGACACAAGTCATAACCTCCCTGATATTGAACTTAAAGACTTAATGCTGGCGTTGAGTGATGTTATGGCGCGAGCAAAAACGTTTGAACATCATCAAATTACTGCTGAAGTACTCTCAACCCGAGAGAGAATGAGCCAAATATTACAACAGCTATCGAAAGCAAATTCAGCAGTGGTATTTAATGCGCTTTTTACGCCTGATGAAGGGCGTAGTGGTGTTGTGGTTAGTTTTATAGCCATGCTAGAGCTCATTAAAGAAGGACTTGTTACTTGTTTGCAAGTAAGCCCAGAGAGCTTAATTTATGTCAGCTTGAGCGAGCAATCCACCCTATAAACTTATCTGTTTAATCCTCAACTTTTAAAAACTGACTTTAATTATCAAAGTTCTGTGCGTATACGCACGTAAAGTGTTTGTAAATGTTATTTTCATTTACGGCTATGCACTATATTGTAACGTCATAGCATTATAGGACGTTACACATGTTTAAAAATACACCTTCATCTTACGGACTTGTCGCCATTATTTTACATTGGCTCATGGCGTTGACTATTTTTGGCCTGTTTGGTTTAGGTTTATATATGGTTGAGCTTACTTATTATGATAGCTGGTATAAAGGCTCGCTCGATTTACATAAAAGCATTGGTATTACACTTGTGGCGGTATTTTTATTTAGAATTTTATGGCGTGCTTTATCTACACAACCTAAACCATTAGGTGAAAGTAAAGGCATGAACCAATTAGCACATACTGCGCATATTGCTATGTATATTATTTTGGCCGTTATAGTTGTTGCAGGGTATTTAATATCAACCGCAGACGGACGTCCAATAGAAGTGTTTACCTTATTTAATGTATCAGCGCTTGATTTTGCATTTGATGACCAAGCCGATATTGCAGGAAAAGTACATTATTATGGCGCGTGCACATTAATCGGGTTTGCAGTACTTCATGCACTAGGGGCGTTAAAACATCACTTTATCGATAAAGATAAAACCTTAATCAGAATGATCAAACCATTAAAGGATGATTAAAATGAAAAAATTATTAGTAAGCACAGCCGTTTCGGCTGCAATGATGTTATCGGCAACAGCCGCTAATGCAGCTGATTATGTAATTGATACGAAAGGCGGGCACGCATCTGTTAACTTTAAAATTAAACACTTAGGTTACAGCTGGTTATATGGTCGTTTTAATACTTTTGACGGCACATTTAGTTACGATGCTAAAAATCCTGATGCATCAAAAATTATGGTAAATATTGACACCACAAGCCTTGATTCTAACCATGCAGAGCGTGATAAGCACCTACATGGTAAAGATTTTTTAAATGTGGATAAATACCCAAAAGCGACATTTAAAAGCACCAGCATTAAATTTGATGAAGATGGTGAAGAGGCCGACGTAACCGGCGAATTTACGCTGCATGGCGTAACTAAAACTATTACCTTTGAAATAGATAAAGTGGGTGAAGGTAAAGATCCGTGGGGTGGATACCGCGTAGGTTTTGAAGGCGAAACCAGCCTTAAACTTACCGACTACGGTATTGATTACAACTTAGGGCCTGCATCTACTCATGTTGATATTATTTTATCAATAGAAGGCGTTCGTAAGTAATACAGTTATTGAATATAAAAACGCCACTTACTGTGGCGTTTTTTTTGCTTAACAGAAACTCAAATTAAGCGACTTTGAATTTGTTTATTTTGTGCTATTAATACGTGACTTTAATAGAGGCCTTAAATCCTCAGGCAACCAGCGCATAAGTAAATCGTTATAAGCCTGCGTTTTTTTAATAACTTTAAGCTGCTCATTAAGAATAGCGATGTCTTTTGCGCCTTGCTCGTTTTTAGTACAACCAATAAAGCCATAACTGAGCGCTGGAGATTCGGTTAATGGACGCTGCGTTAAGTTTTCTTCAAAGTGCATTGATTTAGCTAAATAGTAATGCTCGCTTGGGTAACCCAGCAAAATATCAATTCGTTTTAGGTTAAGCATATATGTAAGGCTCGCTAGACTATCGCGTGTGGGTCTAATTACTAAATCAATGTTGGGTGTACTGTTTATTAAAGTATCTATCTCTTGGCCGTAAGAGCGGCTCATAGAAACTCCAAGAGTTAGTTTTTTATCTTGTATTAAATTGAGTAGTGATACTTCTTTTGATTCCGCTATATTTAGCGCTTTGGCCAGCTTTTTATGCATTGCTATTGAAGGCGAGAGGCCTGTTGTTGAGCTTTCGTCTGTGAAATAAATATGCTCTTTTCTGTAATCATTTTTATAAAGCGATAACGCACAAACATTATTTGAAGTATTAGACAGCTCTTGAATTACTTTACCTGAGGGGATAAGCATGCGGTTAAAGGTAATATTAGGAAGTTGTTTTTCAAGTAAAGAAATTATGCTTTCGTCACGGCCTTGGTGTTGATATTGACCATTTAAAATATAATAGGGTGCAAAATCGTGCGCTAGCCAGTTTATGGTTCTAGCATTGCTTATTGAGCTCAGACAGAAAAAAAGTAAGAAAGTTAAAAATATACGGAGCATTACAACAGCTACCAGTAATTATTATTGTAAAACTATTGTAACCAATAAAGGGCTAAAAAGTAAAATGCCAGCAACAAGGCTGGCATAATATCTTATCAATAATTGCAATAATAGAATGGCAATTAAAGTTATATGTTGCTTAGTTAGCTTTTAGCCACTTAACAAACTGGCGTGCATCACTCGCTTTTTGAAATAATGCATTTTTTAAACCTTGTGTATCACTGAAGATTACACGATGTTTGTTTACTGAAATTGATTGCACTGGATGTGCTATTTGGATCATAGACCCGTTATATTTATAAGACATAATAAAACTCACTTTATTCTTGTTATTTATTCTGCGCTATATTTGTATAGCAAATTGCAGTCAATAAATTAACGATGTTGTGTTTAGCTTCATTACAGTGTTGACGATCTTTATGACACTTTTGCGATGATAGTAAAAAATCATCTCGGTATTATTCAAGGGGTTCTCGCCGTACAATAACTTAGCTTTCAAATATACGTTTTGCGGGGCTTACTGGATCAGGGTAAATGGTTAACCGCGGCGGTTTCTTTAAACCAGAGAGGGAAGGTAACTTATATATAAATTGTGTGCAAGCTATTTATTATAAAAATATTTATAATAAATCTTATCAACTGCTTACAAAGCCCATTTTTAGTTACCAAAGGATAAGTATGAATTACCTAATAGTAAGTGATATTTATGGTTTAACCCCTGCTTTAAGTAAGTTATCACAGGCAATTAGTTCAAATTTAGTGATTGTTGACCCATACAATAACAAGATTCAAGCTATTGAAAGTGAACAAGATAGTTATAATAATTTTATACAGCAGTGTGGCCATGACAAATACACGGACAAACTTCTAGAATGCTTTGAGAGTTTAAAAGTGCCGACCACATGTATTGCGTTTAGCGCAGGGGCAAGTGCAGCATGGCGGGCACAGTTATTAACAGGCAATACACACCTTAAAAAGTTAATTGGCTTTTATCCGTCGCAAATTCGTAATTATTTAGCGTTAGATGCAAATGTACCCTGTGAATTCATATTCCCAGAAAGTGAGAGTCACTTTAATGTTGATGAAGTTATTAAAGCTTTAAGCACCAAAGCGGGTGTTAAGTGCTATAAAACCAATTTTTTGCATGGTTTTATGAACGAGTACTCAACCAATTTTAATGCGCAAGGGCTGGTTGAATATAGTAGCTATATAAAACAGAGCAGCCGTTAAAGCGTGTTTAGCTGCTTTTTATTAATATCAGGAAAATCAGTACGGGTATTATATTTTGCATACAGCGTTGTAAAAATGCTGCTGCCGGATAACTTATCTAACTCTTTTATAAAGGTTTTAGCACTAGAACTAGCGGGTCTACAGCATGTTTGATACTGTTTTATTATACCCGCGACAGATAAACCTTGTTTTTGTAGCTTAAGGTCGGCCTGTGCAAAAAAAGCCGCACCCGTCCAATAAACACGTTGCTGGGCGCGTTGTTTCCACATATCGGCAGAGAGCTTATTAAGTGGCTGTGTTTTAGTTTTGGTTTGCAGGCGGGCACGATCAAATCCTGCATTTAAACGTTGTACAAACTGTGGCTGGGTGATTATACCGCTGTCACGCATTATTACGTTTTGCATATAACTGGCAAAACCCTCGCTTAGCCAAAAACCGGAGTAGGGAAGTAGCGGCAAATATAAATGCGAAAGTTCATGGTATAGCGTCCAATCTTTAGTGAATGCATTTAAACTGGCGTAGCGATCTATATGTAGTTCAATCCCATCTGGGCTATTGCGCTTAACTGTAGCCCAAGGTACAGGCTCAAAAGCAAAGTATTGCGGTTTTAAATAAATAGGCAAAGTGGTTTGCTTTAAAGGCCCCAGTGTATTTTGTGTTTTTTCAACACTTTGATTAACCCATGTAGACACCGTATTTTGAGCATTACTTGAGAGCGAGCTAAGGTTATGTATGACTACTTCAACGGCTAATACGTTAAAAGAGCTGATTGATAGTAGCAGTACAAAAAAGTATTTCATTAAAATGCTCCACTGTAATTTAATAACTGGTACGCCAGGCTTAATATACAAGACCAACTAAATGGATAAATAATCACGCCTAATTCTTTATTTTTTAAAATGATAGTAACTATAAAAGTACAAATACAGACACCTCTAGCTAAGCATGGTTTAATCAATTAATCGTTATTTTAAGTTAGGTTTTAGCCATGACGTATCAGCATATTCAAGTTCCTGAGCACGGCCAAAATATCACTATTGATGCACAAGGACATTGGCAAATACCGTTAGAACCTATCATTGCTTTTATTGATGGCGATGGCGTGGGGCTGGATGTTATGCCGGTGATGCGCCACGTTGTTGATAGTGCAATTGAGCATTGTTATAAAAGTGCACGGAAAATTCATTGGATGCAAGTTTATAATGGCGAGCAGGCCGCAAAGCTGTATGACGGTGACTGGTTTCCACAAGAAACAATTAACGCGGTACGTGCCTGCAAAATTGCCATAAAAGGGCCGTTAACCACACCACTGGGTGGTGGCTTTAGATCACTTAATGTTGCACTCAGGCAAGAAATGGATTTGTTTGTAAATATGCGAACTATAAAAGGCTTTAGCGCACTTCCTTCTCCTTTAAAAAATCCTTTTTTAACAAACATAACAGTGCTTCGTGATAGCAGCGAAGACGTGTACTCAGGTATTGAGTGGCAAGCAGGGAGTGTAGAAAGCGAAAAAATGCTCGATTTTTTATGTGAGGAAATGGGCGTAACTCGCTTAAGGTTTTCACAAGAATGCGGTATTGGTATTAAAAATATATCTAAAGAAGGCTCTGAGCGACTAATGCGCTTTGCCATTAACTATGCACTTAAAAACGATAGTGAATCATTAACGCTAGTGCATAAAGGCAATGTACTTAAATTTACCGATGGGGCATTTAAGCGTTGGGGGTATGCACTTGCACAAAGCGAATTTAATGCCACTGCACATGAAAATGGGCGTTGGCTGCAAATAGAGCGAGTAAATCAAGCACCTCTAATTATTAAAGAAGTTATAGCCGACAACATGCTGCAGCAATGTTTAATGCACCCAGAGCAATTTGATGTAGTGGTGACGACTAATCAAAATGGTGACTTTTTAGCGGATATGCTGAGCGCACAAGTTGGCGGTGTTGGCATAATGCCTGCTGCAAATTTAAATAACGATGTCGCATTTTTTGAGCCTACACACGGCACGTTTGAACGTATAGCAGGGCAAAATAAAGCAAACCCCAGCAGTAGTATTTTAAGTGCGGTATTAATGCTTAAATTTATGGGATGGGACGAGGCCGCATTACTAATAGAAAATGCGTTAGAGCAAACATTTAAAAGCGGTGAAGTAACCTTTGATTTAGCGCAAGAGCAGAGCGATAACTCAAGTATTCATAACTCGACAACCTTAACTTGTACTGGCTTTGCAAAGAAGGTTATCGAGCACTTTTAAACACATTCATTATTAAGCTGCTGAGGCAGTTTTTACTCTGTGCATGCAAGGGCGGTTGGTTAACTGCGCTGCACGATGGTAAATCTCATGTGCTTGAGGTTCATCGCACTGCGTACCACTAAGCGTATCCATTAACGCAACAACAATAATTGCAGGAACCTGGCAGCAATATTCGTCTAAAACGGCTTCTGTCGTTTGTGCATCAACATGGCAAAGTGGGTGGTTTTTAAGTTGGTATGCGTTTAGCAATGTATCCACTTCTAATACATCATTTGGTTGGTGCTTTGTTTTACGGCATTTACAACCAAACTCATCAACTAAAGTAGCTAATGCTTGGTAAGTTTCAGTGGTGTTAGTTTTTGCGCATAACTGCTCTTCAATAAACTGATGTAAGTTAGCATCAATAAATAACCCGTCTTGTTGTGTGAAGCTTGATGTTGTCATAATTATTACTCTTAGTTTGTTGGCTTAACTTCACTCTAGCGTTAAGTGTATTATTAATGAAATTGTTGTTTTCAATAACTGACATTGATTTCATAAATAGTAAGTTTTAAAACTAAATAAAAAATAGAAAACATACCTAAATTATACTAATTAATTTGGTGCAGAGCGGTAAAAACGTGCACAAAACTGGAACAAGGGGATTAGTTGATGAGTTAAGGTGGATGCTTAGTTAATTGTTTTTATTGAATTTTAATTGTTTTATGAAGTTGGTACTAAGCTTGCTAATCTTACACTGTAGGTAGACTCCTATATCGACGATTTCCAAAAGCGCCATGGTATTTTCCCAAAGTTGAATACCACGGCGCTTTTTTATTTTCTCGTGTATTTTATTTAGCCGTAACAATAGTAATATTAAATTTTAATAAAGTAGGGAATAGCCACTAAAATAGCGCCTACAATCAACAGCATGCTAACACTGCTCATAAAATACGGAAATACCAATAGCGACAGACCAATACAAAGCGGTACTACGGCTTTTTTTCTTCGCCCGTAAGTAAGGTAGCCAATACCTATGCCTCCAAACAAAACACTCCACGCAATTATTGATGCACTATCCATTTGTAAATTACCTATTTTGAAATACTGATTTAAATTACGACCGACATAGCCAGCTTTTCAATACCATGTGAAGGGATCCATCTTTTAAATTCCACGAAGCCATGCTTTTTATATAAATTTATTGCAGGAGTATTAGCAACCGCAGTCTCCACTATTGCATGAGAAAAATCATCCATTGCTAAAACATAACTTATTAGCTTACTTGCGATACCTTTTTTAAAATGACTAGGATCAACGGTTAAACTACAAATATCTAAATACTCGTTGTTTGTATCTACTTCTATAACGGCTGCTAAACATTCATTTTCGCTGTAGCCATAAAAGGTTGTTTCTGATTTTTTTATACCTTTAATATTACGCGCTAAAGGAGGAAAGTTATGCGCGCCGATCAGTTTAGCCTCTATAGCGTAGGACTTTTGAAAGACAGCAAAAATTATATTTGCAATATCGTTATTCTTATTATTAAGTTTGTTTATCATTATATTCTTCTAATGAAAGTAAAGCTTGGACAGTATGCGCGATAGTAAAATACCTGGTGCTTGATGTGATGAAAATAATAATTTATCTATCTGCAATCGTTTTAGCAAACGCTAATAACTCACGCCTTAACCATTGGTGCGCCGTTGCATGGTGCAGCAGTGGGCTCCATATCATTTTTACTTCAATAGGCACTATTTGAAATGGTACAGGGCTGATTACTAAATCAGTATGAGAGGTTAATAACTTAGCTTGCCTGCGCGGTAGGGTGGCAATAAGTTGCTCTGATTGGCAAAGCAGGCTTGCGACCATGTAGTGGCGAGTAAAAACACGTATTTTACGGGTTTGTTCTAGTTGCCAAAGCGCTTCATCTACCCAGCCTAATTTTTGCTTTCCTGATTTATTAGTAACAGCGGCTTCAGGCCCCCAGCCGGCACGATTTACCCAAATATGCTCTTTTGTTAAGTAGTCGTCTAACCCTGATTGTTGTAAAAATGTATTTTTAGGATGGGTTAAACAACAGTAATTATCGCGCCATACACTGGCTTGATGAAACGAGCGTGGCAAACCATTAAAGCGATTTATTGCTAAATCTATAGTGCCTTTTTCCATGTCTTGCAGGTTTATGTCGCTTGGACTTAATACATCAAAATTAATACCGGGATTTTTACTAAGCTGCGCAGTTATAAAAGGGGCTATTAAGGTCGACTCTATGTAGTCATTTGCCATTATTCTAAAGGTAACTTCAGCGGTTGCAGGGTTAAATTGCTCACTAGGCTGCGTAATAGCTTCGGCCATTTTTAAGAGCGCCTCAACTTCAGGCTTTAACGCAAGTGCCTTTGCCGTTGGCGTCATAGAGCCTGCGGCACGCACAAGTAGCGGGTCGTCAAATAAATCGCGCAAACGTTTTAATGCGTTACTCATAGCCGGTTGCGTAAGCGCGAGTTTATTTGCAGCTTTCGACACACTTTTTTCATCTATTAACACATTTAAATAAACGAGAAGGTTAAGATCGACATTTCTTATATTCATATGGGCGTGTTGGCCTTTCAGGGTTGAAATTTGTTCAATCTAGGGGCGATTTAATCGCGGCGCGAGGTTTGCCACCTAGTGGGCTAAGTAAAAATCGAGCAACAAAGAGTTAATCGTCCCTAGAAAGAACCCTATGGGCAGTGTGTATTTGGCCTTTATGCAGCGTTAAAGTACATTTATGGGGAGCCACCACACTACATGTACTTTGCCTTGCTTATAAACCAAATACACGGCTGCAAAATTAACCTCGAAAGGTCAATACGCCCAATAAATTCTATTTATATGGTTTATTAATTATCTAAATTAAAGCCTGCTTGCTAAGGTGTAAACAATTAATAAAAATAACCGCCATAACTGGCATCAATATAAGTGCTGTATTTATGCAAAATAGGCTAACACATCAATCTAATAATACGCTGCAAAACGTTATTGCCAGTAAGCTTGCACGATCTGTTTTTGCTGGATTTGAGGCGATGTTTTCGCAATTTTTAAATATTACACTGGGTGCACAAAGCCGTTTTGAACAACGACAGTACCATAGTGTGCAAAGTGCTATGCGTGAACGTTTACAAGTGTATGAGCGCGAAGTGAAAAACGTGAGTGAAGCCGTGAGAGTTATTGCTTATGCTGAGCTTACTTGCCCGCAAACGTGGCAGTTAGCTAAAAATATTTACGGCGATATGGTACAAAATCACGAAAACAAACCTATTGCGCATACTTTTTTTAATTCAACGTTTGGCGCAATTTGGGACGATAAAAAAATTCGTACTGTGCATTTATTTGTATTAAAAGCAAAGTATCGTAGTGAGCCGCGCTCTTATGAAAGCTTAGTGAGCAGGGTATCGCTACATAATGGGTTTAATAACGCCGTTAAAACGCTTATCACTAATCAAGTATTTAGAGTGCCGTTTAGTCATTTAGAACTTGATGTAGCCACATTACAAAGTACGTTAATGCAAGGCGCTAAGCAGCAATGCAAACAGGTGTACGAACTTATAAATTTAAACGACGGTTATATTGAATACGCCAACTCATTATTTTTTAGAAACAAAGCCTGTTATTTAATTGGGCGCTGCATTGCTAAAAATGGCGACAATATGCCTTTTGCTATCGCTATTTTAAATACCGATGAGGGACTAAAGCTTGATGCTGTAATGATGGGCGCCGATCAATTAAGTTTATTATTTGGCTTTGCACGCACCTATTTTATGGTTGATACCGATAAGCCCGCTCGTTATGTAGATTACTTAAGTGTGTTAATGCCACACAAACAACGCTTTGAGTTATTTAACGCCATTGGTTTTATAAAGCACGCCAAAACTGAGTTTTATCGGTATAAGGTCGATACGACTAAAAATAGCCCAGCCAACTTCAAGTATGTCACAGCACCAGGGACGCCAGGTATGGTAATGCTGGTATTTACTATTGAAGGGCTAGATTACGTTTATAAAGTAATTAAAGATAAATTTAGTGCGCCAAAAACAGCCACCAAAGCACAAGTGATAGACAAGTATAACTTTGTAAAACAAGCCGATAGGGTTGGGCGTTTGGTAGACACACACGAATTTAGATATTTAGCGTTTGATTTAAGCCGTTTTAGCGACGAGCTGCTTGAGCAGATGAAAAGCCAAATTGGCAGCAGCATAGTTATATCTGGCAAGGCACTCATTTTAAAGCACGTTTATGTTGAGCGTAAAATGACCCCGCTTAATTTATATATTAACCAATGCGATAACAAAACCCTAGAACGAGTAATGCATGACTACGGTAAAGCAATTAAAGAGTTAGCGGGCGCTAATGTATTTCCGGGCGACATGCTAATGAAAAACTTTGGCGTAACGCGATGGGGGCGAGTGGTGTTTTACGACTTTGACGAAATTTGCCCGCTTACCGATTGCAACTTTAGAGAGGTTCCACAAACCCAAAATGCACTTGAAGAGCTAAGTAGTAACTCGTATTTTGATATAGCTGAAAACGATATATTTCCGAGCCAATTTAAGGTGTTTTTTAGTGCCAACGAGGTTGCGTTTAATTATTTTAATAATGAGCACAGTAACTTGTTTTTAGCGACGTTCTGGCAGGATTGTCAGCAACAAGTACATAATGGTTATCTACCCGATGTTTATCCTTATAAACAAAGTTGGCGCTTTTGAGGTTGTTTGAATCTGTGTTCATCCCCATCTATATGTTATTACAGTTTTTAAACTTGGAGCAACAATGAAATATATTTCTCATGAAGATGGCAACCTTGCATTTAATGAAACCGAAAAGCCGGTTTTAAAGAGCCATGAAGTACTTGTTAAAGTTGCAGCAATAGGTGTAAACCGTGCAGACAGTATGCAGCGCCAAGGTAAATACCCAGCCCCTGCGGGAGATAGCCCTATTTTAGGTTTAGAATGTGCGGGTACAGTTACTGAGCTTGGAAAAGATGTAGATAAAAGCTGGCTAAACAAGCGTATTTTTACATTGTGCTCTGGTGGTGCTTATAGCGAATATGTAGCAGTTGATGCAAAACAGCTTATGGAATTACCCGATGATGTAACAATGGCTGAAGGCGCTGCAATAAGCGAAGTGTATTTAACGGCATTTGGCGCGTTATTTGAGCTTGGTAAATTACAAAAAGGGCAAACAGCGCTTATTCATGCAGGTGCTAGTGGTGTGGGCGGTGCAGCAATTCAAATGGCTAAAAGCGCAGGTGCTACCGTAGTTATTACCGCTGGTACGGATGATAAATGCCAACACGCAAAAGAACTCGGTGCCGATCATGCAATTAACTACAAAACCACCGACTTTGTAGAATATATGAAAGCAAATGAGTTAACAGCAAATGCAATTGTAGATCCTGTTTCGGGTAGTTACTTAAATAAAAATGCCGCTATTGCAGCCATGGATTGCCAAATTGTGATGCTTGCATTTTTAGATGGACGTTTTGCAGAGGTTGATTTTGCGGCGCTTTTACAAAAGCGTATTTCGTTTCATGCCTCAACGCTTAGAAATCGTAGTATTGAGTTTAAACGTCAGGTGCGCGACGACTTTGTAGCGCGTTTTTACAATGATATTGCCACTAAAAAGTACGACTTTAACTTGTATAAAACATTGCCTTGGAGCGACGCAAACGAAGCCCATGCTATTTTAGAGCGTAATGAAAACGCAGGAAAAGTGGTTTTACTTGTAGAGTAACTCTTTAATTTTAGGGTTTAGCCCATATACTAAGCCCTATAAAAAACACTTAAGGTTTAATAATGAATCCAATACTAGCAATACTTAAAGAGCACAATGTAAGCGACGAAAAAGTAAAAGCATTGTTTGAAGCGTTTACTCAAAACCCAATGATGGCAATGGCGCTTGTTCAAGAGCTTGGTATTCCGCCAGAAAAGCTACAGCAACTAATGGCAGTCGTGATGACTCAACCGCATCTTATTAAAGAAGCGACTGACGAACTTGGTTTAGATTTTGAAAAAGTAAAAGAAGCGAAAGAAAAACTAAATCAATAATTTGTTATGTCATGAAACAAAAATAAATAAAAAAGCATAAGTATTTACTTATGCTTTTTTAGTTGGCTTATTCTTTTATGACTACTCTTTTGGAAGTAGTACTGTGTCGATAACATGAATTACGCCGTTGCTTGCTTTTACATCAGCTTTTACAACTTTAGCGTCATTTATCATTACGCCCATGCTGTCGGCTTTAACCATAACTGATTGGCCTTGTAGTGTTTTCGCACTATCTACCTTCATTACATCGGCTGCCATCACTTTTCCAGACACTACGTGATAAGTTAATACCGCCGTTAGCTTATCTTTGTTTTCAGGCTTGAGTAACATTTCTACAGTGCCTTCAGGTAATTTAGAAAATGCAGCATCTGTTGGTGCAAAAATAGTAAAGGGTCCTTTACCTTGCAGTGTTTCAACTAAACCTGCGGCTTTAACAGCAGCAACAAGAGTAGTGAACGAACCATTTTCAACGGCTACTTCAACAACGTCTTTTTTCATACCGTGATGATCAGCATAAGCCGCTGAAGTAAATCCAAGGCTTGCAGTTGTAAACAATAATGCAGTAGTAATTTTCTTAAACATTTTATTTTCCTTTAAGTTAATACCCGTTGGTTTCGTTAAATGTTACGACGCTCTAAATTTAATCGATCATTTATATTTTGAGTAAACATGTTTTGTTACATCATTGATTGAACTGCAGCTAATTAGCAAAGTCATATAAACAGTTACTCAATTAAAGACTTGTTCAATTGAAGGGAATAGGCATGAAATTAGTTTATAAGTTTTGGAAAAATAACCGCTCTCTTATCGTATTTATTGCACTGATGAGCGTATTTAGAAGCGCTGTTGCCGATTGGTACGAAGTGCCAACAGGCTCAATGAAGCCAACAATTCAAGAAGGTGACAGAATACTTACCGATAAAATGGCCTACGATATTCGCGTCCCATTTACGCACATAAAATTACTAAAACTAGCGGACCCACAAACCGGTGATATTATTGTTTTTGACTCACAAGCTGCCGATAACCGTTTAATTAAACGTGTAATTGGTGTGCCAGGAGACACCGTTGCGCTTGAAAATAATGAGCTCATTATTAATGGTAAAAAACTTACTTATGCAGTTCAGCAAAGCAACATAGACTCGCTTGATAAAATCGAAGATTTAAACGGGTTAGCGCATTCGATAAGAGTGGCAAATATTCCTTCACGTTTATCGGGCTTTGATGCAATTACAATTCCTGATGATTATTATTTAGCAATGGGCGATAACCGCGACAATAGCGCTGACTCGCGTGTAATAGGTTTAATTCCGCGTAATGAGTTATTAGGAAAAGCAGAGCGCGTTATAGTGTCTCTTGATTACGATAACTATTACTTACCAAGAAAAGACCGCGTATTGAAAAAGCTCAATTAAATAAGATAATTAATTTTAGAGTTAAAATATAACTGCCTATTTAGGCAGTTTACTTATATATTTTTTTACAAGCTTGGTAAGAACACTACGCTCTTGTTCGGTATTTAATATACGACTAAACATTACTTTAGCCCATAAAAAAACCGCTGACATATCAGCGGTTTTTTTATTGTATGAATAATATTACATTACGCGCATACCAGGCTCTGAGCCGTCATCTGGGTTAAGAATATAAATTTCTTTTCCGCCAGGGCCTGCTGCCAATACCATGCCTTCAGACATACCAAAGCGCATTTTACGAGGCTTAAGGTTAGCAACCATAACGGTTAGCTTGCCTTCGATATCCTCAGGTGCATAAGCCGATTTAATACCCGCAAACACTTGGCGAGTTTCGCCGCCTAAATCAAGTGTTAGCTTAAGTAGTTTATCTGCGCCTTCTACGTGCTCTGCTTTAGCAATTTTAGCTACGCGTAGGTCTACTTTTGCAAAATCATCGAACTCAATCTCGTCGCTAATTGGCTCTTTTGCAAGTGGGCTGTTAGGGTCAATTGTTACTTTTGGTGCTAAGCTTTCTTTAGATTCTTCAACCATTTTGTTCACTTTATCCATTTCAACACGTTGCATTAACGGTTTAAATTTATTGATAGGGTGGCTTACTAGTGCATTTTGAACGCCGCCCCATGCAAGGTCGTCATTTAAAAACGCTTGTACGTTGTCTGCCATTCCTGGTAGCACGGGTTTTAAGTAAGTAATTAAAACGCGGAACAAGTTAAGACCAAGAGAACACACTTCGTGTGCTTCTTGTTGCTTAGTTTCGTCTTTAATTAATACCCAAGGTGCTGCGCCATCAATAAATTGGTTTGCTTTGTCGGCAAGCGCCATTATTTCGCGAATTGCGCGGCTGTAATCGCGGTTCTCGTAGTGTGTTGTAATGCTAGGTGCAGCCGCTTGAAACTCTGCTAACAGCTCTGGTTGCATAATAGTGTTGCTTAGCTTGCCATCAAACTTTTTAGTAATAAAGCCAGCACAACGGCTCGCTATGTTGACTACTTTACCTACTAGGTCTGAATTTACGCGCTGTGCAAAGTCTTCTAGGTTTAAATCCAGATCAACAATACCGCTACTTAATTTTGCTGCGTAGTAGTAACGTAAGTATTCTGGGTTTAAGTTATCTAAATAAGTACGCGCTTTAATAAACGTACCCTTTGATTTAGACATTTTTTCGCCATTTACAGTTACAAAACCATGAGCGAATACGTTAGTTGGCTTTCTAAAATTAGCGCCTTCTAGCATTGCTGGCCAAAATAAGCTGTGGAAGTAGATAATGTCTTTACCAATAAAGTGATAAAGCTCTGCGTCTGAACCTTCAGCCCAAAACGCATCAAAGTCGAGGCCTTTTTCGTCACATAGGTTTTTAAAACTCGCCATGTAACCAATAGGTGCATCTAACCAAACGTAAAAATATTTGCCTGGTGCATTTGGGATTTCAAAACCAAAATAAGGTGCGTCACGGCTAATATCCCACTGTTGCAAGCCATCGGTAAACCATTCGTCTAGCTTGTTAGCCATTTCTTGTTGAATAGTTCCCGAGTGTAACCACTCTTTTAGCATGCCTTCAAATGCTGGCAGGTCAAAAAAGTAATGCTCAGAATCTTTAAGTACAGGCTCAGCACCTGACATTACAGAACGCGGGTTAATAAGTTCGGTAGGGCTGTATGTAGCACCACACGAATCACAGCTATCGCCGTTTTGGTTTTCAGACTTACACGTCGGGCAAGTACCTGTTACAAAGCGGTCTGGTAAGAAAATACCTTTTTCTGGATCGAATAATTGCGAAATAGTGTGCTTTTTAATATGACCGGCATCGTTTAGGCGGTTATAAATAAGTTCGCTTAATTCTTTGTTTTCTTGGCTGTGGGTGCTGTGGTAGTTATCAAATTTGATATTAAAGTCAGCAAAGTCGCGTTGGCGCTCTATGCTCACTTGTTTTACCATTTCTTCAGGCGTGATCCCTTGCTTTTGCGCATTAAGCATAATTGGCGTGCCGTGGGCATCGTCTGCGCAAACATAATAAGCTTCGTGGCCTTGTAGTTTTTGAAAACGTGACCAAATATCAGTTTGAATATATTCCAATAAATGACCTAGGTGAGTAGGGCCATTTGCATAAGGTAATGCGCTGGTAATCAGGATCTTTCGCTGCGTCATAATCATTCCGAATTGAGGATAAAACGCCGTTTTTATTATACAAACGGCAATTATCATTAATTTATCTACAAGCTATCTGCTTAGAGTGCGCACAGCTTATGGATTTTTATTAATTGACTGGTGTTAATGCCCTGAATGTTACATAATTCCGTGGCACTTTTCATCAAAGAAACGCTATTTAATTGCTATGTTTGGACTGTCGAAACTATTCTCTTCTAAATCGGTGCAAAAACAACCGATTATAACTGCCTTAGCGGCATATCGTAGTGCGGCTTTTGCCGTCGGTATTGATGAAAGCTTCATTGATACTATTACTCAAAATGACGATAAATCACTACACATTAAATTAACTCTGCCATTTGCTGGGCAATCAGAAATGCCTTTAGTTGAGCAACACGTAAGTGAAAGCTCAAATGTGCCTGTAACAATTAGCGCCAAGGTTATCATTAAAGAGGCGGCTAAGTTTAAAGCAATTAAACATATTGTACTTATTGCCTCAGGCAAAGGTGGGGTAGGTAAGTCGACTACTGCTGTTAACTTGGCAGGCGCGCTTAAAAATGAAGGCGCAAAGGTGGGTATTTTAGATGCTGACATTTATGGCCCATCTATCCCTATGCTTTTAGGATTAGTGGGCGCAGAGCCCGTCACTAAAGATAACAAACAGCTACAGCCTTTTGATGCAAATGGCATTAAAGCGCAGTCAATTGGCTTTTTAGTTCCAAGCGATGATGCCACGGTATGGCGTGGACCAATGGCGTCAGGCGCACTGAGCCAGTTACTTAACGAAACCGATTGGGGCGAGCTTGACTACTTAATTGTTGATATGCCACCGGGCACCGGTGATATTCAGCTTACAATGAGCCAAAAAGTACCCGCTAGCGGCACTGTTATTGTCACTACACCGCAAGATTTAGCGCTAGCCGATGCGCAAAAAGGCATTGCTATGTTTAATAAAGTAAACGTACCGGTGCTTGGCTTAATAGAAAATATGAGCCACTACATTTGCACTCACTGTGGTGAAGCTAACCACGTTTTTGGTAAAGACGGTGCACAAAAACTGGCGCATAAGCACGGCGTGCCTGTACTTAGCCATATTCCACTTGCAATAGATATACGCGAGTATTCTGAGCAAGGTAAACTTATTGCAAGCGATAAGGACGCTACAATAAGCAAAACATACAGCGCAGCAGCAAGGCTAATAGCCAGCACGCTTTATTATCAACAGCATCACAATGCAATTGAAATTGTGATTACGGAAGATTAATAAATAATGAGACTTTCAGACACACATATTAAAGAATACTTAAGCGATGGCCGCATAGTTATTGAGCCTGCACCAACGAGCGAGATGATTTCAGGTGTAACGGCCGATTTACGCTTGGGTAATAAATTTAGAACGTTTAATGCGCATAACGCCGCATACGTCGATTTAAGTGGTCCAAAAGATCAGTTAAATAAGGCCATGGAATCGATCATGAGTGAAGAAATAGTGCTTGATGAAGGTGAAGCATTCTTTTTACACCCAGGTGAACTTGCACTAGCTATTACCCATGAAAAAGTAACTCTACCAGCAGATATAGTAGGCTGGTTAGATGGACGCTCATCGCTTGCGCGTTTGGGTTTAATGGTGCATGTAACCGCGCATCGAATAGACCCAGGCTGGAGCGGTAATATTGTTTTAGAGTTTTACAACTCAGGTAAATTACCACTGGCACTACGCCCACTGATGAAAATTGGTGCTATGAGCTTTGAAATGTTATCGGGCCCGTGTGAAAACCCATACAATATTCGTAAAGATGCAAAATATAAAGATCAAAGCAGCGCAGTAGCAAGTCGTATTAGTGACGATAAATAATCACCAAATATAGGCATTACTCGTCCATTTTATGAAGCGCATAACCCAGTAGTTCAAAGTACTGGTTAAGCGCTTCATTTGCTTTATTAATATGCTCACTATTTGGGTATATTAAATTACTACTTTTTAAGCCTCCCACCAAAAAGCTATTTTTTATATATGTGTGGCCTTCAATACAGGCTTCAAAACACCGTGCTGCAAGCTCTTCTGGCATGCTCATATAATTCATATTGTGGGCTTTATCGTGTTCTATACACGCTTGTACAAAGTTATTTGCATCAATACCATCTTCATCTAAAAATACATGTTTATAAAAACTGTTCAAAGCATTATTAAGTGGATGCGATAAATTAGGCGTGTTTGAAAGCCACAATTTTGAGGCAAAACCAAAGCGGGGTTTTGCTGCAAATAAGTGCTCGCTTATATGATGGTCAAACGCATGGAACCATTCATGAGCAAGTGCACCACCGCCTGCATTTTTTGCAAGAGCAAGTGTTTGAGAGGCTGCATTATAATGCGCTTGCACGCCTTTTTGACCACCATGGCCAAATGCAAAGTTAAGCTTCCCGCGCAGGCCAATTGCTTTAGGTGGTAAATGCAGTATTTGCGCAAGGTCGGCCAGTGCATCGTAAATTAAATTGGCGCTAATGTAGCGCTCTTCTTTAGTTACCCATTTACCAACGACCATTGACCTAAAGCCGAAGGTATCTCTTATATCGCTAAAGTCGACTTGGTCGTCAAAGCGATAGTCGGGTCCTTGGCGAGTAAAGCCACGTTTTAGTCTGTTAGGGTAGTTACGCATTGCAAGTTTCATATAGTAACGAATTTAATCTAAGTAACGTGCTTTTACGTGCTCGGGCATGTGTTGGGTTTGTTTTTGTATTAATTCATTAAGCGTATTATAAAGTGGTGCGGGATTTAGCTGCTCTATTAAAAACAAACTATGCGCTACAGCCTCAAGTGTGGATAGGCTGTCGGCCCGAGGGGCTTTACGAATAGCATAACGATTTTTAGGTAGCTGTTTAAAACTGACCGTTTTAAATTGATTTAGTAATGTGGTGAGCTGCAAAATTTTGTAGGCTTTTTTCCATGTACCATCAACCACGATTAAATGGGTGATTTTTTTTACATTTGGTTGCTCAGTGTTATCGTCTAAATTTACAGCGTGTTCGTTAGGGTAGAGTAAAACAGTTGAGCTTACTGGCAGTGTTTTTAGTATGGAAAAGTCATCATTATTTTCGCCTTTGATTATTTGGCAATCAGTTAGGCATAAATTGAGTAGTTTAGCGGTATTTTTTGCTATTTTTTCTTCACTCGGGTGCTGTAGAATAATAACCGTAACTTTGTTGTTTATATTTGTAATTGCATTGCAAATACAGGTGTTTATTGAAAAGTTACAATGATTACAAAGTGTGCGTGCCATTTAATAAACTTTTTGTTGCCAGTATGATCCTCGCAATTATACATTTATAAGGTAATTAAGTTGGTTTTTTTTACGCATCAATATAAAGTAGTACTATTAAACTGTAACTTACATGGATTGTTTTAAGGGCTTAAAATATGACAGAAATAAATATTGATACATCAGCATTAGAGAGTATGGAATCGTTATTGGGTGAGCAGTTTGCTGATACACTTGATTTTTGCTGCTCAGAGTTTGAACGTTTAGGCTCAGAAGTGTTAGCAACCATTGGTAAAGATAAAGAAGCAGCTATTCGCCACTCTCATAGCTTAAAATCGAATGCGGCGCAGTTTGGTGCTTCAAGCCTTGCTGAAGTATCGCGTGTTATTGAACAAAATTTAAACCTAGATAACTTAGCTGAAGCTATCGACGCATCTAATAGCTTAATGGCTCAAGTAACAGGCTCTCAAGCTAAGCTAAATGAATGGTTAGCATCTCGTTAATTATTGAAGCTGAAACGTGAATTTATTTCAGTATTAAGCACCTAAATTGACTGGCATTTTACGCCTTTACTAGGTTAGTCTAAAGACTCACTAGGGCGTGTTGATCTTTCGGGATTGAATTTGCAACGAGTGTCTGGTTTTTAGGTTAGGCAGAGCCTATGCAGTGTGGTTTTTCCACATAAATAGGCGATAACAACACATAAAGTCCAAACACGCATTGCCCAGAGGGTTCTTCCTAGGGGCTATTTTCTCTTTGTTACTCAATTTTTACTTAGCCCACTAGGTTACAAATCTCGCGCCGCGATTAAATCGCCCCTAGGTTGAACAAATTTAATCCATAAAGTCAATACGCCCTAAAGAGGTAAAAATGTCTGATATTAAAAAGAGTCACAAATTAGAAGGTGTATGTTATGACATTCGTGGGCCGGTTTTAGCACAAGCTAAAAAGATGGAAGACGAAGGTCAAAAAGTATTAAAATTGAATATAGGTAATCCAGCTGCTTTTGGTTTTGATATGCCAGAAGATATGCACCGCGATATTATCCGTAACTTATATTCAGCCCAAGGTTACTGTGACTCTAAAGGCCTCTATTCAGCCCGCGTGGCTATTTATCAGCACTACCAACAACGTGGATTACATAATTTAGATGTAGATAGTATCTATATTGGTAATGGCGTAAGCGAACTTATTCAGATGATCACCCAAGCGCTATTAAATAATGGCGATGAAGTGCTTATTCCAGCTCCTGATTATCCACTTTGGACTGCTTCTGTCACATTATCGGGTGGTAATCCGGTGCATTATTTATGTGATGAAGAGCAAGATTGGTTTCCGGATATTGCAGATATAAAAAGCAAAATAACGTCTAAAACTAAAGCTTTGGTATTAATTAATCCTAATAATCCGACAGGTGCGGTTTACAGTGATGATTTGTTAATGCAATTAATTGATATAGCGCGTGAACATAAACTGCTGTTATTGAGCGATGAGATTTACGAAAAGATTTTATACGATGGTATAACGCATACTTCAATCGGCTCACTGTGTGATGATGTACCAATCATTACTTTTAATGGTTTAGCAAAAACCTACCGTGCAGCGGGGCTAAGAATGGGGTGGATGGTTCTAAGCGGTCGTACCTCGGTAATGGATGATTTACGCAAAGGTCTTGAAATACTTTCATCTATGCGTTTGTGCGCAAATGTACCTGCGCAATATGCAATTCAACAAGCGTTGGGCGGCGTGCAATCAATTGATAATTTAATTAACCCAGGTGGGCGCTTATACGAGCAGCGCGATATTGCATGGCGCGGGTTAAACGCTATTGAAGGTATTAGTTGTAAAAAACCAAAAGGCGCGCTCTATGCGTTTGCCAAAGTAGATACAGCACTTTTTAACGTTAAAGATGATGAAAAGATGATGTACGATTTGCTAAAAGCCGAAAAAATATTACTTGTACATGGCAGGGCGTTTAATTGGCCCGAGCCGGATCATTTTAGATTGGTATTTTTACCAAGCAAAGATGATTTATCGGATGCGATGTTAAAAATGAAGCGTTTTTTTAAAGACTATCGTCAAGTATAGTTATTTAAAAAATAAAAAAACGAGCCAAATTTGGCTCGTTTTTTACTTTAGTCATGAATATATTGGCTAATACGCTTTATCTACACGCACCGTGTTGTCGTTCAAGTACACTAATCTTACGTTATCGCCTTTGCTAAAGCGCATTGATTGGTCTTGATCTTGAACAACCATAAACTGGTCGCCGTTTTCAACTTGTATTAATAACTCTACAAAATGATTTTGCTGATAATGACTTTGCTGCTGCCTATTGTGTGCAACACTGCCGCCAATTACCGAGCCTAATATTGTTGCTACTGTGCGGCCGCTACCGCCACCAAACTGGTTGCCTAAAACACCACCGAGTAATGCACCGCCGAAGGTTTTCCAGCCGTTGTTTTTGTCTTGAATGATTTCTTGTTCGGTAATATTGCGTACCGATTTTACGTCACCAAATAAAACTTGCTGCACAGGGACTGCTTTATTGCGCTCGTATTGAGCAAAAGTTGGCGCGCTCACACTAAGTAGGGCACACATTATTAATATTATAGCTTTCATAATAATCTCCTATTGGTAGCCTTTATGGGCTTATTAGCCCGTAAAGGCTTAGTAACTACCAACCAAATGTCGATTTTTCTTTAGTTTTACGAATTTCAGTTTCGTCAGCCCATTCTACAAGGCCGCTTTCCATATCCATTAAGCGCATTGTAAATTTGTAATAAACATCTGATTTATCAGCGTTTGATTTAACTATGCTCGATAAATTTCCGTACAACATATATTGCGCGCCAATTTGTTTACCAAATGCAACGGCTGTTGCAGGGTTAACAAGGGCATCTTCGTTTTGAAACGTTAATTGCTCACGTACTGATTCAACACGCGTCATATCTACAAAACGGAATTTACCACTGCGTAGCATTTGCGTTGAGATTGAATCGGTGATTGATTCAGTATCAATGTGCTCACTAGTTTTGTTTTTAATACGCTCAACAAATACTACAGGGCGTTTATTAGCGGTCATTGTGCCAACAACGGGTGAGCTGAGTAATGAATCGGTCATTTGGCTAGCTACTTTTTGTAAATCGGTAGAGCCAAAATTAATATCGGTTGTTTCTACTGCTTGTGCATCGCCATAACTTACTACGGCTTTATTAGCACAGCCACTTAATACTAAAGCGCTCAAGCCAACTAAAGCGTAAGTTGATACTGTTTTAAATTTGTTACTGATGATCATGGTTGTTTCCTTTAATCTTTAAATTCTTGTGATTCGGTAGACACTTCTCTTACTGCTAAAGAAAAGGTAACCGCATCAGAGCTCGGTGCTAAGCCCGGTAATTGTGTTTTTGCAAAACCAAATAAGGTGAGTGCTTGCCAAGGTGAATGGTTGCCTTTAATTACAAAGCCGTCTTTATCAAACCAATTAAATTGATACTGTAAATATTGTGATTTTTTATACTGGCTCGAAAGTGTCACTACTACATCGGTTAACTGGTTGGTTTGACGTGTTTTCACATCAGTAATGGCCAGCTTTTTACCAAGCTCTGGGTTATCTACACGTAATTGCTCATTAAACTGGTTTTTATTTTGTTCAACAGAAATACCCGATGTAACCGGTTGGCTGGAACATGCACTGAGCATTAAGGCTGCTAATAATGGCGCTATGTATTTCATGATGGCTCCTAAAGTTGAACTACGTGGTAATTAAAGTAGTTATTAATAGAGGTTAAGTAAATTAACGTTAACCCTTGCTTACTAATGGTAAAATTTATGGGTGCTTGTGTGCCTATATGCACAGAATGCTCACCTGTATTTAGGCTTTGCCTTGCGACACTTATTTGATTTGGAAGTGTAAGCCAGCTGCGTGTATCAGCTTGCTCAGACGCCAAATTATAAATATTAGCAAGTATGTTACCTACATCACCGGCACTGCGAGCAAGTTCTGCCCGTACTTTCTCTTTGGCTACTAATCTGAGTACTTGGCGAGCGACTTTTGCAGGTATTTGATCTTCTAATGTTTTAGCTGCAAGTGCCTCAATGTGTACCAGTGGGCTAAGCGCCAAGCTTTGTGCATCTATATTTATATTGTTAAGGCGGCGCACATAGGCATTATCTTTATATACCGGCATCGCCAAGCTGTAAAAGCGTGCATCGCCACGTGATGAATAAATTGGCAAGCGCAGTTTAAATTCATCTTGTTTTGGTACTAATCCTTGTTCAAATAAAACAATTACTTCGCCTTGTGATGAAGAAATAGTGGGCGTATCGCCAAAGCGTTTTTTAAATTCATTTAGATCTTGGTCAAACCCTTGTTTTTTAGCAAGGCGCATTACATCTTGCTGTAAATAAATATTGTTAGGTTGTATAGCCAATGCTTTTTTATAATCGATATAGGCGTCGTCGTATTGTTTAGCACTTTGGTAAAGCAAAGCAGATAAGTAAAATGTGTAGGCATTTTGAAAGCCATTTTTTATGTTTCTGGTTACATTGCTCATGCTTGGGTAGTGTTGCTGAGCTTCTTTAACGGTTGAGTCTACTTCTGCTTCATTCTCGCTAAGCGCATCAACTTGTACTTTATTAGCTCGGCGAATTTCGACCAATGCGCCTTCAACATCATTTTTATACACGTAGTTAAGTGCTTTATAACTATGAAGCATGCTCATTTCGTAAGCGGGTGGCACATAAGTTATTGCTGAGTCGTTGGTAAATAAAGCGTTACTTTGTTCAAGGCCCGCACTAACTTGTATTTTGGCGGCTTCACGCTTTTTTTGCATTTGCGTATACACGTTCTCAAATTTACTTTGTGCATCATCTGGCGTATTTGCTAAGTCGTTTAAACGAGCTTGCTCAAGTTGGTTGAGTAAGTAGCTGCTGTGCAGGGTGCTATTATTAGCAATAAGGGATTGCGCTTCTTCGATGTTATTTTTCTCGATCGCATTTCTTATTGGTGTCATTTGCGTGGCATAGTCATTAAATAGGTCATTAAAACCCATTGTGCTACACCCACTTAAAATAAAACAAAAGCTTAAAATTATACTGCGGCGCACTGAGCACTCCTCTTAATTTACCTGTATACATTAACATACTATTTTTAGCTAAATGTGTGAAATATTGTAAAAAATCGTAGAGTAAAACTGCCTGCTAATAAAGAAATATAAAATGACATTAGTGAACAAAGTGTGAATTTTTTTTGGTTTATTATCAACTACACTGAAATAGTATTTTCGCTTTAGCGGTCTTGCTAAGAGTTATATCACTCAGAGGAATTAAAAAATGAAAAAGTTTACAGGTGCAGCAATGGCTGTAATGGTAGCAGGTTTAGTTGGTTGTAATGCAATAGAGGCAGAAACGGCAACATCAAGTGCAGTTGCTAATAATGGCGCAACAACTGATTTAGTTCATTGTTATGATGCGAATGTATGTGGTGGCCATAACGATTGTAAAACAGCTGAGAATGCATGTGCAGGTCAAGCGTCATGTAAAGGGACTGGTTTTGTAGTAATGCCTGCAAAATCATGTGCTGACGTTGGCGGTACAGTAAAAGATAAATGGGTTGGCAGTGTAGCTAAAGCAGATTTAGTACATTGTAACGATGTAAATGTGTGTGGCGGTCATAACGATTGTAAGACTGCTAATAATGCTTGTGCTGGACATGCATCATGTAAAGGCACCGGTTTTGTATCAATGCCTGCAAAAGCATGTGGTGATATTGGTGGCTTTGTAGGTAGCTAATACAAATTATCGAACGCATAAAATAAGCCTGAACGATGTGTTTTCTTATTCAGGCTTATTAAGGAAGTTTATGACAAATCGTTTTTTAGGTTTTGGTTTAGGACTGAGAGCCCCGCATTTTGAGCAAATTATTGCAGAGAAACCATCTGTAGATTGGTTTGAAATTATCTCAGAAAACTATTTTGTAGCCGGTGGAAAACCTTGGCATTATTTAAATAAAATAAGAGCAGATTATCCGATTGTTATGCATGGGGTATCAATGTCGATTGGTAGTATTGACCCTATTAATAAGGACTACTTAAATCAGTTAAAAAACACAATTGCGAGGGTTGAGCCGCAGTGGGTGTCTGATCATTTATGTTTTACCCAAGTGGGCGGTATTAATAGCCACGATTTACTACCAATGCCTTACACCTCAGAGGCGCTTGATCATTTAGCAAATAAAATTTCACAAGTTCAGGACTACCTAGGGCGCGAAATGATTTTTGAAAATGTATCGAGCTATTTAACCTATAACGATTCACAAATGAGTGAGTGGGAATTCTTAGCGCAATTACATAAGCAAACAGGCTGTAAGTTTTTAATGGATGTAAATAATGTTTATGTAAGTGCGCGTAATCACGACTTTAATGCAATGGATTATTTATCAGCTATTCCGAGTACAGCTATTGCACAAATTCACTTAGCAGGACATCAAGACTTTGGTACGCATATTATAGATACGCACGATGAAGATGTTCCCGATGCGGTATGGGACTTATATGCTCAGTATGCAAACACATTAAATCCGGTAAGTACCATGATTGAACGCGATGATAATATTGGCTCCCTTGATGATTTAATTACTGAGCTTGAGCATGCTAAAGCGCTAGTGAAACCGTTTTGGGATATAAGTTCATGAGTGATTTAGCAAAGTTGCAAAAACAGTTTATGAATTTACTGCAAGGTGAAAGCTCGGATATTAGCGAGCAAATTGCGCAGCAAGGGCAGTTAAATACACAACAGCGACTCTCTATTTATCAAAGCGCTTATAAAATTCGCTTAAGAGCCGTGATTGAGCAAGATCACGAACAGCTGGGCATTTACTTAGGTGATGATTTATTTGAGATGATGGTTGATGGTTATTTAGCTTTATATCCTTCAACTCATACGTCACTACGAATTTTTGCAGAGCAACTACCAGATTATTTAGCCGCTAATACTCCTTTTAGTGATTACCCCATACTTGCAGATATAGCCAAATTTGAACGACTATTACTAAGTACTTTTGATGCAAGCGATAAAACATTACTTAATGTATCAGAGCTTGAAAGTATTGAACCTCAACAATGGCCAAATTTACTATTAAAATTACATCCAAGTGTACAGTTAGTTGCGTTTAATACGTTGGCGGTTGAAAGTTGGCAGGCAATAAAACAAAAGCAAACACCGCCAGAGCCAAGAGTCTCAGAACCTCGCTTTTGGGTTGTAGCACGTGATGCTCAAAGGCGTACACAGTATTTAAGCGTTAATGCACAAGAATATCGCTTACTGAGTTTATTAAAACAAAACACACCCTTTGCACAGTTATGTCAATCCTGTTTAAATGAACTCCCAGGCGAGAAAATCGCTGGGTTTTTAATTACTAAAATTAATCAATGGCTTGAACGTGGTTGGTTAATTAGCGAGTGAGTTAAAACAATATAGTTATTTTTCGTTGCGAAGGAATTTTTTTGAAAGCCACCATATACACATTAATTGCTTTAATTGCGTTTGCCGCAAATTCTCTTTTTTGCAGAATGGCCTTAGCAGAAGGTTATATAGATGCTTGGAACTTTACTGTTATTCGCTTACTTAGCGGGGCTGCATGTTTGGGCATTATAATGGCTATTTATACCCATAATTTAAAACGTAAAGGCACATTCAATCCCGCTATTTTAAGTGACAGAGGAAGCTGGCGAAGCAGTATTAGCCTGCTTGTTTACGCGCTTTGTTTTTCGATTGCCTACGTAGAGCTAGATACCGGTACCGGTGCACTAATTTTATTTTCTGCTGTGCAACTTACTATGATTGGCTGGGGTATTTATCAAAATGAGCAATTAAGCGTACTCCAGTGGTGTGCATTTATAGTGGCGTTATCTGGTTTTGTATATTTAATGCTGCCATCTGCAGCGGTGCCTTCATTATTAGGTGCATCACTTATGGCACTCAGTGGTGTGGCATGGGGTATTTACAGTATTCGCGGTAAAGTGTGCGTATCGCCACTGCGTACTACTGGGTTTAACTTTATAAGAAGCTTAGTTGCTATCCCTGTTTTATTACTTGTAGGTATGAGTTATTTAAAAAATATGAGTATTGAAGGGGTATTACTTGCGTGTGCCTCGGGGGCAATAGCGTCTGGAGTTGGTTATAGTGTTTGGTATGTAGCAATGCCACTACTTAAAAGTACCCAAGCTGCGGTTGTGCAACTTTGTGTGCCGGTACTTGCTGCCATTGCTGGTGTTATGTTTTTATCAGAGCAGGTAACAATGGAGTTTATAGTAGCAAGCTCGTTAATATTAGGGGCCGTGCTGGTGTTTATTTTAAATAAAAAGAAGGCTTAATAAAACCTAACCTTCTTTTAGGTGTGGGCTTACGTTTGTTACAAAGCGTTTATAAATAGCAGGTAAGTTATCAAGTATTGCCTGCTTACCCTGTAGTTCACTGTTTTTTATGCATTCAGAAAGTACTTGCTCGCTAAGTTTATTCACTAATAATTGTGATTGCTTAATATGGCTTATATGCCAAAGCTCAGGTGCTACGCCACCTAAATCATGCTGGTAAGGGCGATAAAAACCAAATTTAACTAAGTTAGTATCAAGCCAATTACTTAAAGGTGCAAACGGACCACCTTGCAAGTATTCATCAGGTGTTAGCTGTAGCTTATAATCATCACTGACCGCAGCTTTATCAAACACATCTAAGTCAGTCCCTAAATGGTGTCTGCTTGCGCCAGGTAGTGCAGAGTAGAGCATTATTGCTATGCATTTATCTACATCATTTAATTTAGTTAAATTTACAACCTTTTGCTGTTTATTATAAACAGGTCGAATACCTAAAAACTTATTATTCCAAATAATTGACTGGCGTTCAAAGTCGCGAAAACTTGAGGCAATAGTAAGATCAAATCCCGCTTTTTGAGCTGCACTTTGCAGCGCTAAAAAGTCGCTAATAATAGCGCTGTGCAAGCGATGATTTAGTATGTCAGTTAAATGTGTATCACTTTGCCCTGTGATACACATTATCGATGTTGGTTTAGTTACATCCATTATGCTAAAAGTTGCTCTAGTATTTGCTCGTAAATGTCGGTAAGGGCTATTAAATCATCGGTACTTACGCATTCATCTACTTTATGAATAGTTTCGTTACGTGGGCCAAGTTCAATTACTTTAGCACCTGTTTGTGCAATAAAGCGACCATCTGATGTGCCGCCGGTAGTTTCTAGGTTTGTGGTTAAACCGGTTACTGATTTAATCGCTTTTACTGTGGCATCAACAAGTGGGCCGTGCTCGGTAATAAAAGGTAAGCCATTTACTATCCAGCTTAATTCATAATTTAAGTTATGCTTTTGTAGTATGTCATTTACACGTTGTTGTAATTGCTCATGTGTTACTTGCGTGCTAAATCTAAAGTTAAACTGTACTTCTAGCTCACCCGGGATCACGTTGCCTGCACCTGTGCCGCCATTAATATTTGAAATTTGAAAGCTGGTAGCAGGGAAGTATTCATTTCCGTTATCCCACACCGTTTGGCTAAGCTCAGTAAGGGCAGGGGTTGCTAGGTGAATTGGGTTTTGTGCTAAATGTGGATAGGCGACATGCCCTTGTACACCCTTAACGGTTAAAAAAGCGGTAAGTGAACCTCTGCGGCCATTTTTAACAACATCACCTAATACATCTCGTGATGAAGGCTCGCCTACTAGGCACATATCAATTTTTTCACCGCGCGCCTCTAGCGTATCAATTACACGGGTAGTCCCGTTTATAAACGGGCCTTCTTCGTCGGAGGTTATTAAAAAAGAAATTGAGCCTTTATGATCTGGATGTTTAGTAACAAAACGCTCGGTTGCAACAAGCATTGCAGCTAACGAGCCTTTCATATCGGCAGCGCCGCGCCCATGTAATAAACCGTCTTTTATTAATCCTGAAAACGGCGGGTGTTGCCAATTTTTCTCTGGGCCTGTTGGCACAACATCAGTGTGGCCTGCAAAACAAAAGTGCGGTGATTGTGTGCCTTTTCGAGCCCATGTATTTAATGTGTCGGTAAAAAATAATGACTCAATATTAAAACCAACCGCAGCAAGGCGATCGTTCATCATCTGTTGGCAGCCAGCATCCTCGGGCGTTACTGACTCACGTTGTATTAGTGCTTGAGCGAGTGCAATTACATCATCTTTCATGATTTAAATATCTCATCGTATTGGGCTGCTTTAAAACCTAAGTGGTAACTGCCATTGTTAATAAGTACTGGGCGTTTGATCATGGCAGGTTGTTCAACTAACAATGGGATAGCACTTTCTTTAGTCAAACTCTGTTTTTGCTCATCAGTTAGTGCGCGATAAGTTGTGCCACGTTTATTAACAAGCTGTTCCCAATCGAGTTTATCTGCAAAATCACTTACCATTTGCTCATCTACGCCATCTTTGCGGTAATCATGAAACGTAAATTCGATGTTGTTGTCGGCTAAGTATTTTTTTGCTTTTTTTATCGTGTCGCAATTGCTAATACCGTATAGAGTGATCATAAATTTAGTTCTTCTTAATAATAGTTAATAAGGTATCTACATCCGCATTTACATGCGAATGTGAGTAATGAAATGTGCCGAGATTATGGCCGTTAAGTAAGATTAAACTGGCCAGCATAGGCGTTTCTAGTTCGCGTAAATCAAAATAAGCGAGGCGCTGGCCTTTACTTATTTCACTACCATTTAATTGTGCAATATGAGTATGTGTAATTGATTGCGAACCGGTAATAGTTAAGTTGATTAAAACTTTTAAACCATTTTTAGCCTGTAAAATAAACTCAGTACCTGCGTTTTTTACTTGTAATAACGTGCCATCAAACGGCGCTAAAATTTTGTGGCTACTGAGCTTTACAGTAATACCAGGACCGAGAATACCAAACCTAAAAATAGGTTCGGGGTGTTCTTGAAGCGGTATTACTTTACCTGTAAATGGGCTTGTAATAAGGATGGCACTGCGGGGAGTTTTATTGAGTGCTAGATATTCAATTGTTTGTGCTTTCATATGCTATTGGGCCACCACGTTGTAACCATCTTTTTTTAAGGCGTTAAGTGCTAGTGAGGCCGTTTGCTTTTTTACTAAAATATAATCGGTATCGTAGGTTGAGATTGAAAAAATAGAAATTTTAGCGCGTGCTAATACACCCGATATATTAGCCATTATTCCGGTCAGCGAAAAACCAAGTGGGCCAACCACCTCAAGTGCTTGCCAATCAGATTCGGTATCTAAACTCTCTATTTCAAAGCTACTAGGGCAAACAATAGATAGTTCATCCTGGGTTTTAGATATAAAAAATAAAGGAAGCTTGAGTAGCGCCGCAGGTATATCGGCGTCAACATCTAAACTGTGAATAGATAAAACCGTGCTGTGTAATTGTAATGTTTGTTTTGACATTAAACGCCTGCGATACAGCATTATTGATAGCTTTATAGTATAGATTATTGCCTTCAAGTTAAAGGTGTAAGCGTGACTAAAATGAGCATTTGGAAGTGGGTTTTAATAGAGATTAAAAACTTACCCACAATTTCTGTGGATAAGTATGGGGGTTGCAGGGTATAAATAGCCTAACTAGTTAATTATTAAATAAATAATAGCTAGGCTATAAAAAGCACACGTTGTGTTTAATGTGCTATTAGCGCTTCTGCTTGGGCTGCCTGAATTGCAGTTAAGGCGATTGTATACACAATATCATCGACTAATGCACCACGGCTCAAGTCGTTTACGGGTTTGCGCATACCTTGAAGCATAGGGCCGATACTTATTAAGTCGGCACTGCGTTGTACTGCTTTATATGTTGTATTACCTGTATTTAAATCTGGGAATATAAATACAGTCGCTTTACCAGCTACAGGGCTGTTAGGTGCTTTTTTAAGTGCTACATTTTCCATTATAGCGGCATCGTATTGTAGTGGGCCGTCGATAATTAAATCAGGACGTTTTTGTTTTGCTATTTTTGTGGCTTCACGTACTTTTTCAACATCGGCACCCGTACCTGACGTACCCGTGCTGTAGCTTATCATGGCTACACGTGGCTCTATGCCAAATGCAGCTGCAGAGTCGGCAGATTGAATCGCTATGTCAGCAAGTTGTTCAGCATTAGGGTCGGGGTTAATTGCACAGTCGCCGTAAACTAACACTTGATCAGGTAGCAGCATAAAAAATACGGATGATACTAGTGATGATCCTGGCGCTGTTTTAATTAACTGCAGGGGCGGGCGAATTGTATTGGCAGTGGTATTTACCGCGCCCGATACTAAACCATCTACTTTACCTTGCTCAAGCATCATTGTGCCAAGTACGACGTTATCTTGTAGTTGCTCTTGTGCTACTACAGCAGTTAGGCCTTTGCTTTTACGAATTTCGACCATAGGCGCAATATAATCATTTATAATACTTTTTGGCTCGATGATACTTACATGTTCGTTTAGCTCAATACCTTGCTGCTGTGCAATACGCATTATTTCTTCGCGATCGCCAAGCAATATAGTTTTAGCAATGCCACGTTGACCACAAATAGCAGCCGCTTTAATTGTACGAGGTTCATTCCCTTCTGGTAATACTACGGTTTTATCTGCTTTACGTGCTTTATCGGTTAATAAATAACGAAATGCAGGTGGTGATAACTTACGCGTTTTGCCTACACTTTGAGCTAGAGTATCGAGCCAGCTTGAATTGATATGTTCTGCGTTGTGATCTTTTACTTTTTCAATGCGTTGGTCATCATCATTTGGTACTTCCATATTAAAGTTATGCAGTAATAGTGATGTGCGCCATGTGTCGGCATCGGTTGCGAGTATTGGTAAACCGGTTTGCATAGCTTGTTCACACAAAGCCATAATACGTGGCTCTGGCTCAAAGCCACCGGTGAGTAATATAGCGCCAAGTTTAGTGCCGTTCATAGCAGATAAACACGCAGCAACAAGTATGTCAGAGCGATCGCCCGGTGTTACTAATAAAGCACCTGGCGTAAAATAATTTAAAATATTAGAAACCGTACGAGCGCAAAAAGTGATACGACGCAGGCGACGATGAAGCATATCGCCTTCGTTAATTATTGTTGCTTTTAAATACGCGCTTAAGTCTTTTACGCGTGGCGCTACTAAGTCAAAATCCCACGGGATTGCGCCAAGCAACATAAACGGATTTTTTTTAAAAATAGGTAAAGACGCTAAACGATTTAACTCGTTTTCAAGCTCTTCGGGTTTGTAAGCGTCGACTAAATCGGCGCGTGCACGGCCTTCTTCATCAAGTGGCGCATTTACTTTATTAAAAATACAGCCCAGTACACGAGGATGATCGATTCCACCGTAATTACCTGCTGCAATTTCTAGGCGGTCTTCTATTTGAGTAATGGTGTAATTACCAGGGGTAAGTACAAATACAATTTCAGCGCCGAGTGTTTGCGCAATTTCGCGGTTTACACGCCCAGCATAAGGTTGGCGACGAGTAGGCACCATACCTTCAATAATAGCTACTTCATCGTCGTTTATTTTACTTTCAAAGCGTTCAACAATTTCCTCTAGTAGATCATCACCTTTACCGTCGCCAATCATTTGCTCAGCATAATCAAGAGCAAAAGGGGTGGGTGGGTTAATAGGTGAACCTTGAGTGACTATTTGTGTTGACTTTTCAGGACCTGTTTCGCCTGAACGAGGCTGAGCGATGGGTTTAAAAAAGTTAACTTTAACTGTTTTTTGCTCAAGAGCGCGAACTAAACCAACTGATACCGACGTTAAACCCACACCGGTAGACACAGGAATTAACATAATACGACGTGCCATATTAAAGCTCCTTTACGATGTTAGCGGCATCAAGTGCAATAACCCACTCTTCGTTGGTCGGCATTACTACCACTTTGGGTGAAGTATTGGCTGAACTAATAATACCTTGATTACCAAAACGTGCATCAAGATTGCTCTTCTGGTCACAACTGAACCCTAAAAAAGCTAATTGATTAATGACATTTTCACGTATGATATCGGAGTTTTCGCCAATGCCGCCAGTAAATATAAGTGCATCTAAACGTTGTAATGGTACCATGTAGGCTGCAATTTGTTTGGCTAGTCGGTAGCAAAAAATATCCAGCGCTAAACGTGCTTGTTTATGTCCGGCAACAGCGGCTTCTTCAATCGTTCGACAATCGTTAGAGAGTTCGCTAATACCTAGTAGGCCGCTTTCTTGGTTTAATAAATTATCTATTTGCTGAGCGTTGTAACTAAGCTGTGTAGTTAAAAAATTAAATAAACCGGGGTCAATATCTCCACTGCGAGTACCCATAACAATACCAGCCAATGGTGTTAAACCCATACTGGTATCAACACTTTTACCATTTTTTATTGCAGTAACAGAGCAGCCATTACCTAAATGAGCACTAATGAAATTACTCTTTTCTACAGGCTGATTTAATAATTTAGCAGTTTGTCCTGCTACATAGTAATGACTTGTGCCGTGCATACCATAGCGTCTTACACCGTAGCCTGTATAAAGCTTATAGGGTAGGGCGTAAAGGTAGGCAACTTCATCCATAGTTTGATGAAATGCTGTGTCAAATACTGCTACTTGGGGTAAACCTATAAATGAAGCTTGTGCAGATGAAATACCTAACAAGTTCGCATGACCATGTAGCGGCGCTAAAGAAGACGCTTTAGTAATACCGTTAATTACGTCTTCATCAATTAAGACTGACTTTGTGAAATGCTCTCCGCCATGAACAACACGGTGCCCAACAGCAATAAGGTGCTCATCAAGGTTATGATCCTTTATTAAGCTTACAAGCGTATTTATAGCCTCAGCATGCGCTTGATTAGCCGCTAAGTCGATAACCGTCTTAGTTCCATTAAATTTGTATTTAATTGAGGGGGCTTTGGCGCCCAAGCGTTCAGCAAGGCCTGATATAATTTCGTGACCGTCGTTTGCATCAATAATGGCAAACTTTAAACTAGAGCTACCACAGTTTAAAACTAAAACATGTTGGGATTCAGGTGAGGTTGTTGGCATAGATTCAATTTCCATAAACAAATTTAGTAAGTGAACGTTAATACGTGATAGTTACACTTACGGTATTAAATAAAGCTAGAACAATTAAATGTTCAACTGCAAAGTGGTTAACTCAATGTTAAATATTTTACCTTATTTATGATGTTTAAGTTAGGATTGTTCGCCATTAAAGGGGAAATTTAAGCTCTTTTACTGAGAAAGTGTAACTCCCTCATTTTGTGTTACACTTTGGTATAGCTCGTTTTCTATTGTATTTAAAAGCAGTATCTGTGAGGAGTCATGATGCAAAAAAGTGTGATGTCACAACTACAAACAGGCCGTTTGTATGGTAAAAAATGGCCAATGCGTAAAGAGCTTGCGCCTTTGTTTTTAGAGTTTAGAGTGATTAGAGCGACCGAGCTTGCCATTACAGTAATGCCAATCTTGGCTATGTTAACGTTGTTTTTTCAGCTTAATTACTTAGGTTCTGATTTTTTACCTCAAGCTATTGCGAGTGCATTATTCTTTATATCGCTACCTTTACAAGGTTTATTTTGGTTAGGCAAACGAGCGCAAACGCCTTTAGATCCTGCAATGCAAAAATGGTACAACGAGCTGTACACTAAAATGGCGGCTAATGGATATCAAACGCAGTTAAGTGAAAACAAGCCCCGTTATATGGAGCTTGCTAACTTACTTAAAGATATGTTTGAAAAAATGGATAGAGCATTTACTAAAGAGCAGTTTTAGCGGGTTATACCATTATCTATTTTGGTAAACTGAGTAATATAAAATGATAAGGTGACATTGTGTTCACCTTTTTCTTCGAGTGCTGTCCAGTGCTCGGGTCTAAATTTCCATGCAAATGGCGTCATCATTATTAAATTTTTAATATCAGTAAAGCTAAGCGCTACATGCTCTGTTAAAAGAGTCTGTTCTGCTTTTTGAAACCCTTTTGGCGTGGCTATTTCAGTATGTTCGTTTACTTCTGAATATATATACGATTTTAGCTCTTTTAAATGATAAGGGCCTGGGCTTGCTACCACTAATGTTGCGTTTTTATTAGCTAGACGTTCAAGTTCTTCCTCAAACAAAGGCGCAAATACACTAATAAGTACATCAGCAAATTGGCTTTCAAAAGGCACTTGGCTAATTGATGCAACACTAAAATGGCACTTAGGGTAGCGCTTTGCTGCATATTTAACGGCAGATTTTGAAATATCGACACCGTACACTATAGCGTCTGTTTTACTTGCTATTGCCTGGGTATAAAAACCTTCACCGCATCCTAAATCAATAACCGTATTCGCGCTTATTCGACCGACTAACTCGCTAAGATTTTGTTGTAAAAAGCGGTAGTACCCACGCTCTAAAAATGCGCGTCTAGCTTGCACCATTTCAAGGGAGTCGCCCGGTTGTTTTGAATTTTTTTGTTGTACTGGCAGTAAATTAACATAGCCTTCTTTGGCAAAATCAAAGCTGTGGTTGTTAGCACAACGAAGTGTTGAATCAGCTTTCAAAAGTGCGAGATTACATAGCGGGCATTGATATTGTAGACTCATGAGTCTAGGTAGTCCTTATCGTAAAAAGTTTTTACCCAATGCGGGCGATAGGTGATCATAATTGTTATAGCCATGCCGTTGAGCATTGCTTCAGGAAACCAAATTATGGCACTTAAATAAACGTAGTTATCTGCAAGTTCTTGCCAATTGTATTGCCCTATAGCTAAGTAAAATAGAGCACCTAGGCTTATTTTTATACAGGCTATAAACCCTGCAGTTATAAACGCACAAACAAATATATAAACAAAAAAATGACGAGGTAAATACTGGTAACTAATTATAAAGCCAAGGTAGCTTAGTAAAATAGGAATAAACGCACCAATAAGCAGTTGTACTGGTAACAGTTCAAGTTCAATTTGACCAAAGGCAGCGAGTAGCGCTGTGGCAAGTAGGCTACTTAAAATAGTCAATCGCCAGCCTAAAATTAATGTAGCAGCCGTAACACCAAGGATGTGTAAATCAAGGCCAGTTAAAATGCCAGCCTTTATTCGCCAAAGCACTGCAAACACTAACGCACATGCAAGAACTCCAGTTTGACGGGCTGGCGTATTAAGCAATGTTTTATATGTTTTTTTATCAAAGCTTAGTAGGGCAATAATAATTACAAGGGCCCAAAGTAGCCCTTGTATTGTTATGCTGAGCATAGTAATTACTTAAATGTTGACCATATAGGGGCATGATCTGAGGGTTTTTCAATACCGCGCAGTTCGTAGTCAATACCAGTATCTATACAGCGTGCTGCAAGCTCATTAGTTGCAAGTACTACATCTATTCGAAGCCCTCGGTTATCTACAAACCCTTTAGAGCGATAGTCAAACCACGAATATTGATCGTCTGTTTCTGGGTTTTGTTCTCTAAAGGTGTCTTTAAAGCCCCAATTAAGTAATGTTGAAAGCCATTCACGCTCTACCGGTTGGAAAGAACACTTACCCGTTTTTAACCAACGCTTTGCATTAACTTCGCCAATCCCAATATCTAAATCGGTGGGTGATATGTTGATATCGCCCATAACAATGACGTCTTGATCAGGGGTGTGGTTGGTTTCAAGGTGTGTCATCAAATCTTTATAAAATTGTCGTTTATAAGGAAATTTAGTTTCGTGATTAATATTTTCACCTTGTGGGAAATAGCCATTCATGACGGTAAGGTCGCGACCGTTATCTTGTTCAACAGTGACGCTTATCATGCGTTTTTGCGATTCCTCTGTATCGGTAGCAAAGCCTTTTAAGACCGATTTAGGCTCTTTTTTGCATAACATAGCTACGCCATAATGGGCTTTTTGGCCATGAAAGTAGACGTGATATCCCATTTTTTGTACATCTTCTAGTGGGAATGCTTCGTCATGAACTTTAATCTCTTGCAAACCAATAACGTCTGGTTGATGTTTGTCGATAATTGCTTGTAATTGGTGAAGACGAGCACGCAGACCATTGATATTGAAAGAAATCACTTTCATAAAATTTACCTTAAAATTGGATCTATTTAATGAATTAAATTGTATCAGTAAATACGCGTACATAACATGACTGAAATGAGAAAATAGCTGCACAAATGTTGATCAATTGGTGAGTAAAGTTTAAACATTGTAAATGCAGTATTAATTTTTTAAATAAATAAAAAATTCAATTGAACTTAACTTTATTGAATATATAATGCGCGAAATTCACTTGTTTAGCTCGTTCAAATAGGATCTCTCATGAAAACACAACTACTTTTAGCTACTGCTTTATTAGCATCTGCAACTGCTTCAGCACAAAGCAATACTTACTTCAGTCAAGATAATAAAATTGAGTCTAAGTTATGTGTACTAAGCGCAAACGAAGGCTTTAGTGTTGCTCGTAAAGAAGCTGCTCAGCACGGTGTTTACTTATCTCGTTTTTCTAAAAGCATTTTATGTAATGGTGAAGATATTCGCGATATTGCTAAAAAAACGACATTAAGCAACGCATCAGTTGAGAAAGTAGAAGTATTTGCAAAAGACGCTCAACAAGAAACTCAATTATGTATGACGGCTTTAAAACAAGGTTTAGCACCTGTTCGCCAAAAAATTGGTAACTTAAACTCATTAAAATGTAATGGTCAAAACGTTACTGAGTTTGTTAAACGCTACCAAAACGCAGCAATCTAATTATTAGCTGAACTATATAACTAAAATTGAGATACCTGGTTTTTTACCGGGTATTTTTTTGCAAAAATTACAAGGTTGTTTGCAAAGCTTGCAAGCTTAACTTGTTGAAACTGTTCAATAAATGCACCAACCAAGATTAAGTTGTTGATTCTTATAAGTTAACTATTATTGGCATTGGATTTGTATTAGTTAAAGTGACATTTAATTAATTACGAAGGATACGTCATATGAAAAAGTTAACATTAGCAGCCACTATTTTAGCATCATTAAGCCTAGCGGCTTGTTCATCTAATCAGGGTCTTGAAAGAATAGACAGTGACTTTGCAAGTTTAGATAATGACAGCGATGGCTACATCTCAAAAGTTGAAGCTGATGACGATAGCATTTGGGGCCATTTTTCAAATATTGATACCAATATGGATAACGAAATTAGCCGCAAAGAATTCAACACTTACATGAAGTTAAACAATGGTAAAGTAGCCACTGATTCTGAAGTAAGTGAGTCGGCATTTAAAGCTGAAATCGCTAAATTCGATAAAATTGAAAGCAGCTTTTCAAGCTTAGATAACGACAGTAATGGCTATATTTCGGTAGTTGAAGGTAACGACGATGATATTTCAAATCACTTTGGTTACATGGATAAAAACCAAGATAAGCGCATCAGTAAAAGCGAGTTTATGGGTTACATTAAAAAATACGGTAACGCAGTAGCTGAAGATGATGCATTAGAAGCCATTAAACACAGCTAATATTTGTTGTTTTAAAGAGTAAATTAGAAGCCAGTGATAATCACTGGCTTTTTTGTATTTAAAATCTAGTTATTTAGTAGATATATTTTCCTAGTTTGGCGTTGTTCTGTCATAATAGATGGCTGTGTATTTTTATTTGTTAAGAGTGTGTATGGCGGGTCGGCGAATTAGTGATGAACAACTAGTTGAGATCATTGAAGCAGCTATTTTTGTTGCAGATAAGCCTGTGAGTAAACGCCACCTTAAAGATACTGTATTAATAGATTTAGCTATTTCTATGGCGCGAATAAACGACGCAATAGATACAATACAAGAACATTTTCAAACTCGTGGTATTCGCTTAGTTGAAGTTGGTAGTGGGTATCGTTTTCAGGCATGTAGTAGTTTAAGCCCTTGGTTAAATAACTTGTGGCAAGAACGTGCACCAAAATACTCACGTGCTTTACTGGAAACATTATCACTTATTGCATATAGGCAGCCCATTACGCGCGGTGAAATTGAGCAAGTAAGGGGTGTTACTACGGGTTCGAATATTATTAAAACCCTACTCGAAAGAGAGTGGGTTAAAGTGGTAGGGCATAAAGAGGTTCCGGGTAAGCCGGCTTTATATGCAACTACTAAACAATTTTTAGATTATTTTTCGTTAACTGGACTTGAAAACTTACCTGCGCTGCCAACAGAGCAGCAAAGTAAAATTAACCAGTTATTGAGCGATCCTTCTGTGAGAGAACCATCCGAATGAGTATTATACAAGGTGAAAAGTTACAAAAAGTCTTAGCCCGTGCAGGCGTAGGCTCACGCCGTGAAATGGAAAAATACATTGATGCAAACCGCGTTAGTGTAAACGGTAAAGTGGCAAAGTTAGGAGACCGTGTTGAAGAAACCGATTTGATTCGTGTTGACGGGCACACTGTAAAGATTGAAGAAAAAGCAGATAGAATCTGTCGTGTGATTATGTATAACAAACCCGAAGGTGAGTTAAGCACACGTAAAGATCCAGAAGGGCGTCGTACAGTATTTGACCGACTTCCTCGTATTGATGGTGAGCGTTGGATTGCGGTTGGCCGATTAGACGTTAATACTTCGGGTTTGATGCTCTTTACTAATGATGGTGAATTAGCTAACCGCTTGATGCACCCAAGCTATGAAGTAGAGCGTGAATACTCTGCGCGTGTATTTGGTGAAGTAACCAATGAAACGGTTAAAAACTTACTACGTGGTGTTGAGCTTGAAGATGGTCCAGCCAAATTCACGACTGTAACCCCTATGGGTGGCGAAGGCGTTAACCGCTGGTTTAACGTAACGTTAAATGAAGGACGTAACCGTGAAGTACGTCGTTTATGGCAGTCTCAAGATGCGGAAGTATCTCGTCTTATTCGTATTCGTTACGGTAAACTAGAGCTTGATAAGCGCGTGCCACAAGGTGGTTGGATGGAGTATGATTTAGAAACAGTAAACTACTTACGCAAAACCGTTAAATTAGGGCGCGAGACACAAACTAAGCTTTCTGTTATGCCTGAAAAACGCAAAGATAAACGCGCTAAAATCAACCAGATCCGCAAAGCAGTTAAAAAACACAATCAACGTGTTAAGCCTACTAAACGTAAATAATAAATTAGTTATTTATTGAACACAAAAAAGCCGCTAATTGCGGCTTTTTTAATGTGTTGTTTAAATTTTTTAAACTCTAAATTACTTTTTTACTTGAGCATCTAACGATTCGCCATTCACTTTACTAGAATCATCGCTCATCAAGTATAAGTAGGTTGGCATTAAATCTTCTGGTGTAGCAAGCGCGTCTCTATCTTCTCCTGGGTATGCAGCAGCGCGCATAGAAGTGCGAGTAGCGCCTGGATTAATACAGTTTATACGAATATTCGTTTTGCCTACTTCACATGCCCATGTTTGCATCATGCCTTCTACAGCAAATTTTGAGATGGCGTATGGCCCCCAAAACTCACGGCCTTTGCGGCCTACACCTGATGACGTAAATACTATCGATGCATTATCAGACTTACGAAGAACAGGAAAAAGCGCTTTAGTGATCATCGCTTGCGCGGTCACGTTTACTTTCATTATGTTTTCGAACGTAGATGAGCAAAAATGTTCAAGTGGACCAAGTGACCCTAAAATACCTGCATTATTAAGCAAGCCATCAAGGCGGCCAAATTGATATTCAATTGTTGCAGCAAGGTCACGATAGTTTTGTTTAGTTGCGCCTTTTAAGTCCATGGGCACAATTGCAGGTTTAGGGTAACCCGCATTAACAATTTCATCGTAAACACATTCAAGTTTATTAGTTGTTTTTCCTAATAAGATAACTGTAGCGCCGTATTTTGCATACGTAATTGCTGCTACTCGGCCAATACCATCACCGGCGCCTGTTATTAAAATAATTTTATCTTTAAGTGCGTTTTCAGCCGCTTGATATGTGTGCATAAAAGTACCCATTCATCTATTTTTTTTGATTTTAACATAGCGAAACGTGAAGTAATCGAATTTATTGTAAAATTAGGTGGCGAAAATAGAAACTTTACGTTAAGTTTAACTGGTCTAATGTCTCATTAATAACCTGATTACATTGTTTTAACTTAATACACTGATTAAACACACTATAAAAATAAAATATGTGCGGAGCCAACAATATGAAAAAAATGCTACTTTCACTCTCTGTTACAGCTGCCTTGGCAGGTTGTGGCGGCGGAGAAACGTTAGAAGATGTTAAGAACGACACAGCAACCGTTATTCCAACAGCAACGGTTACTTTTGACCCTGCTGCAGGTATCTTATCGGTACCTAATGATTTATTAATGAGTGGAACCCAAGACGGTACACTTAATATTCCTGGAGAATTAGATGACAACAATGTGTCTATTTCTCGAGCAGCTTATGCAGATCCTCAGCTTGCTCTAGGCGCACTTGACGGTTGGTCTTCTCAGGTTCCTTATAAAATCGATTTAACATTCCCACCAAATGTTAGCTTAGATGAAACGTCTGCTGGGACACCAGGTACAGTTCGCATTTTTGAAGTAGTAATGGGTGCAAGTTTAACTGACGCAGAATGTTCAGTTGTTGCTGCCGGTACAGCTTGTAAATTGGTCGGTGAGCTTACTTTTGGTGTTGATTTTGTTACTCAAGCTTCTGGTGATGCCGTTGCAATTATTCCTTTAAAACCATTTACGGCAGGTAGCTCATACATCAATGTACTAACTACTGGCCTTAAAGATTCATTAGGACGCTCTATCGAGCCTTCTTCTACTTATGGTCTGGTTAAGCAAGAAGCGCCATTAATTACAGAAGCCCAACTTGGTTTGCAGGGCGCTGTTAACAGTTACGAAAATGTAGTTGTAAGTTCAGGAAATATAACAAAAGAAGATATTATTTTTTCTAGCGCAATGACTATTCAGTCTGCGGGGCCAGTACTTGGGACAATTAAAAAATTGCTAGCTGCAAGTTTGCAACAGCCTGCGATGCCAACGCCTGCGCTTCAAGTTCCTGAACAACCTATGGTAAATGTGCAACAGGTATTTGCTTCTCAGGGTGTAGAAGTGTCTGCTGCTTTCTCTGGTGTGCAATATCAAAAAGGTAGCATTATGCTACCGATGTATCTAGGTACACCAACGGGTACTGATATTAGTGATTTAAGTGATACATATTGGCAAGGTATGTGTGATAACGCGGTGGCAATAATCGGTTACAAGGCCGTTGCTGGTGATGCATTTCCGACAGATCCTATTAGTGAAAATGATGGTTTATGTTCTGCATTAAGTGACGGGCAATTACGTGACTTAGGACTAGATAGCACACGTCATTTAACAAAATATAACTCCATTCCAAAAGTACAAAGCATGGCAAATGTGCCAGTGCAAGTTACTAAGCCTATTTTACCAATAATTAATGGTGTACGTGCGCAGTTACAATTAGATCCTATCGCAATGCCTGATAGCGGATGGCCAGTTGTTATTATGCAACACGGTATTACAACACAAAAAGAAAGTATGCTTGCTTTAACGGCGCAGCTTTCTATTCAAGGCTTTGCAACAGTTGCTATTGACCATCCAAGACATGGTGAGCGTGGAATAGATGTTGATGGTGATGGAACAGACGACTTTAATGCAACAACAGGTTCTGTGCTTAGTTACATGAATTTAAGTTCATTACTTGTTGCGCGTGATAGCTTACGTCAATCAGCGGCTGATTTATTAGGTTTACGTTTAGGTCTAAACTTTATTAATGATGCAACGATTAATGCGCAAGATGTAACTTACATTGGTCATTCATTAGGCTCTATTGTAGCCCCTGCATTTATTGCACAAGCTAATAACCCATTAGCGCCAACCGTTGACCCATTATTTAATGTAAACACAGTAGCACTTGCAAGCGGCGGCGGCGGTATAGCTAGCTTCTTACTAGAATCAGCTGCATTTGGTCCATTTATTCAAGGTTCAGTACTTTCACAAGCAGGTACAACAGAAGCTGATGAGTTTAACGCGTATTTACAAGTTGATGCAGTGTCTAACTGTGGTGCAGTATTGCCAGATATGGAAGCATATTTAACCTGTGGTTATAACGAGTATGTAGCTTCGTTAACTACAGCTGGCGAAACAAGTAAGCTTACTAATATTCAAGGAGTGTTTACTCAATTTGCATTTGCGGCGCAAACAGCACTTGATAGTGGCGATCCAACTAATTATGCAGCCACTGTAAAAGCATTAGGCACTCCTGTTTATACTAATGTTGTTGTGGGCGATGGTGTTGATAACAAGCCTGACCAAGTGATACCACCAATGGCAGCAAATAATCCTATTTCAGGCACAATTCCATTAGCTAACTTGATGGGTCTTGAAACAGTAAGTACTTCGCAAGCATTGACTGAAACACCAACAAGCTACTTAGTTAAATTTACTAAAGGGCATCATGGTTCTATCTTAACGCCAGCTCAAGATGATGCACAAGCTGCAACTGTTGAAGGCAGTGCTGCCGCTAATACAGAAATGCAGTTGCAAGTAGCTACTTACTTAGCTGCTCGCGGTCGAATGTTATTAGTTTCCAACCCTGAGGTTGTGACTGATTAATAACCAGTAAAATAATTAACCTTTAAAAGCCACTGAAAAGTGGCTTTTTTTTGCTTTAAAGCATGCTAAATTAGCTGAAATTTATAAATGGAGAAACCAGTTGGAATTTTTATACGAATACGGTTTGTTTTTTGCTAAAACAATTACTTTTGTTATCGCTATAGCAGTTATTCTAATGCTAATAGTTGGCGCTGCAGTTAAGCCTAAAGCCAAAAAAGGTGAAATACAAATTGACGACATATCAGAGCAATTAGTCGATCTTAAAGAAAGTTTTCTACAAAATACGCTGGGTAAAAAAGAGCTTAAAGCACACCAAAAGCAGCTTAAATCGCAAAGTAAAAAAGCAGATAAAGATGAGCCTAAACCTCGTTTATATGTAATTGACTTTGTAGGTAGTATGGACGCTCACGAAGTAGAAAGCTTACGAGAAGAAATAACAGCCATTATCTCTATTGCTAACCCAAGTAAAGACAAAGTACTTATTCGTTTAGAAAGTGGCGGCGGAGTTGTGCACGGCTACGGACTTGCTGCATCTCAGCTACAGCGTATTAAAGATGCCGGTATTCCTTTGAGTGTTGCAATTGATAAAGTAGCAGCGAGCGGTGGTTACATGATGGCGTGTGTAGCCGATGAGATACTAGCAGCCCCTTTTGCCATAGTTGGATCTATTGGTGTGATAGCTCAAATACCTAACTTTAATAAAATATTAAAGAAAAATGATGTGGAATTTGAGCAAATTACTGCAGGTGAGTTTAAACGTACGCTTACTTTATTTGGTGAAAACACAGATAAGGCCCGTGAAAAATTTCGTGAAGAAATTGAACAAACACATGATTTATTTAAAACGTTTGTAAGCACTCAACGCCCAAGCTTAGATATAAACTTAGTTGCGACAGGCGAGCATTGGTTTGCAACTCAAGCGATTGATAAAGGTTTGGTAGATGTTATAAAGACAAGTGATGATGCATTGCTGGAGCAGCAACATCAGCGCCAAATTTATAAGATTAAATACAAAATTAAAAAGGGATTAAGCGATAAGCTAGCTCTTGGCCTGAGTAGTGGTGTAAATAAAGTGGGAATAAACTTACTCTCTAAATTTAAATCCCTAAATCCTTAGATTAGAATTTTTTTACGATTCAGTTTAATTCTTTCTACTCGAAAAAAAACCTTGATGTATTGCATCAAGGTTTTTTTATAGCTGTATAAATGTAGCTTATGAGTCAATAGACTGATGATAATCTTCTAAGTCTTTAGCTGCATTAGGGTCGTTAAAGATGCTCTCATCAAGTTCACCTTCAGATTTAGCCACAACACAGGTAACCATACAATCGCCAGTTACATTAACTGCTGTACGTGTCATATCTAGCAAGCGGTCTACACCGATAATAATTGCAATCCCTTCTACAGGTAAGCCAACTTGGTTAAGTACCATGGCCAGCATTATTAAACCAACACCAGGTACGCCTGCTGTACCTACAGAGGCAAGTGTTGCTGTTAGTATAACCATTAGATAATCAGAAATTGTTAAATCTACACTAAACACTTGTGCAATGAATACGGTAGCCACACCTTGCATGATGGCAGTGCCATCCATGTTAATGGTAGCACCCAGTGGGATAGTAAATGAGGCAACCGAGTTATTAGCACCTAGTTTTTTAGTAGCAGTTTCAAGTGTAATAGGCATAGTTGCGCTTGAGCTCGAGGTACTAAATGCAAATAAGCATGTGTGCTTCATTTTTGCTAAGAAAATAAGCGGGTTTAAGCCCGTTAATATTTTTAAAAGCAATGTGTAGTTTACGAAAGCATGTAATAACAGTGCAAGCACTACAACGCCAAAGTATTTGGCTAGGCTAACAATTAAGTTAAGCTCAATTGTTGTAAATAGTTTTGCCATTAAAAAGAACACGCCATAAGGTGCAATGTTCATTAACAGCGTAACTAGTTTTAAGATTACTGTGTTTAAATCTTCAAAAACACTTGCTACGCGTTTGCCTGTTTTACCACTTAATGCCATTGCTACACCAAATAATAGTGCAAACACTATAACTTGAAGCATATTACCCTTGGCCATGGCTTCAAATGGGTTAGTAGGAAACATATCTATAATTACACGTGCAAGGGTAGGCGCTTCTTTGGCATCATAAGTTGCATTAGATGGCAAGCTTATACCTTCACCAGGGCTAAATAATAAGGCAAGTGTAATAGCCACCGTTATAGCAATAGCCGTAGTTAATAAATATAAACCAATAGATTTACCACCTAGGCGGCCTAGTTTTTTAGGGTCACTTAAGCTACAGGTACCACAAACGAGCGATACAAAAACAAGAGGCACAACTAACATTTTTAAGCTGGCAATAAATATTTGGCCACCAACATGGAAAATACCATCAACAAAAAAGGCTTTAATTGGCAAAGAGAATAACCCAAGTGGTATTAGATAATCGTCTTCACCAGCTAATATAGCCTGAAATATAAAACCTACTGCAACCCCAAGCGCCATACCAATCATGATGCGAGTGGTTAAACTCATTGAACGGATTTTTGACATATTCCCTGATCTACATTTTATAAATTTGCCATAGACTACCAGCAAGGAAATATTTACTACAGAAAAAATTGGTATTTATTTAAAATTATTTTGCGCAAAAAAGTAATAAAAAACTGAGATTTTAGACTAAGTTATAGGTTAATATTAAGTGAAAATTAATTTTGATTATAATAACAACGCTAGGGAGAGGTTCATGCCTTTAATGCGACTGCTCGGCATTTCATTGCTAAGTTTTTTAATCACAGCCTGTGGTGGCGGTGGGTCACTTGAAAAAGACGGCTCTATTAGTGATGGTGATTCCACGACGGAAACATCAACCTATACAATAAGTTTGAAAGGTTATTTGAAAGCGAGTGATACTGAGTCGAATAGTGTTACTGCTGATGCTCCTTTAGAATTAAGAGCTAGTTTAGTTAATGAAGATGGTGATGCAGTGTCTGGCGAGCGTATTACATTCACGTTAGCGGATTCTATTGGTGAGCTAGACCCAGTAGCAGGTACCGCTCTTACTCAATCAGATGGCGTAGCGACTATTGAACTAATAGCAGGTTCAAGTGCAGGTGCAGGTGAAGTTACAGCCACTTTTACGATTGATAGTGTCAGTTACACGGATACATTTGCTTTTGAATCTGATGGTACCGCGTCAACAGAACCTCAGTTAAGTATCACAGCTGTAAACAGTTCAGGTGAGAATACTCGTAATGTTGATTATTCAAACCCTCTTACTGTTCAAGTTGAGCTAGAGATTGATGGAGAGCCTGCTGCATTTAAGCTTGTTGAATTCGTACTCACTGGTTTAGGAACAATCAATCCAACTAACGGCACAGCACTAACAAATGCTCAAGGCATTGCAACAATAAGCCTTCTAGCTGGTACAGAAGTTGGTGCAGGTTCTATAGTTGCAACCTACACTGATAATGAAAACATTGTTTACAGCTCTGATGGTTATACATTTACTACCGAAGGTGATGCACCCGTTCAGGGTGAGTCGTTAGACTTTTCTATAGGATTGAGTCTTACATCTTCGACTTCATTGACCGAAATTAGTACCATTAGTGCAGCCGATAGTGGTGTGGTTAAAGCAACTGTTCTTGATGGTGATGGTATTAAAGTAGAGGGGGCCGTTGTTAATTTTTCTTCTACCCTAGGTAATCTTATCCCAAGCATTGGAACAGCATTAACAAACGAAAATGGTATAGCTTCACTTAATTTAACTTCAGGTACTGTCGAAGGTGCTGGTTTAATAACCGCACAGTATGAAGGTGTGGAGAAAACGTTGGGCTTTTACACCCGAGGCGATGCTGTAAACCCAGATCAAAGCACTGCGGATATCAATTTTAAAATTTTGCAAAACTGTCCGGTTGATTTTAAAACAACTAGAGATGCAAGTTTATGTGAAGAGGTAACAAGTATTTCAGGTGATTCTTCAGCTATTTTATTTATTGAAGTGACTAATGAAGACTCTACAACACCACTTACTCAAGCTTTAGTAACCGCTACTACTACTATTGGATCTATTACTCCTTCAACAGGCACTGCAATTACAGATGCAAATGGTATCGCACTACTCGATATTGTTCCTGGGCAAGATGTAGGGGCAGGTGAAATCACCGTGTCTGTACTTGATAGTAACTTGACTAAAGCGTTTCAGATTGCTGCGGTAGATATCGAAATTTCTATTTCGAGCTCTATTGCTGATGATGAGCTATTAGCGGCAGGGGCTACGGCTCTAATTTCTATTGAAATTTCTAAAGATGGTGAGTTATATACAACTCCATTAACGGTTGAATTCTCATCGGGCTGTGTAAGTTCGGGGCAGGCATCAATTGATGAAACAGTGACTAGTATTGGTGGATTTGCACGTTCTACATATCGCCCTTTAACTTGTGTGGGTGGTGATATTATTACAGCAACGGTTATTACTGGTGGAGATACCGTTTCTGCAAATACTACAATTAATGTATCACCTGCAAATATTGGTTTTTTACAGTTTATAGATGTTACAGAGCCTGTAATTGCATTAAAAGGTACTGGTGGTGCTGACCGTACTGAAATTTCAGAAGTGACTTTCAAACTTGTCGATTCAAACGGGAACGATTTAGCGTCAAGAACGGTTAACTTTGAACTTTCAACTGCTGTAGGTGGCATTACATTAGGCACTGCCAGCGCTATTACTAATGCCAGTGGCGAAGTGAAGACATCAGTACTATCGGGTTCGATTGCAACACCTGTACGTGTTATTGCATCAAGTGAAGAAGAGGTAGAAGGTAATACAGTTGTTGTAACAGCCCCTTCAGATATTCTTGTTGTTAGTACAGGTATAGCTGATCAAAATAGTTTTTCGCTATCGCGTTCTATTTTCAATCCCCATGCATTAAATGTTGATGGTAATACAGTAGCGGTTAACGCACGTTTAGCCGATCACTTTAATAATCCTGTTCCAGATGGTACGGCCGTTACTTTTATTACAGAAGGTGGAGTTATTGAGCCAAGTTGTACTACAACGAATGGAGCATGTAGCGTTACTTGGACAAGTAGCAACCCGCGTCCTTTTACTGATTCAATGTACGAAAATACAATTGCTCAAAAATGTGATGGTGGATTACCGTGCCCATTAGGTATTTTAAATAATGATCTTACAATAGATTTACCACTTGGTGGACGAGCAACCGTTCATGCATATGCTATTGGTGAAGAGACTTTTTCAGACTTAAATGGTAATGGTTACTTTGATAGCGAAGACTTCTTTGATGATTTATTTGATATCCCAGAAGCTTTTATTGATAACAATGAAGATGGTACTTTTGGCGGCAAAGATTGTAGTGATGGAACAGACCCATGTTCTCGTGACAATTCAACAGGTGATGAGTTTGAAGAGTTCGTAGATTTTGATGGTAATGGCTCTTGGACTACCCAAAACGGTTTATACAATGGTTTACTATGTCGTGAAGAAGACGAAACCGCAGGACTATGTAGCCGTCAATTGGTTAATGTATTTCAAAACCAAGAGATTGTTATGTCGGGTGATGCGGCATTCTTTAGATTAGTAACCTATGCTGATGATTGCTCCGCTATTGCAGGCGTAACAGCATCTGAGGTGCATATAAACAGTGATCCAGCGAGCCCATTAGTACGTCGCTCACAAGCTGATCCAACAAGCCAACAGATGTGTCAAGTCAGTGAAATAGATTTAACCCAGAGTCCAACAGGGACTAGTAGTGTCAGTCTGATTATGTATATTGCAGATATGTATAATAATCCTATGCCTGCAGGTACTGAGGTATCTATTAGTACTGATAACGGTGAAATTACTGGCGAAACTAGTTATGTATTTCCTAATACTACGAGCTTTGTTCCAGTAGGTGTTTCTTTTGGTATTAAACGGGAACCTTTGACAGGTGGTAACGATAGTCCATCGGGTAGCTTAAACATTTCAGTTGAAGCTCCTTCAGGTTTAGTTTCGCCATTTTCAGTTTCAGTAATCGACGATTTATAATCGTTTAAAATAAAAAATGCCAACCTTTAGGTTGGCATTTTTGTTTCTGTTCTATATATTCCACATCAATTAATCTAAAAACACCTGTTTGTTTAATTTAACGACAAAAATTGTTCGTTTATTCAGTAAATACTGAAAAGTTTGTATTAAAAGCTTGTAACAACTAGTGTTTGTAGATATACCTATAAATATTCGCGCCGCTTATGTCGGCAAAACACATTTTTAATATTTGGTTAGAAATAGGCAACTATGGGCAAATCGCTAGTAATTGTAGAGTCACCTGCTAAGGCTAAAACAATTAATAAATATTTAGGTAATGACTTCATCGTAAAGTCCAGTATTGGGCATGTACGTGATTTACCTACTTCAGGTTCGAGCAAAGCTAAAGTGCCGGCAACTAAAACGCCAGCAGAAGTTCGCAAAATGGAACCTGAAGAGAAAGCAGCGTATAAAAAGCAACGAGATTATACTAACCTGGTCGCGCGTATGGGTATTGATCCTGAGCAAGGTTGGGAGCCGCATTATGAAATCCTGCCAGGTAAAGAGAAGGTTGTTCAAGAATTACAAAAGCTGGCTGAAAATGCAGATCAAATATACCTCGCAACGGATTTGGATAGAGAAGGGGAAGCAATTGCTTGGCACCTTCAAGAAATCATTGGCGGTGAACCTGAAAAGTATAAGCGCGTAGTTTTTAACGAGATTACCAAAAACGCAATACAACAAGCCTTCGAAACACCAGGTGAGCTTAATACTGACATGGTTTACGCTCAGCAAACACGACGCTTTTTAGACCGTGTTGTAGGCTTTATGGTTTCTCCTTTGTTGTGGGCAAAAGTTGCACGTGGTCTATCTGCAGGACGAGTTCAGTCTGTTGCGGTACGCTTATTAGTTGAGCGTGAACGTGAAATTAAGGCATTTATCCCTGAAGAGTTTTGGGATATTCACGCTGATGTTAAGAATACTGAGTCTGAGTTACGCTTAGAAGTAACCAAACAAGCAGGAAAGGCATTTAAGCCTGTAAATGAAGCTCAGGCTAGTGCAGCTGTTAAAAGCCTTGAGAATGCAGAATACAAAGTAATTAGCGTTGAAGAAAAACCAAGTAAAAGTCGCCCAAGTGCGCCATTAATTACTTCAACCATGCAACAAGCGGCAAGTACACGCCTAGGTTATGGCGTTAAAAAGACTATGATGCTCGCTCAGCGTTTGTATGAAGGCGGTTATATTACTTATATGCGTACCGATTCAACCAATCTTTCAAAAGATGCGGTTGAAATGTGTCGTGAGTATGTAACGAACGAGTTTGGTGCTAAATATTTACCAAAAGATCCAATTAACTATAGCTCTAAAGGCAATGCACAAGAAGCGCATGAGGCAATTCGTCCTTCAAGCGTTACAGTGTTGTCTGGTCATATCGAAGGCGTAGATGCCGATGCTAAAAAGCTGTATGAGCTAATTTGGCGTCAGTTTGTAGCGTGTCAAATGGTACCTGCTGAATACGACTTAACAACACTGACTGTTGCTGCTAACGATTTCCAGCTCAAAGCAAAAGGCCGCGTGCTTCGCTTTGATGGTTGGACAAAAGTACAACCTGCGGTGCGTAAAAAGAACGAAGAAGATCAATCACTGCCAGCTGTTAAAGAAGGTGAAATACTTACTTTAATAGAACTTGATCCTAAGCAGCATTTTACTAAGCCGCCAGCTCGCTTTAGTGAAGCTAGTTTAGTAAAAGAGCTTGAAAAGCGTGGTATTGGTCGTCCATCTACTTATGCGTCGATTATATCAACAATTCAAGATCGTGGTTATGTACGTGTAGAAAATCGCCGTTTCTTTGCTGAAAAAATGGGTGAAATTGTTACTGACCGCTTAGTTGAAAACTTCACTGATTTAATGAACTTTGATTTTACAGCTAAAATGGAAGGTCGTTTAGATGACATTGCTGAAGGCGAGCGTGTATGGACTCAAGTTTTAGATAAGTTTTATGCTGATTTTTCAACGCAACTAACTGTCGCTAAAGACGAGCCAGAGAATGGTGGCATGCGCCTTAATGAGATGGTTGAAACCGATATAGAATGTCCTACATGTAGCCGCAAAATGGGCATACGTACGGCTTCAACCGGTGTTTTCTTAGGGTGTACTGGTTACAGCCTTCCGCCAAAAGAGCGTTGTACTACAACAATGAACTTAGTGTCGGGCGATGAAGCGGTTGCTGCTGATGTCGAAGACGTAGAAACCGAAAAATTAATGCAGATGAAGCGTTGTCCTATTTGTGAAACTGCAATGGACTCATACCTAATTGACGAAACCCGTAAACTACATGTGTGTGGTAATAACCCAGCATGTAAAGGGCATATAGTTGAAGAAGGTACCTTTAAAATTAAAGGCTACGACGGACCAATTATCGAATGTGATAAGTGCGGTTCTGACATGGAGCTTAAATCGGGTCGCTTTGGTAAGTACTTTGGTTGCAATAACGACGAGTGTAAGAACACACGTAAGTTACTTAAAAATGGTGAGGCTGCTCCACCAAAAGAAGATCCTGTTCACATTACTGAATTAGAGTGTGAGAAGTCAGATGCGTATTTTGTTTTACGTGATGGCGCTGCGGGTATATTTTTAGCCGCAAATACTTTTCCTAAGTCACGTGAAACACGTGCACCTAAGGTTGAAGAACTAAAACGCTTTAGAGACCGCATTTCGCCTAAGTTTTATTATTTAGCAGATGCACCAGCTAAAGATCCTGATGGTAATCTTGCTGTTGTACGCTATAGCCGTAAAAATAAATCTCAGTATGTTATGACTGAAGTTGACGGTAAAGCTACCGGCTGGACTGCTCATTATGAGGCAGGTAAATGGACAGAAGAAGCGAAGAAAAAAGCAGCGCCTAAAAAGAAAGCAGCTGCAAAAAAGGCACCAGCTAAAGCTAAGCCTAAAGCGAAAGCTAAAAAAGAAGATGAATAAGCTCGTTATTGCTTATTCATAGCTTTTGTAGATTTAAAAAGTCATAAAAAAACCGGAATGCACAGCTTGTGTCTATTCCGGTTTTTTTGTGCCTAGTTGAATGCTTTCGCAACGGCTTTATTAGCAGTACATTCACCTAAGCGTGTTACCAATTTGATTAAAAACATGGTCATTTTAGCGTATTAAATAACTCAGTTACTGCGTTAAACACTATTCATATATGACTGCGTAGATGCAGAAAGTAGGCATTGCAGGGAGCAGCTGCCGAGAACAAATATATGTCATGCTTTTTCGCTTAGCTATTGAGCTATATTCTTATAGCTTTAACAGATCACTAATTAAATGTAATTGGTATAATTAAATCTTAACAGAAGATACTTTTTTATAGCCTTCAGATTCAAGCTCATCATTTACGCATTTTAATACGTAGGCATTTAGCTCTTCATTGCTTACGTCATCATCTTTAGCCCAGTTAACACACATTTCTGTGTATTCTTTTATCATTTCGGCTGAAGCTGTTGGCGCATCGTCTGCAACCGCGTAAGTCGCAGATACTGCAAATAGTGGTGCTACGATTAATGCTAGCAATGCTTTTTTCATTCGTTTATTCCTAAAAAAATGGTGTGATGACTGATTTATCCAGTTTAAAGTTAGGTATAAATCAGTAGTGCCCAATTCAGAACAACTCTGTTGGTATGCTGATTTTTAATCGAAATTGAAATAAAAGATAACGAAATTTTTTTATCGTGAGGATGAGTAATTTACTTGTCAGTTTTTTAACTTTAGTAAGTACAGCATTATCAGCTGGAGTAATATATTTAGTAGCTAAGAAAACTTGATTCTGCGCTTTATATTAATAACCTTTAGATTGTTTTAGGAAAAGTGATTTTTTAGGTTCAAAAATGAAATGGATAAGCGCCATTGTATATTTCTGCTATGAGGATATTTTAAGTTTGTAATATCAGCCGTATTATTTGCTTTAACTGAATGTCTAAATGTTGAAACTAAAAGTCACTAGAATGCGTTAAATACAAAAAAGCCCAAGTGAATAGCTTGGGCTTTTTCGTGTGTAACGCGCTTACGTATACACTAAACGTAACTTTTGAGTCATTAACACTGAGCGTAAAAACATGCGTAAGGCTCAAGTATTGTGGTGCCTCGGTCTAACTTTGCGCTGTGGTGGCTAAGCTCGGTGTATTCTTTAACGATTGATGTTGGCATATCAATACTTGTTTGCTTAGCGCTGAGATTGAACATACAAAGTATTCTTTGCTTTCCAAGCGTTCTATAAAAAGCAAGCACAGGCTCTGGCGTTTCAATAAATTCAATATCACCCTCAAGTAAAACTGTTTGACCTTTTCGCCATGCCATAAACTCACGGTAGGCATTTAAAATTGAGTTATTATCATCTGTTTGTATATCTACTGATTGCTGCTTATGTGCATTATCAACGGGTAGCCAAGGTTTTACTTCACTAAAACCTGCATGAGATGAATCAGCTAGATCCCAAGGCATTGGTGTTCTACAGCCATCACGCCCTTTAAAATTAGGCCAAAATGTAATGCCGTATGGGTCTTGTAAATCTTCAAATGCCACACTTGCTTCACCCAGACCTAGCTCTTCACCTTGATACATACACACGCTGCCGCGAAGAGAAGCTAATAGGGCGGTTAGCATTTTACATTGTTGAGGGTTTACTTCGCCATTTTCGCTCCAGCGGCTCGCTACGCGCTCTACATCATGATTACTAAATGCCCAGCATGGCCAGCCTTCAGTCATACGTTGTTCTAGAGTTTGAACCGTAGTTCTAATATATTCACTTGAGTAATCATTTGTTAATAGCTCAAAGCTATAACCCATGTGCAGTTTGTCGCCACCTTGGGTGTACTGCGCCATTGTAGCTAATGAATCTTCTGATGAGATTTCGCCAAGCGATACAGTACCTGGGTATTTATTAAGTAATGTGCGAATATCTTGCATAAATTCAATATTTTCAGGCTGAGTATTATTGTAGTAATGGTACTGAAATGCATACGGATTATCTTCACTAAAACCACGACCCTGGCGCTTATCTTTTGGTTTAGCCGGATTATCACGTAATTGCGCGTCGTGATAGCAAAAATTAATTGCATCAAGCCTAAAACCATCAACGCCTTTTTTAAGCCAAAACTCAACATTATCAAGCACAGCTTTTCGAACATCTGGGTTATGAAAGTTAAGATCCGGTTGTTCGGTTAAAAAATTATGTAGGTAGTATTGCCCGCGACGAGGCTCCCACTGCCAAGCACCACCACCAAAAATAGATAGCCAGTTGTTTGGGGCTGTTCCATCATCTTTTGCGTCAGCCCAAACATACCAGTCGGCTTTACTGTTATTTTGATTTTCACGGCTATCAGTAAACCATTGGTGTTGATCTGATGTATGGCTTAACACCTGATCAATAATTATTTTAATATTACGAGTGTGGGCTTCGCTTATTAGCTCATCAAAATCATTTAGGTCACCAAAAAGCGGGTCAATGTCACGATAGTCGCTAATATCATAGCCAAAGTCTTTCATTGGCGATTTGAAAAAAGGTGAAATCCAAATAGCATCAACGCCTAAGCTTTTAATGTAATCAATACGATTAATAATCCCTCTTAAATCACCAATGCCATCGTTGTTGCTATCTTGAAAGCTACGCGGATAAACTTGATAAATAACCGCACCTTTATACCACTGCTTTTGGGTCATGCTTTTCTCCGTCATTCCACACAGTATTTAGACTATTTTTATTTGTGATTACGATTAATCACGTTATTTGCAAAAAGCATACGTGAAGCCTTGTACACTGTAAAAAGTCTGCATACGTATGCACTAAAATTAACGCAATTAAATTATTAAAAATAAGTACTTATAGCTAGTTTAAAGGTGTTTTATTTATGTGTTGGATTTTTACCAATTATGGTGCTCACTTACTTTCTGACTTTTATTAAACATAACGGTTTGTCATACAAGAGAAAATATATTTTATGTTTTGAATTTAATGGTCTGACCAATTAAACATTTGAATTGTGTCTAATATTTCTCATTCTAAATAGCGATACTAATTAGTTTCACTTTGTTTACATTGCGTCCTGTTAACTTTTAGTTTTTGATACAGTAGATTTTACATGTAATGTTGATTGCGTCATTTTCAATAATTTTATTTATAACAAAATCAATTGTTTAATGTTTGTTTGGCAAGGTTTTTATTAATCTGAAGTCGTGCTATAACTGTTGAATACGTATGCATAAAGTTGTTAATAAAATAAAGCTGGCGTTAATATTCATCCTGACAACAAAATTAGCTCGCCTGTTTGACTATCACTCAAATAAAGAAGCGAGTATCACAATATGGGTAACGGGAAAAACATCATGTCTATGTTCAAACCAAGTATATTAACGTTGGCAATGGCTACTGCAGGATTAGCAAGCTTTGCCTCTGTAGCAGCACAAGAAGATACAGCTAAAAATGATGACGTTGAGGTTATCGAAGTAAAAGGCTTTCGTGGCAGTGTTGTAGAATCAATCAACACAAAGCGTTTTTCTACTCAAGTCGTTGAGTCAATTTCAGCAGAAGATATAGGTAAGCTACCTGATTCATCTATTGCTGAGTCTATTGCACGCTTACCAGGTTTAACAGCGCAACGCCTAGATGGTCGCGCAAGTAGAGTATCAATTCGTGGTTTTGGTGAAAACGAAAGTGGCACCACATTTAATGGCCGCGAGCAAGTATCTATTAGTGATAACCGCGGCGTAGAATTTGACCTTTACCCATCAGAAATTATGAGCGGTGTAACTGTTTATAAAACACCAAGTGCAAATTTAGATGCAGAGGGTATTGCGGGTATAATTAACATGCAAACAGTTCGCCCACTAAGTAAAGGTGAACGTGTTGTTCAAGTAAATGGACAGTATGAGCAAACAAGCTTTGATAAATTAAACCCTGACGGCAACGACGACGGTTACCGTGGCACTTTCTCATACATCGACCAGTTTGCTGATGACACTATCGGTATTGCATTTGCACTAAACACCATGAGCTCGCCAAACCAAGAAAAACGTTGGAATTCATGGGGGTACCCTGAATTCACTGCTGAAGATGGTAACTCGTATTCAATTTTAGGCGGTGCTAAACCATATGTTCGTTCATCAACGCTTGAACGTGATTCAGCAATGCTTGTTCTAGAGGCAGCGCCTACAGATAAACTAAATATGACGTTTGATGCGTTGTATGTAGACTTTACAGACGAGCAAATTTTGCGCGGCATTGAAGTTCCTTTTGCTTGGGGTCAAGGTAGTATTGATGCAAGCAGTGCTATAGTAGATGCAGAAAGTGGATTTATAACAAGTGCTGTAACACAAGGCCAACGTGTTGTTGTGCGTAACGATTACCAAGAGCGTGATGCTGAACTAACTGCATTTGGATTTAACACTAAATACGATATTGATGATTCATGGTCAGTAGAATTTGACGCAAGCTACTCGCAAGTTGACCGTAAAATTTGGAGTATAGAAAGCTACTCAGGTACAGGGCGTGGTGATTCTCGCGGTGTAGCAGATAACTTAGGTTATGCTTTTAATGGTGGCAATACTGGCGCTACTTTTTCACATGACTTAGATTACAGCGATTATGATCTAATTCAATTAGGTGGGCCGCTTTCGTGGGGTGCAAGCTCTGCACTAAATGATGCATATGGATTAACTGGCACAGAGTATGAAAACCAAGCTCAAGACGGTTTTATTAATGCTCCAACTATTGAAGATGAATTAGTTACATTAAAACTTGCAGCGTCTAAAGTACTAGAAAACGAATACATTAGCTCAATTGAATTTGGCTTAGGTTATAAAGAGCGTGAAAAGTCTAAATCTTCGCAAGGTTACTTCTTGACTTTAACTGATTTTTCTCTTGAAAACCCAGGAATGCTTAGTGTACCTGAGCAATACCGTTTAGGCAGTGTTGGCCTTGACTTTATTGGGCTAGGCGACATGATAGCCTACGATGTAAATGGTTTAGTTAATGATGGTTACTATGAAACCCTTGACGAAAGTTTAACTAGCTCAACTCATGCAACTAAGTCGTGGACAGTAAAAGAAGAAATCACCTCAGCATTTGCACAAGCTAATATTAATGCAGAAGTAAGTGGTCTTCCATTAACTGGTAATGTTGGGGTGCGCTATGTTCATACAGATCAATCCTCTCAAGGTAATGCTTTTGGTGTAGATGGGAATACTGGTCTAGTCATTACTTCACCTACAGATATTGGTCACGATTATTCTCACGTTTTACCAAGCTTAAATTTATCACTTGCGATTGATGAGCAGCAAACAATACGTTTTGGCGCAGCTAAAACAATCTCACGTGCGCGTATAGATGAAATGAACGCCTCTGTTAATGCATCATATAATGATACACCGGATGAAAACGGTAACTTTTGGTCTGTATCGGGTGGTAACCCTAATTTAGAACCTAAAGAAGCAACAGGCTACGATTTATCTTATGAAAACTACTTTAGTGATGAAGGTTACTTCTCTGCTGCATTTTTCTATAAAGACTTAACCCAGTGGATTTTTGACGGTACTTACGCGATTGATATGTCGGGTGTTGCGGACCCATCAACAGGTGAAGTCCCAGCTACGTCAGAAGGTACTGGCAGTGGCAAAGTAAATGGCGGCGGCGGTGACCTATACGGTTACGAGATATCTCTAGCGTTACCATTTAAAATTTTCCACCCGTCTCTTGAAGGCTTTGGCTTAATTGCTAGTCATACAGGTATTGAATCTGATATTGAAGATGGAAATGGCAATGAGTACGAACTACCAGGTCTATCAGATAAAATTCAAAGCTTAACGGTTTACTACGAGATGAATGGCATGCAATTACGAACCAGCATGCGTAAGCGTAGTGACTTCAAAGGTGATGTTTACGGATTAGGCTTTAATACAGAGCAAGTGAATATTATCGGCGAAACAATTTGGGATATTCAGGCAGGTTATGACTTCTCTGAAGCAGGGGTTGAGAGCCTTGAAGGTTTATCAATTCAGTTCCAAGTTCAAAACTTAACAGAAGAGCCGTTCACATCGCTTTCTGGCGATAACGCGCTACAAGTTCGCGACTACCAAGATTACGGTCGCACTTACTTGTTAGGCTTTAGCTACCAGCTATAATAAAGGTTGTGTGTAGGAGCCCTTGTAATTTGTTTTACAAGGGCTTTTTTATAGCTACTTTATCAAACTTAACAAAGCTTTAAACTGTAAACGTGGACAATAATATGAAACCAATAAAACACGTCGTAATCGCAGGCGGGGGCACAGCAGGGTGGATAACAGCCGCCTTGCTTAATAAAGTGTTAGGTAAAGTAATCAAAATAACCCTTATTGAGTCAAGTACTATTGGCACTATAGGCGTGGGTGAAGCAACAATTCCGCCTATTATTCAGCTTAATCACGCACTGGGTATAAACGAGCAAGATTTTATAAACGCTACAAATGCATCTATAAAATTAGGAATTGAGTTCGAAAATTGGAAAACCCCCTCTCATAGCTACATGCATGCTTTTGGCTCATTTGGAAAAGACTTCCCCTTTTGCGATTTTTACAATTTTTGGGTAAAAGGGCACATAAGCGGTACAGAAGAAAGCTTATGGGATTTTTCATTAAATTACCAAGCAGCTAAACAGCATAAATTTGCACCATTAAATACTATACCTAACACGCAATTACCTGGCGTAAGTTATGCATACCACTTTGACGCAACGCTATATGCTGAGTTTTTAAAAAAGCTCGCAACATCACGCGGTGTTGAGCATATTGATGCCAAAATAGAGCAGGTTGAACAATGCCCTCTATCAGGGAATATAAAATCATTAACCCTTGATAACACACAGCAGATAAATGGCGACCTTTTTATAGACGCTACAGGGCAGCGCGCCTTATTCATAGAGCAAACCCTTAACACAGGTTTTGTAGATTGGTCTCATTATTTACCATGCGACAGCGCCGTTGCAGTGCAATCTCAAGGTACTGATTCGCTAAAACCTTATACGCGTTCAATTGCACACAGCGCAGGCTGGCAGTGGCAAATACCGCTGCAAAGCCGAATAGGTAATGGCTTGGTGTACTGTAGCCGTTACTTATCTGACGATGCAGCAACGCAGTTATTATTAAGTAATTTACCTGCTGAGCCCATTACAGCGCCACGTGTTATAAAATTTAAAACAGGACGGCGCTTAAAGCAGTGGCATAAAAATGTGGTGTCGGTTGGTCTTGCTAGTGGCTTTTTAGAGCCGTTAGAGTCAACCAGTATTCATTTAATACAAAGTGCAGTAACCCGTTTAATAAAGCTGTTTCCACATCATGGCATAAGCGAAACTTTAGTTACTGAATTTAATAAGCAAAGCGTGATAGAAATAGAGCACATACGCGATTTTATTATTTTGCATTACAAACTGACGGAGCGACAAGATTCTGCTTTTTGGCGACAATGCAAGCAAATGGACATTCCTCACTCATTGGCCCACAAGCTCAAATTATTTAAGGAAACTGGCAAAGTAGTGCGCGAAAACGATGAACTATTTGCCGAAGTTGCTTGGCAACAGGTATTTATTGGCCAAGGCCTCATCCCCGATGATTACAACAGTATTGTTGACTCATTAAGCAGTGAACAACTAAACGACTTATTTTCTACATTAAAAACGCTTATTACCTCAACAGTAGATCAATTACCCACTCATAAAGATTTTTTAGCAAAAATTAAAAAGGCCTAATGATGCGATTTTTAAACACACTTTTACTTGTAAGTGCCTGTACTTTACCAACCATTAGCTACGCACTTAACGTAGAGCCTGCTAATTGGTGGGTTGGCATGAACAAAAATACCATAACCATCATGGTGCATGAGCAAAATATTGCAAACGAGCAAATTAAATTAGCTAAATACAATGGTGTTAAGTTAAATAAAGTAACCCGTACAGATAACCCAAATTATGTATTTTTAAATATTACTATTACTGATACCGCTAAAGCAGGAACGCTTGTGTTTAACAGCAGCGAAGCGAGTCAAAATTTTGAGTTTTCATTACTTGAACGGGATAAAAACAGCGCAAAGCGCCAAGGGTTTACATCAGCTGATACGCTTTATTTAATTAACCCAGATCGCTTTGCTAATGGTGATAAACAAAACGATAGCGTTCCTAGCATGTTAGAAGCCGCTGATCCTAGTACTAAGGGCGGGCGCCACGGTGGTGATATTCAAGGTGTTATAAACGCATTACCGTATTTAAACAATTTAGGCGTTACACAGCTTTGGCTTACCCCAGTGCTTGAAAACAACATGCCAGATTATTCTTATCATGGTTATGCAATTACAGATTTTTATAATGTTGACCCACGTATGGGCTCAAACCAGTTATATAAAACGCTCTCGGTAAAAGCAAAAGAGCAGGGCATAGGCCTGGTAATGGATATGGTTCTTAACCATTTTGGCTCTGAGCATACTTGGGTTAAAGATAAGCCAACTAAAGATTGGATTAACTTTAATGGCGAGTTTAAAAAAGGTAAAAACGCCACAAGCCATGCGCGCCAAACTATACAAGACCCACACGCGAGTGAATACGACAAGCGCCAGTTTAACGATGGTTGGTTTGTAGAAACCATGCCCGATTTAAATCAGCGCCAGCCACTGTTAAGTGAATACTTAATTCAAAATGCTATTTGGTGGATAGAATACGCCGATTTAAGCGGAATTCGAGTTGATACCTACTCATATTCAGATAAAGCATTTTTGAGTGATTGGACAAAAGCCATAATGCAAGAGTACCCAAATTTTAATATTGTTGGAGAAGAGTGGACGTCTAACCCTGCTATTGCCTCTTACTGGCAACGTGGCAAACATAACCAAGATGGCTATACATCAAGCTTACCAAGCGTGATGGACTTTTCGTTGCAAGAGTCGGTAATCCAAGCGCTAAATGAAGAAGAAAGCTGGAACACGGGCTGGGTTAAAGTATATGAATCGTTAGCTAATGACTTTTTATACCCTGATACCAATAACATTATGGTATTTGCTGATAACCACGATATGAGCCGTGTATACACCGAGCTTGGCCAAGACGTTGCTAAAACAAAAATGGCGATGACGTTACTTTTAACCACACGTGGTATAGCGCAAATGTATTACGGCACCGAAGTACTATTAGATAACACCCCAAGTAAAGATCATGGCGATATTAGAATCGACTTCCCGGGTGGATTTAAAGGCCAAACTCGGAACGCCTTTACGGGCGAGGGGCTAACAAAACAGCAAAAAGACATGCATAACACCATCAGTACCTTGCTTAATTTTAGAAAAAGCAGCCCAGCACTTGATAAAGGAAAACTTGTGCACTTTACGCCTCAACAAGGCGTGTATAGTTACGCGCGTGTTAGCGACGAGCAAACTGTGTTGGTATTTATGAATAAAAACACAAAAGAGCTAACTAAGAATATTGAGTATATGCATGAAGTAATACCAAAAAATACCAAAGCACTTAACTTATTCACCCACAAAACACAGGTGTTGGGTAATACAGTTGCTTTACCGGCAATGAGTGCAACGGTATTAATTATAAATACCTCTCAATAGTTTACCTGAATACGTATGCAGCAACTGTATGGTTGCTGCAGTAATCTTTAGTATAAAGTTAATAACAATACTGACAAAAAAGACACACAATGAAAAAATCAGTTTATGTACCCGCAGTACTTTGTAGTGCACTTATTGCTACAGGGTGTTCAGAAAATAACAAACCTGAACAACAGCAACCACCTGCACACACGCAAAATGAGCTTACCAAGCCGGTTGTATATCAAGTATTTACTCGCTTGTTTGGTAATACGGAAACAGCCAATGTTTCATGGGGCACTAAAGAGCAAAATGGTGTAGGTAAATTTGCCGACTTTAACGATGCAGCCCTAAAAGGCATTAAAGAGTTAGGCACCACACATGTTTGGTATACCGGTGTGTTACACCATGCGTTAGTGGGCGATTATACCGACTACGGCATTTCGCAAGATGACCCCGATGTAGTAAAGGGCCGTGCAGGTTCACCGTACGCAATTAAGGATTACTACGATGTTAACCCCGACTTTGCCGTTAATGTGACGAACCGCATGGGAGAGTTTAGCCAGCTTATTGAACGTACACATAGCCACGGCATGAAAGTCATTATTGATATAGTGCCTAACCATGTTGCCCGCAATTATCAATCACTTGGAAAGCCTAAAGGCGTTAAAGACTTTGGCGAACAAGACGACACGACTAAAGCGTACGATAAAAACAATAACTTTTACTACGTACCAGGGCAGTCTTTTCAGGTGCCAACATCGCCAGAGTACAAAGTATTAGGGGGTAATACTCACCCTTTAGCTGACGGTTTTTTTGATGAAACACCCGCTAAATGGACAGGTAACGGTGCCCGTGCACCAAAACCCGATATAAACGATTGGTACGAAACAGTAAAAGTAAATTATGGCGTAAAGCCAGATGGTAGCTACGATTTTGTTCAATTGCCAAGTGAATACAAAAATAAAGACTACCGTGCTCATTATGCATTTTGGCAAGATAAAGAACTTCCTAACAGCTGGTACAAATTTAGAGACATAGCACTTTTTTGGCTCGATAAAGGCGTTGATGGCTTTAGATACGACATGGCCGAAATGGTGCCAGTAGAGTTTTGGAGTTTTTTAAATTCGTCGATAAAAATGCAAAAAAGCGATGCCTTTTTATTGGCTGAAGTATATAACCCGCTAATGTACCGTGCGTATATTCACCAAGGTAAAATGGACTACCTTTACGATAAAGTGGGCTTTTACGACACGCTAAAAGCCATTATGCAGGGTAAGCAAGCTGCTAATGCTATTTTTGCTGCCCAAAGCCAAGTTACTGATATTGAAGCGCACATGCTGCACTTTTTAGAAAATCATGACGAACAACGCATCGCGAGCCCTGATTTTGCAGGTAACGCTGCGTGGGGTAAACCGGCTATGGTGGTTTCTAACTTAATGAGCCGCGCACCCACGTTATTATATTTTGGTCAAGATGTGGGAGAAGATGGCTCAGAAAACGCAGGATTTGGCACAGCTACACGCACCAGTATTTTTGATTACATTGGTGTACCGGCGCATCAAGCGTGGATGAATAACGGCAAGTTTGACGGTGCTAATTTAACAAAAGAACAAGTAGCACTCCGTGATTACTATAAAGCCATTATGTCACTTAATAGTTTACCTGCTGTGGTTGGGGGTGAAATGACAGAGCTTAATGTAACAGGAAGCGAGCGAGTTGTTGGCTTTATGCGCAAACTTGGCCAACAAACGCTGTACGTATTAAGTAACTTTAGTGAACAACCTCAGACAATTACGGTTAATTTATCAAAGGCACAATTAGGAGCAATGAGTGAAAATACGCTATTAAATGATTTACTTGAAAATCACACCACCCAGCTTAAAGCTCACCCGCAAGGCGCTACATTTAACCTCACACTTGATGCATTTAGCAGCGCAGTTTTAACTAATAAGGCTAATCATGAATAATCAAAATAATAATTATGACAGCAACAAACCAAACCTGAGTTTTTGGCAAATATGGAATATGTGCTTTGGTTTTTTAGGTATTCAATTTGGCTTTGCACTACAAAACGGCAATGTGAGCCGAATATTTCAAACATTAGGCGCACAAGTTGATGATATTCCCATTTTATGGGTTGCAGCACCGCTTACTGGTTTAATCGTACAGCCTATTATTGGTTACTGGAGCGATAAAACATGGGGGCGCTTTGGTCGCCGCCGTCCGTTCTTTTTTATAGGTGCAGTGTTAACAACGCTTTCACTATTTATTATGCCGCATTCACCAACGCTTTGGATTGCCGCTGGTATGTTATGGATAATGGATGCGTCAATCAACGTAACCATGGAACCGTTTAGAGCACTTGTTGGTGATAATTTACCAGAAAAACAACGCGCTACAGGTTACGGGTTACAAAGCTTTTTTATTGGTATTGGTGCGGTACTAGCCTCAGCATTACCATGGATGATGACCAACTGGTTTGATGTAAGTAATACTGCAGCGCCTGGGCAAATTCCAGAGTCTGTTAAATACTCATTTTATTGGGGTGGGGTGGTGCTACTTGTTGCTGTGCTTTGGACCGTTGCACGTACTAAAGAGTATAGCCCAGAGCAATTAGCGGCTTTTGAAAAGCAAAGCGCTCAACCAACTACCAGCAAACTGGTTGATATTAACTTTAATAAAGGCGCCATTATTTTTGTAGTGCTGGGTTTAGCAACCCTTGCATTAGTAATGGGCTTATCGCTTGAAAAAGAATTATACCTATTAGCTGGTGGTTTATTAGCGTTTGGTATTGTGCAGTGGATTGCAGCAGCGCTTAAAAGTGCTAACAAAACTCAAGGTGGTTTTTACCAAGTAGTACAAGATGTATTTACAATGCCAGAAGCCATGAAGCAGCTTGCATGGGTGCAGTTTTTTAGCTGGTTTACTTTATTTGCCATGTGGATTTATACCACCGCAGCAGTAACAAGCTTTCATTATGGTAGTAGCGATGCAACCTCTAAAGCATTTAACGATGGTGCTGACTGGGTGGGTATTTTATTTGCCGCCTACAATGGATTTGCCGCAATTGCCGCTATGTGTATTCCATTTTTAGTAAAAAAAATGGGATTAAAAGGCGCGCATTGCTTTAATTTATTGCTGGGCGCGTTAGGTCTTGCAAGCTTTATGCTTATTCAAGACCCTAAGATGTTACTTATACCTATGATTGGGGTGGGGTTTGCGTGGGCGTCTATTTTATCGCTGCCTTACGCCATGCTAAGTAACGCACTGCCAAGTAATAAAATGGGCGTTTACATGGGTATTTTTAATTTTTTTATAGTTATACCTCAGTTACTTGCCGCCAGCATTTTAGGGCTCATTTTACGCCACGTATTTTCTAATCAGCCTATTTACGCATTGTTAATTGGTGCAGCCTCGTTCGTTGTCGCTGCCGTTGCGGTAATGCGCGTTAAAAATTCAAATTAAGGACACACAATGAAAAAATATTACCTTATAACCGCCTCACTTTTAACGTTAGGTTTAACGGCTTGCGGCGCTCAAAACACAAGCACAACTAACGAAAGTACCACAGCACAGGTTACATCAGCACCAGGCGCCCCAGGCACAGAGCCTTTTTGGGCTTATGCGGGTAAAACAGGTATTGGCACGTCATACGAGCAATACCAAAACGGCCAATACAGTGATTCAGCTGCAACGGGCGATGTATCTAAGGTGTGGTTTTCAATTGCTAAAGGTATGATCACCGAAACCATGTTTGGGCTTATTCACCAAGCTCAAATAAAAGACATGCAATTTATAGTAACAGGTAAAGACTTTACCGTTAGTGAAGCTGATGATTTAGATGTCACCATTGATTACTTACATAAAGATGCACAAGGTCGCCCGTTATCGCTGGCTTATAAAGTAACAAGCACTGATAAACAAGGCCGCTTTAGCCTAGAAAAACACATATTTACTGACCCAGGTGGGCAAACCCTGTTTGTACGCAGCGTATTTAATACTGAGCTTGAAGGGTTAAAAGCATATGTGTCTGTTAATCCGTATATTAATAATAACGGGCTAGGTGACTTCGCTAAAACGACTGAGCAAGGCCTTGTCGCATGGGAAGACGATAACTATTTATCACTTCAATCAGCGACCTCATTTAAAGATAAAACAGTGGGCTTTACCGGTGAAAGCGATGGTATTAACGCACTTAAAACTACGCAATCTATAAATACACAATACATAAATACCGGCGATACAGCAGGTAATGTAAGCATGCTTGCAGAGCTTGGCGACATAAGCGCGAATACCACCTTTGATTTAGCACTTAGTTTTGGTAAAACGCAGCAGCAAAGTATAAAGCAAGGCGAAAAAAGCTTAGCAAAAGGGTACCAAGCGGTGCTTGATCACTATAACGGTAAAGGTGAAGCGCTAGGCTGGGAAGATTACCTACAAAGTCTCAAACCGCTCAATAAAATGATTGAACAAACAGCCGATAACGGTAAGCTTTTATACACAAGCGCCATGGTTTTAAAAGCACAAGAAGATAAAACACACGCAGGGGCATTAATTGCTTCTCTATCTAACCCATGGGGCGAAACTGTTTCAGCCAAAGAGGGCTCTACTGGCTATAAAGCGGTATGGGTGCGCGATTTTTACCAAGTAGCCATGGCATTTATGGCGCTCGGCGATACCGCCACCGCAAAAACAGCATTCGAATACCTTGAAAAAGTACAAGTAAACAGAAAAACACCAGGTAATAAAGGCGATACAGGCTGGTTTTTGCAAAAAACGCACGTCGATGGTGAGCTTGAATGGGTCGGCGTACAGCTTGACCAAACAGCTATGCCTATCATGCTTGCCTGGAAGTTACATAAAGCCAATGTACTTAGTGATGAAGAACTAAAAAGCTGGTACGGCAAAATGTTAAAACCAGCGGCTGATTTTTTAGTTGATGGCGGCCTTGCTAAAATTTTGTGGAACGACACGCAAATTACACCACCGGCAACCCAACAAGAGCGTTGGGAAGAGCAAAGCGGTTATTCGCCTTCGACTACTGCAGCAATAGTAGCTGGCCTTATTACAGCCAGTGATATTGCAACACTAAGTGGCGATGATACAAACGCAAAGCGCTACTTAGATACAGCTAAAAAATACAGCAGCGATATTGAATCGCAAATGTTTACCACTAAAGGTAACTTAAAAGGCGAGAATAGCGATGGCGAATACTTTATTCGTATAGGCCAAGATACCGATGCAAACTCAAACACTAAAATTAACGCTAATAATGGCCGCGAAGGGTTTAATAAAAAGCAAATTTTAGATGGCGGTTTTTTAGAGCTAGTACGGTATGGCGTACGCGGTGCAAATGATGAAAGCATCGTTAAAACACTACCTGAGTACGATGACGAAACACTAGAAGATAACCTACAAGTTAAATACAGCTTTAGCTTTGACGACGGCAGCGGCACATTTGCAGGCTACCGCCGCTATGGTAATGATGGCTACGGCGAAGATGAAGTAACTGGCACAAACTATGCCGAGGGTGGCAGTAATACACCAGGCCAACGTGGTCGTGTATGGCCGTTTTTCACAGGTGAACGTGGCCACTATGAAATAGCAGCAGCTAACGCAAACAACGCCTTTGATGATGCTAAACAAGCGCAAATTAAAAATAGTTATGTTAAAGGTTTGGAGCAATTTGCCAATAAAGGGCTAATGCTACCAGAGCAAGTATGGGATGGTGTAGGTGTAAATAAAGCTGGTCATGCGTTAGGCGAGGGCACAAACTCAGCAACGCCACTTGCATGGACACATGCAGAATACATTAAGCTTGTACGCTCACTCAGTGATAAACAAGTATGGGATTATTATCCAGTGGTTGGCGAGTCACTTAAAGACTAATATAAAGCAAGCTGCAGTTATTAAAAAGGCTTCTAAATAAATTTAGAAGCCTTTTTTACTATTCAGTTATTCTGTATTTAAACTAATATGAATCAGCAATAATACTTAATTATTTGTTGGTAATAACTAGATAACGAAATTTTTATCTTGTTATCAGTACGATTTTCTTACCTCAAAATAGATCACCTAATTAGGCGATTTGATATGAAGGGTGCTCTTCATATGAAATGAATGCCACCCTTTTATTACATTATTTGAGGCCACATTTATTATCAAACCAAGATAACAACTCTGTATAAAACTCTTTTTTATGATCGTAGAAAAGCGTATCAGAAAAGTGATCAGCATCTTCTAGCTCAATATATTTAAAGTCTTTTTTGTACTTTTCAAGCTCAGATACAAAGTCTCTACTGTGTTTTACTGGAACACGACTGTCGATATCGCCATGTACAACCAGTATAGGAATATTTACTTTATTTACTTGCTCTACAGGAGAGACACCAGTAATAGTAGGGCGTTGTAAGATACTTAAAAAGCGATTTTCGTTAAGAGTTGCATTGATACGACTTAAATCACTTACACCCGCACCGGCAACAACACATTTATATATGTTGTTTTCACGCATAGATGCAGCAAATGCAGCATAACCACCATAACTCCAACCAAATAAAGCAAGCTTATCTTTTGTTGCTAAACCTTTATCTATTAAATATTGTGCGGCGTCATCTAAATCATCTTGTTTTTTCAAGCCCCAGTTATTATCACCGGCTATCCAATGCTCCAAACCGTAACCTGTAGAACCTCGGTAGTTTGGTTGAATAACTACGTAACCATGATAGGCGAGTAACTGTGCCCAGTCATCAAATACAACAGAGTCACGAACCCAAGGACCACCGTGAGGGAGTACTATTGCGGGGTAAGGACCTTTAGTTGCAGGAATAGTTACGTATGCTTTTATTTTACGTCCATCTCTTGCTTTATAAGAGATATATTTAACGGTTCCTAATTTACTTTTATCAATAAACGGAAGGCGATCACCAATCTTAGTTAACTTCTGTTTATTAGTAACAATGTAATAGCTGCCAGGGTTATCGTCAGCAGATACTCTCACTACTAATACATTATCGTTATCAGAGCTACTGATGATTTGTACAAATTTACCTTTAAATAAAGACGCAACAGATTCGTTAAGTGCTTGTAGGTTAGGATCTGTGAAATAAAACTTAGGTTGCTTAGTTGTATAGCGAAAGCCTTGTAAGGTGCCGTCGGTATCAAGTATTACACCATCAGTATCTACAGACTTAAGACCAAATTGACGTTCAGAATACTGACCTGTTTTAATATTATAAATATAAATGCCAGTCGTATTTTCGCCTAAGTTGGCATTAACATAAACTTCGTTAGGGTTACCTTTCGCAAACCCTAAAATCTCAAAGTTTTCACGCTTTTTAGGACTAACTTGCTTAATTACTTTCCAATCATCATTACCTTTATCTCGGGCATAATAATCGATTGCGTTATCAGACTTATTCCAACCTTGGGCTATTCTTATTTCACCGTCGTAGTCAGAAACGAATGAGCCTGATACTTTTTCATTTCCGCGCATTACAGTAACGCTTCGTCCAGTATTAATATTAAAGCGCACTACATCTGGAATGTAGTTATTATTAATATCAACCTCTACTAATACTTCATCTTTTTTGTCAGGAAGTATATTTATTATATTAAATTGAACATTTCGTTTTTTCTTAAATGGTAATAGCCAGTCGCCTTTACCATCTGCATCGGTTATTGCAAACTTATTAACCCAGTATTTGCGACTTCCATCTTCTAATATTTGCCTAAACATAACGCCAAGTTTTTCATCGTTTAACCATAGGATTGAAGATATTAGCATTTTATCAGCGCCTAATCTTACAGGCTCTGCATCTAGGTTATTTGGATCTCTTATCTCAATTATATAGTCACCATTTTTAGTAGTCGCTCTTAAAATAGCAAGCTTCTTACCATCAGGTGATGCTACAACACTGCGTATAGCAGATGACATTGAGAAAGCATCAATACTGCTTACTTGTGCCGCATCTCCAGTTTCGCTATTAGCAAAAGAAGATAGGCCTAGTAGGGTTAATCCTACTAATATTCTTTTTTTAAATTTCATTTTTATTCCCTCAAAAAAAATGGCCTAAAATTTTAGGCCATCTGGATTGAATATTTACTCAGCCAATTCTAATTAAAAAGAAGCTGTAAAACTGATGTATGGGCTACGACCTGAAGTGTCATAACCAACACCTAGAGGGATATTAGTGTTTGAAAAAGAACCACTTGGATCTACTTTAGGAGGTGCTTCATTAAACACGTTACGAACACCAAAGTTCACTTTATAAGCATCGTTAGACCAAGTCATACCAATGTTATGTACAAAGTAGTCATCGGTGAAGCCAACTGGGCGACATTTAAGTGCTTCACCGTTAGCGTCAGTTAAACCACGACAACCTGCAGTGCCTTCTTCAAATTCACCTAAATCATCCTCATCTTCACGACCTTTACCGATGAAACGCGTTTCCCAGTTAAATCTAAAATCAGAGTATTTAAGTTGTAAGCGAGCGGTACCACGCCATTCTGGAGAATCTGGCTCGCCCATATTGTCATCAATAGTACCAAGCACGTCAAAAACTTGCTCTGTCATGCGAGTAGCTTGAAGATCAAGTGTAATACCTAGGTTTTCTTCTGCAATTACTGTATCTGTTTCAAAGTAGATATTGTAATCAAAACCTTTAGATGAGATTAAACCAATATTGATAAAGCTAGCATCAACTAAATCAATTTGACCATTTTCATCACGCCCGATACGGCTACAGAAAGCATCATTACCATCAGCAGAATAACACTGACCAATACTGTAACCAGCGCTTGGCTCTGCAATACTATTCGTTACTTCAATATCAAAACGAGTTAATGACATTGTTAAATCAAATGCATCAGTGAACGGTTGTTCAAAGATAAAACCATATGTTTTAGCCACTGATGTTTCAGCACTAAGCTCAGTTGTACCGCCAGTTTCAATCTCAGCGCTGTAAGCAGCAGTGTATGAGTCAGTTCCATTTTGACCTAAACCAAGAGTAGTTGGATCAATACCTGATGCTTGACAAGCGTTTAGTACAGCTGTATCACGTGTTTCTTCAGCTGCATTATATGTAGCTGCTGAACCTGGGTTCAATGGGTCGATATTACGAGCATCTTCCGGAACAACACATGGATCGGCAACTGTATTAAAACCAGACGTACCGTTTAAGAAACGCTCGCGTAGGTTAGGTGCTCTGTACGAAGTACCTTTTGTTGCACGTAGAGTAAACCACTCAACAGGACGGTAAATTGTTTTAAGACTATAAGTTGATTCTGCATCGTAGAAAGATTCTTCAGAAACACGGCCAGAAGCTGTAAATGTAAGTTCTTCAGCGCCTTTAACACCTTTAAGTAAAGGGAATTCAACTTCTGTGAATATTTCCTTTAAGTTACGTGAGCCATCAGCGCCTTGGTCAGCAAAATAGCCCCATAGTAAGCCTTGAGATGCAGCAGCATTTGGATTTGATTCAATTTCATCACGACGATATTCAACCCCAACGATACCTGCAACAGTTTCGTTGTTCCATGGTAATGCGAAGAAATCACCACCCATGAATGCATTGAAAACAAACTGGTTTACTTTAGTTTCGATATCGCGGTCGATAAATAAGTAAGCAGCTTCTTCAGGTGAAAGCGTACCGCCACCTTCTTGATAAATACTATCTGCAAATAAATTAACAGGAACACATCCATCAGAACCGGTACCACAGGTAACAGTACCATCATCATTAAGAACAGCGGTTTCTAATGAGTTAATTAAGCGCTCTTCATCAATACCAACACGGTGGTCAGTACCTTTTGATGCGCTGTACGATACAGACGCGTCGTAGTACCAATTGTCTAAACCGATGTTTTCAAACATACCAAGATTACCAGTAACACCAGTAACTAAACGATATTGTGAAACTTCAACCTCAGTTTGATCACGGTCACCACGAATATTGATGATTGGCTGAACGGCTTCTGGTCCACCAGGGCCCACACCTAACACGCCAAAACAGTCAATACCGTTTGTTCCACAAGGGTTATATGGGTTTGATGCCGCTACTTGTTGGAATATCTGTGCACCTGGGCTAAAAATTGGTGATTTACGACTAGCGTATAAACCTTCGTAGTAGAAAGTTGTATCGTTATCATCTTGGAAGTTATATTCACCATTAAGCATTAGTGAAATACGTTCATTTTTACTTCTGTAATCACCACTTTTGTAATAATCAGATTGTTGGAAAGCGTATAGAGGGTCTTGGAAATCAACGTCACGGAAACCATCGCCGTTACCATCTACAAATACACCATCATTGATACCATCGCCATCAAAATCGCCCGCTACCCATGAAGGTAAAAACCCTTCAAGACTTGATGGTACAGTTGATTCGCTGAAGTTTGGAATACCAGTGTTTGTAAAGTCAGGTGTATAATAAACACTACCAAAGAAAGATGGTACGCTAATACGGTTTGTTAGAGGGAAAATGTCACAAGAATCTTCACCGCTTGCTACAGGACCATAGCCACTGTTTCGGGTTACGATACTGCCATCTTCAGCTTCCCAAATACGCTCTTCACACCCTTTAACAAAAGGGTTGCCAGCTAAAGATTGAGATTTCTGTTCTGAATATTCAACACCAACGGTGATAAAACCATTATCCATGGTTTTGCCCCACATACCCGAAAGTACAGTTTCTTCACCGCCTTCACCTTTAGGTTGACGGTAAGATGCATCAAAAATAAAGCCTTCAACATCTTTTTTTAATATTACGTTAGCTACACCCGCTACTGCATCAGAACCATAAACGGTTGATGCGCCATCAAATAAATTCTCTACACGCTCAATCATTACACCTGGTATTAAGTTCAAATCAGGTGAAGTTGGCGCACCACCTACACCTGCGGGAGCCATTCTTCGACCGTTGATAAGTACAAGAGTACGCTCAGCACCTAAACCACGAAATCCGATTGTTGCAGCGCCTGGACCGTTATCTAGTACAAAACCACCAAATGTATTATCTATTTGAGCACCAGCCGCTTGGCTGGTTGACTGGAGCATTGAACCTGCATCAAATAAACCCATTTCACGAGATAAGTCACCGTTGATAATTTGAATTGGCGATGCATTTGAAAATTCAGCTTTTCTTATACGCGAACCTGTTACAACAATTCGCTCTGGCGCTTCTTCTTCTAGTTCAACGTCTGAGTTTAAGTCATTTTCCTGGGCTAGCGCGTTAGGCGCTAAGGCTACAGATCCTAGCAATAAAGAATATCTTATTGCATTTGATAGTGCTTTAGTTTTAAACATATGTAAATCCCTGAGATATTATTGTTATTTAAGCTATAAATCATAAATTAAACAAAGTGAAATATAGCATCACAATAAATTTACATTATTGAAACTAAATAGTAAATGCGGTTAATGGTGAGTAACTACGCAATAGGTGCTGAAACAGTCAGTTTTGGGCCTTAAAAGTGATTTTTTTCGCTAATTTTTTTTTAATTGTCTGTTTTTAAATGGTTTTCTTGTTTGTAAACGAATGTGAATGGATGTAATCGGCATATACATGGAAAGAGAAGGCTCAGCTTGACTTTCTAGGAATGAGAATAGGAGGCAACAGGGTGCTTTGAACTTCTTCACCACGTATCAGTTTTAATAGGTTCTCTACTAACATTTGCCCAGCAATAGTGGTGTTTTGCTCTATTGTAGTTAGTGGTGGGTTTACATAACTTGCAATGGCTATATTATCAAAGCCGACTACCGCAACATCTTTCGGCACGTTAATATTTGCTTCTTTAAGTGCGCGTATAGCCCCAATAGCAATTAAGTCACTTGCAGCAAATAAGGCGTTAAATTTAATATTATTAGCAATTAGTGAGCGTGTTGCGTGATAGCCAGATTCTTCAGTAGAGATAGCATTAGCCATTTTACGCTCATTTATTTTAACGTTGTTAGCCAATAGCTCATCTTTAAAACCCTGAAAACGACTAAAAAATTCGGGGCTGTGATCAGAGGCGTCACCAATAAAAGCGCAATCAGTTCTGCTATGCGCAATAAAGTGCTCAGCGGCGAGCTTACCGCCACCGTAGTTATCACAACAAACAGTTAAATCGGGACGGTTATCTACCGTTGCACCCCAGCAAACAAACTTAGTATTTTGTTCAAGTAAGGTGTTAAATTTTGGTTGGTAATCAATGTAATCGCCATACCCGAGTAAAATAATGCCATCAGCTCTGTGGCTATCTTCATAGTCTGCTTGCCAATCAGCACTGGCCGATTGAAATGAAACTAATAAATCGTAACCTTCTTTAGCGCAAGCACGGGTAATACTGCCAAGCATGGCTAAAAAGAAAGGATTTATTTGGGACTCGTCAGAAGTAGGATCTTCAAACAACAATAATGCAAGCGTACTACTTTGTTGAGTGCGAAGGTTACTCGCATTTTTATCAACTTTATAATTAAGCTTTTTGGCTATATCGAAAACACGCTTGCGTGTTTCTTCATTAACAAGGTGGCTGTTACGTAAAGCGCGAGATACAGTCGATTGAGATACCCCTGCATAGTGGGCAATATCAAATGAGGTAGCTTTACCTTTCATTGTTACAACTTAATTAAATTGATAAATAATTGTGTCATTTTCGTTTATTGATGAATAATTTCAAGCTTTTTGTGAATTAACGTATATTTTTATTGATAAATTCCTGACACCGGTGTCATAATGTCAGTGTTTTATCATTTTGTTGTCAAAACGTATTCGCTGTCTATATCTTTATAGGCAGCATTTTTTACTGTGATAGCTACTTTGAGGTGATAGCTCAAAGTATAAATAACAATGGTACACCATTGTAAAATAATAAGCATGAGTCGCTTAACAAAAGAGATAATACTATGAGCCCAAACGCTTCTGCCCAATTTGATCCCATCTTAGTTGCTGATGTCGGCGGCACTAATGCCCGCTTTGCTTTAATAACTGCTTTTAATGAACAGACTAACCAATTTATAATAGAGCACATTAATATTTTTCCTAGTGCCAATTTTGGTTCTCTTGAAAGTGCGCTCGAGCAATATTTACAAACAGTCCCACATATTGCACCCAAACGCGCATGTTTAGCCGTTGCAGGGCCAATAAAAGCCGGGCAAGTGCATTTAACCAATTTAGGTTGGCATTTTAGCGTCAGTGAATTTAAAACTCATTTTGATTTACAACAACTTGAAGTCATTAATGATTTTGCTGCCTTTGCTTACGCTGCCCCTTACTTAGATCCTAAACAAAATGTCATTGTTAAATCAGGTCAAGCTGATGATAACGCAAACATTGGTGTTATAGGTCCAGGTACTGGTTTTGGTGCCGCGTGCTTAGTTAGAACGTCTCAATCTACCGCAGTGCTAAGTTCAGAAGGGGGGCATATATCACTTGCACCTGTTAATGAACTCGATACTTTATTATTAAATGAGTTACGTAAAGATCATCCCCATGTTTCTATCGAAACAGTTTTTTCAGGTCCTGGCATAACGCATTTATACAAAGCAATGTCTGCGGTTAAGGGTGTAACAGCTAAAAATTTAGATGCCGCACAAATTAGCAGCCTTGCAAATAGTGGTGAATGTGATGTGTGTGATGCAACCTTAAACCAGTTTTGTGATTGGATTGGCAGTGTTGCCGGTGATTTAGCGGTTGTTTATGGCGCGTTAGGTGGATTATTTATTGGCGGTGGAATACTACCTCGTATGCAAGCGAGACTTCTTGAGAGTCGTTTTGTTGAACGATTTTCGCAAAAGGGTATTATGTCGCAGTACGCAGGACAAATCCCTGTAACACTCGTAACACAAGACAACATACCGCTTATTGGCGCTGCTGCGTGTTTACACAATAGCAAATAGGGCTTTGGTCTTACAGGTTGTATTTGGATAATGGACAGATGAAAAAAGTAACCATAAATAGTGTAGCAAGCCATGCAGGGGTTTCTAAAAAAACCGTCTCACGCGTGTTAAACAATGAGCCTAATGTAAGTGCCGCCACCCGAGAAAAGGTGCTTGCGGTATTTAAAGAGCTTGATTACACCCCAAATCCAATTGCACGAGGTCTTGCTCAAAATCGTAGCTTTATTATTGGCTGTTTATACGATAACCCAAGTAAAAGTTATATTACCCGAGTGCAAACGGGCGCCTTAGAAGCGTGTAAAGAAAACAACTATAATTTATTGATACACCCTTGTGAGTTTCGTGGTGAAGCACTTATAAATAATATTGAGCAATTACTACAAACTTCTCGATTAGATGGCATTGTGCTAACACCTCCTTTTGGTGATTTTGCTGAGCTTGCTTCTTTTTTAAAATCTAAAAAAATTCCTTATGCAAGAGTTGCTTCAGCTTTACTACAAGATGATTCAATTTCAGTGCGTAGTAACGACGAGCAAGGCGCATTTGAGATTACCGAGCATTTAATTAACCTCGGTCATAAATCTATAGCCTTTATTAAAGGGCACCCGGATCACAGTGCCACGCAACAACGTTTTAAAGGTTACAGGCGTTCACTTGCAAGCCATGGTATAGAATTTGATGAGCGCTTAGTCGAGGAGGGTAACTTTAGTTATCACTCAGGTGTAGATAGTGCACGCAGCATATTAGATTTATCCCCTAGGCCAACCGCTGTATTTGCATCAAACGATTACATGGCGGCTGCCGTACTTAAATTAGCAACTCAGCGCCAATTAAAAGTGCCTGATGACATTTCAATAGCTGGGTTTGATAATGCGCCCATTGCACGTCATATTTGGCCTGGGTTAACAACGATTGCACAGCCCGTTGAAGAAATGACTAAACAAGCCGTAACGCAACTTATTTTACACATAGCTCAACCACAAGAGCAGCCGTATCAGGTAACGCTTGAGTCGCGCTTGATTACACGCGAGTCTACCTCAGCAATAAAATAGTGAGTTTAAAACACTTTCACAGTAGCCCGAATATGAGTGACGCTTATTCGGGCTTTTTTTACTCTGAACTTGCTAAAACATGGTTTGTGCCTAAAAATCAATTAGGTCATTATTCGGTCATGTTAAAATATTAAACTATTTTTGTTACCCGGGGTTGACACCGGTGTCATTGCTATGCGTTAATACAGTGACACCGGTGTCAGGGTTGTTGTGAGAGGCTCCCTGGTAGCGTACCTTTGAACGGGTAAATCAAAGATGCTCAGTACAGTTATTTACGTGGAGTCTGTAGTTGCTACTGAGCCTTTATCCTCTAACTAATAGAGATGAGTTAAATTATGTTACATCCTCGTATTCAAGAAGTTACCCAGCGCGTTATCGAACGCAGTAAAAATACCCGTCAAGATTATTTAGATCGCATTTCGCACGCAAAAAAACAAACAAGAGTTCGTGCCGGTTTAGGTTGCGGAAATATAGCCCATGTTATGGCTGCATGTAGCAGTGATGACAAAGCACGCTTAAAGGCTGATGAGCAACCAAATCTTGCTATTATCAACTCATACAACGACATGTTATCGGCTCATGTGCCATACAAAGACTACCCAGATTTAATTAAAGACATTGCAACAAAATACGATGCTACAGCTCAAGTTGCTGGTGGCGTTCCTGCAATGTGTGATGGTGTTACGCAAGGGCGTGACGGCATGGAACTTTCACTTTTTTCTCGCGATGTAATTGCTATGTCTACAGCAATTTCTCTTTCGCACGATGTGTTTGATGGCGTTTTTTGTTTAGGCGTTTGTGACAAAATTGTTCCTGGTTTATTAATTGGTGCATTGTCGTTTGGTCATTTACCTGTGTTCTTTTTACCAGCAGGTCCAATGCAATCAGGTATTCCGAATAAAGAAAAAGCACGTATTCGCCAAAAGTTTGCACAAGGTTTAGTGAGCCGCGAAGACTTACTTGAAGCTGAAAGTGCGTCTTATCACAGCGCTGGTACGTGTACGTTCTACGGTACTGCCAATTCAAACCAAATGTTAATGGAAATAATGGGCTTACACCTTCCAGGTAGCTCGTTTATTAATCCTTACACTGAGCTTCGCGATGGCCTTACAGGTAATGCTGTAGAGACAATGCTTAAGCAGCTTACGGATGATAAAGAAAGCCCGTGTTTAGCCGATGTGATCAGCGAAAAAACGATTATAAATGGTTTAGTGGGTCTGCTTTCTACAGGTGGTTCTACTAACCATGCAATCCATATTGTTGCGATAGCAAAAGCTGCCGGCATTCAGGTTACGTGGAAAGATATGTCTGACTTATCAGAAGTTGTACCACTTCTTACACGTATTTACCCTAACGGCTCAGCTGATGTAAACCACTTTCAAGCAGCAGGCGGTATGGGTTTCTTAATGCGAGAACTAGCAAGCGCTGGTTACTTACATACAGACGTTAAAACAATGCTTGGCGATGGTTTAGCACCATACATGACAGAGCCTCGTTTGGATAAAGACGATAGCTTGATCATGAGCGACTCAACTGGCCCAACTAAAGTTAAATGGGTAGATTGCCCAGCAAACTCGCACGATGAAGAAGTACTTCGCCCAGTGAGTAACCCATTTAGTAAGCAAGGTGGTCTGCAACTTCTAACTGGCAACTTAGGTAAAGCTGTTATCAAAGTGTCAGCTGTTGCTGAAGAACATCAAACCGTTACTGCTCCTGCAAAAGTATTTAGTTCACAAAGTGCTCTGCAAGATGCATACACTCGTGGCGAATTAAACCAAGACTTTATTGCCGTGCTAAAAGAGCAAGGCCCTAAAGCGAAAGGTATGCCAGAGCTACACAAGTTAACGCCAGTAATGGCAACGCTTCAAGATGAAGGCTTTAAAGTAGCCATTGTTACTGACGGTCGGATGTCGGGTGCATCAGGTAAAGTACCTGCTGCTATTCACTTAGCACCAGAGGCAGTAGAAGGCGGCGTTATTGCTAAAATCCGAGAAGGCGATTTAGTGACGCTTGATGCGCCAAACGGAATATTAAAAGTACACGTTAGCGACGAAGAACTTGCTAAGCGTGAAGCAGAGCTTAGCCTGCCAAGTGCAACATTTGGTACAGGTCGTGAATTATTTACTGGATTTAGAAATATCGTAAGCAGTGCCGATTTAGGCGCGAGTGCTTTTGGACTTGAATAAATATTAGCCATACTGGGTAATGAGGAACAAGTAATGAGTATTGAAAAAATCTTAGCATCGGCACCCGTAGTGCCAGTGGTTGTAATCGAAAAATTAGAAGATGCAGCACCACTTGCAAGAGCTTTATACAACGGTGGCTTAAAAGCCTTAGAAATAACACTACGTACACCCATTGCTGCAGAAGCTGTAAAGCTAATGAAAGCAGAAGTACCTGAAGCCTATGTAGGTACTGGTACGGTAGTAGATAAGGCAAGTTTTGATCTTTCGGTTGCTGCTGGTGCAGATTTTATGGTGAGTCCAGGTGTGAGCGATGAGCTTATTGCTTTAGCTAAAACATCAGATATACCATTTTTACCAGGCGCTGCAACTGCAAGTGAAGTTATGCAACTTGCGTCGCATGGTTTTAAGTATTTAAAATTCTTCCCAGCAGAAGCTGCAGGCGGAACAGCTATGCTTAAATCAATCGGTGGCCCATTACCACATATTACTTTTTGCCCAACTGGCGGCATTAGCCTAGCAACTGCTCCTAATTATTTAGCGCTTAACAACGTTATTTGTGTTGGTGGTACGTGGATGCTAGATAAACAACTAATTGAAAATAAAGACTGGCAAGCAATTGAAGCGCTTGCTCGCCAAGCAAGTGAACTTAAATAGGAGTCTAAAATGATTAATGTAGCAATTAACGGGTACGGCCGTATCGGTAGAAATGTTTTACGTGCACTTTATGAGTCAGCTCAAAACAGCGAAATTAAAATTGTAGCAATTAACGATTTAGCACCAGCTAACGTAAATGCACATTTAACGCAATATGACTCTGTTCATGGTCAATTTTCAAAAAAAGTAACACTTGAAAACAACACTATGCTAATTGGGGATGACGTAATTACGTTAACGCAAGAGCGTGACCCTGCAAACTTACCGTGGAAAGAGCTAAACGTAGATATCGTTTTAGAATGTACTGGTTTTTTCACTAAACGTGATGACGCCGCTAAGCACATTACTGCAGGCGCTAAAAAAGTAATCGTATCTGCTCCAGGTACTGGTTTAGATGCAACAGTAGTGCATGGTGTAAACAGCGACGTAATTAATGCTGACAGCAATATCATTTCTAACGCTTCTTGTACTACTAACTGTTTAGCGCCAATTGCAAAAGCAATTAACGACACAGTAGGTATTGAGCAAGGTAGCATGACGACTATTCACGCTTACACCAACGATCAAAACTTATCTGACGTTTACCACCCAGATTTATACCGTGCGCGTAGTGCAACTCAATCTATGATCCCAACTAAAACAGGAGCTGCGGCAGCTGTAGGTTTAGTATTACCAGAACTTGCTGGTAAATTAGATGGTATGTCGGTACGTGTACCTACAATCAATGTTTCTTTAGTTGATTTTACGTTTATCACTAAGCGTGATACGACTGCAGAAGAAATCAATGCAATCATGAAAGAAGCATCAACGGGTTCAATGAAGAGTATTTTAGAATATAACGAGCTTCCGCTTGTTTCTATCGACTTTAACCATAACCCAGCGTCGTCTATCTTTGATGCAACGCAAACTAAAGCCAATGGCAAACTAGTTAAAGTAATGGCTTGGTACGACAATGAGTGGGGTTTCTCAAACCGCATGTTAGACCAAGTTAAAGCATTAGGTCAGTACTTATAATTGACCTTGTAAAAGTTTAGCTTTATCCAACCAAGCCACGCATTGCGTGGCTTTTTTGCGTTTAGTTTATCTGTATATTTGCAATTCAAAATTAGAAGGGAACTATTTGTATTTTTTATACCCTAAATTTTGTTAATATGTGGGTGTGTAAATCAATGGAATTTCGTTGTATTTAATCAACTCAACGACGCAAGGAATAATAAAAATGATCAGAGCTCTATCGCGAAAAGTATTTCGCACAAATCATCTTCAGATAGGTGAGGGCAACATAAGTGGCTACATAGCCTGCTTTTTAGCAATACTGAGTTGCTTAGGCGTATTAGCGTTTCACTTTCCTGAATATTTAACCACACCAGAGCTGAGAAAAAGCTACAGCGTCGACTTTTTACGTCAGCTTATGTTTGCATCATTATTGGTCTCGGGCAGTTTAGGATTACTTAACTTTGTACGTAATACCAATAAGCGTTTAGGGGCTACAGCGTGGTTTTTTATTTTACTCGCTATTATGTTTGGCGGACCAAACGTTGAAGTAAACGAATTTGCTTCTGATACACCTTATATAGGGCTTGATTGGTTTATTTTAGATTTACTCGGCTCAACACTTATATTTATTGTGATTGAAAAGTTATTACCTCATCGTAAAGAGCAAAAAATATTACGTAGCGAATGGCGAGGCGATTTAAACCACTTTTTTGTAAATCATTTAATTATTGGTTTTGTATTACTCGTTACTAACCACTTTGTGCATTATGGCTTTGGCTGGGCTGTATCATCTACAGTACAAAGTTATATAGAGCAAACACCCTTTATAGTGCAGTTGTTTTTAATAATACTCGTGGCTGATTTAATGCAGTATTGGGTGCATCGTGCCTATCACGAAGTCCCTTTATTATGGCGCTTTCATGGCGTACATCACAGTGCTAAAGAAATGGATTGGTTAGCGGGCTCTCGCCAGCATATTCTTGAAATACTCGTAACGCGCAGCTTAGTGCTCACGCCTATATTTGTGCTTGGTTTTTCACAGCAAATAATTAGTTTGTACGTAATAATTGTGGGTTTGCAGGCTGTGTTTAACCATGCAAATGTGCGTGTGAAATTTGGTTGGCTAAAATATTTTATGGTTACACCGCAGTTTCACCATTGGCATCATGCGTCAGATAAAGCCGCGATTGACCGAAATTACGCTGCACATTTTTCGTTTTTAGATTATGTGTTTGGTACTGCTGTTAAAGGCCAAAAAGAGTGGCCACAAGCGTATGGTGTAGTCGGGGATTACATGCCCGTAGGTATGCTTAAACAACAGGTTTACCCGTTTAAGCGCACTAAATAAGTACGGAAAATCCGAATAAACATAAAATAAAAGCGAGTAAGATGTTACATTTTGCTCGCTTATATTATTAATATTAAATTTATTTTAGCTCTGCTAATAACTCAGTAAATGTAGGTCTTTGATTTAATGTAGGTTGCATGGCACATTTTGCCATATTGGACATATTAACAAAGAGCTCACTTTGTTTATCATCGCCAGTTACCGTGCCTAATAAGTCTTCAATTAAACACCCTAATGCACGTACTTCAATTAACTCGATTTGCTTTTGTTGATAATCACTTAACATGGCTAAGTTTGTGGCTGCACCAAAATCACCAAATAATACATCAGCATCTTTGTTTATCATGGTGTTATGCGCATACACGTCGCCATGGCTTACTTTACAAATATGCAAGTGATGTAAGGTACTTACCATTTGCTGTGCAATTTTTAAAATAGCGTGAGTTGAGTAATGGCAATCATCATTAAAGGTATCACGCGTACAGGTTTCAAGGCTTGGAGGCAGGCCTAAATTAGCAAAGTTTTTATCTATTAGCTCCATTACTAAACCTAGCTGATCACTTTGCTCAATGTAGGCAAGTACTTTAATTAAATTAGCGTGTTCGCCTGCTTGTAAGCAGCAATTTACTTCATCAAGCGGGTAGCCGTCGCTGGTAATTGCGCCTTTGAATAATTTAATCGCTACAGCACTTTCAATAGCTTGTGCTAAATGAATAACGCCCGATGCACCTTGGCCAATAACATGACTAAGTGTGTAATCGTTAAGAGGCTTATTTTCTAAGCTACACTTTGTAAGGCATTGGGCTTTATTAAAATCGTTACCGGCAAACGCAAGCCAAGCAAGTTTTGGTAATTCAAACAGCCAGTCGTCTACGTGTGTTAAGTTATTAGCAGAGAGCCTAACAAGCTCAAGGTTTTTACACTGCGCCATGCTACTTGGTAGTTGCTTAAGTTGATTGCCTGCAAGCGCAAGCTTTTTAAGCTGGGTGTAATTACCAAAATCTTCAGGTAATTCGCTTAACGTATTATCGGTGAGTATTAGCCACTCAATATTTTTTGGCAGGCTGTTTAAAGCAAATTCAGAAATTTGGTTACCTTTAAACGCGATCATAATTAAAGCAGGGCATTTAGCGAGCACTTTAGGAATATGCTTAAACTGGTTAAACGATAAAAACACACGCTTCAGGTGTGTTAAACAGGCAAATTCATCAGGTAGTGTTGATAAGTTATTATTTGATAAATCGAGAACTTCAAGCGTGTCAGCTAAGCTAAATATTTCTTCAGGGAATATTGTTAGCTCTTCTACTAATTGCAGGCGAGTAGCACCAACAAGTTTGCCACTTTTAAGCTCTTTAAGGGAGTTCATATTAATACCATGTTCTAAAAATGAAAAAGCCAACATAGCTGTTGGCTTAAAGTCGTTCTAACTTACTAAATTGCTATTTAGAATTGCGCGTTATGGTAAACGTTTTGTACGTCGTCGCAATCTTCTAACATTGCTAAAAAGCGTTCCATAACTTCAACGTCTTCACCTTCAATCGGCGTTTCAATTTGTGGCACAAAGCTAATTAGGTCTTCGTCAAATTCAGTCACGCCCATTTCTTCAAGCGCTGTACGTGTATTGTTGTACTCTGTGTGAGGAGCAAAAACAGTAACTTTACCGTCATCTACTTCTACGTCAGTTACATCAACATCAGCCATCATAAGAGCTTCAAGTACTGCTTCGTCGTCAGCACCGTCAAATACAAAAATAGCAAGGTGATCAAATAAATGTGAAACAGAGTTTTGAGCGCCAATTTTAGCATTTGCTTTGGTAAAACAAACACGTACATCAGCGAAGGTACGCTTGTTGTTGTCTGTTAAACAGTCAACAATAATCATACAGTTACCAGGGCCGTAACCTTCGTAACGTGTTGCTGCGTAGTCTTCACCGCCGCCGCCTTTTGCTTTGTCTATTGCGCGGTCAATAACGTGTGCTGGTACTTGGTCTTTTTTAGCGCGTTCAATTAAACGACGCAATGATAAGTTACCATCTGGATCTACACCGCCGTTTTTTGCACAAATATAAATTTCTTTGCCGTACTTAGAATAAACTTTAGTTTTAGCACCCGCAGTCTTAGCCATTGAATCTTTTTTGTTTTGGTAAGCTCTTCCCATCTGCGTTTCGCCTTAATATATGTAAATAATAGAATAAAATTATAATGCGTATTCTAAAGGTAAATGCATTCAAGGGCTAGTAAGTATTAAAACAGATTAAAACGGTAACGTTTAAAAGCCATGTAAACTGTATTTTATTAATGGGATCATCGAGGGTTCTAGACGTTGGAATTATATCTATTATGTGTAAATTTAATTCAATAAAAAAGCAACCTGTATAACAGGTTGCCTTACTAAGTAACAAAAAGTAAGTGTTACTTACCAAATACGTACACGCTCATCTTCAGGAAGGTATAACGCATCGCCTGGTTTTACATCAAACGCTTTGTACCATGCATCGTGGTTACGCGGCGCTTGTGCTCTAAAGCGACCAGGGGCATGTGTGCCACCACGCAGTTGGTTAAGCATGCTTTGCTCAGTACGTTTTTCTTTCCATACTTGTGCCCACGCAAGAAAGAAACGCTGATCGCCAGTAACGCCGTCAATAACAGGCGCTTCTTTACCATTTAAACTGAGCTTGTACGCGTGATAAGCCATTGATAGCCCACCTACATCACCAATGTTTTCGCCAAGGCTATTTCGACCATTAACAAAGTTACCTTCTATTGGCTCGTATTTACTGTACTGCACAGCCAGTTGATCGGCTTTTTTGTCAAATGCAGCGCGGTCAGCATCAGTCCACCAGTTACGTTGCACACCGTTTTCGTCAGATTTTGAACCTTGATCGTCAAATCCATGACCCATTTCATGACCAATGACAGCGCCAATACCGCCATAGTTTACAGCCGGATCGGCATTTGGATCGAAAAACGGCGGTTGTAATATCGCAGCCGGAAATACAATTTCATTAAACGAGCTATTGTAGTAAGCGTTTACGCGTTGTGGCGTCATGCCCCAGCGGTTACGGTCTGTTTTTTGTAGCTCTTTTTCAACACTTTCTGCATGAAAAAATTCACGCATGTTTTTCACATTACCAATCAAATCGTTTTTAGTAATGCTTAAACCTTCATAAGACTGCCAAACATCGGGGTAACCAATTTTTGGTACAAATGCAGCCAGTTTAGCGCGCGCATTTACTTTAGTTTCATCGCCCATCCACTCTAGGTTATCAATACGTTCACCAAGAGCTGTACGTAGGTTTTCAACCAGCTCAGACATTTGTTGTTTTGACGACTCAGGGAAGTAACGCGCTACGTATATCTTACCAATAGCAAAACCAAGCGAACTTGTGCCTGACATTTCACTTATTGCACGTTTCCAACGAGGGCGAGGCTCTTGTTGTCCGTTTAGTTCTTTACCAAAAAAAGCAAAATTAGTATTAAATACGTCTTCTGATAGTAAACCTGCGTTACCGCTAATAGCGTGATACGTTAGGTAGTCTTTCCATACTGCAATATCTTCTTGATTGATTAGCTCAATCATCGCTTTTATTGGCTCAGGCTGAGATACATTTAACTGAGGTACTTTATAACCTGTTTGCGCAAAGTATAAATCCCAGTTAAAGCCAGGGTAAGCAGTGCTTAAATCGTCACGTTCAACTTGGTTTAGGGTTAAATCGCGATTACGGCGCTTTTCACGAGGCCAGTGACCTTGTGCAATTTTGGTTTCAAGGTCAAGAATAGCTTGAGCGCGCTCAGTTGCATTTTCAGTGCCTGCAAACTCAAGCATGTCAGCAATGTGAGCAACATAAGCTGTACGGGTTTTTACAAAGCGCTCAGCGTCTTCAAGGTAGTAAGAACGATCTGGTAAACCTAAACCACCAGCACCTAGTGACATTTCATATTTATTAGGGTCTAGGCGATTAAACCACATGCCGCCGCCAAAAGGGGCTTTATTACCGGTTAACCAAGACTTACCAAACATCTCAGCTAAATCGTCAGTTGACGCTATATCACTAATTTCACTTAACAATGGCTTAATAGGCGCTACACCGAGTTTATTAAGTGTTTCGGTATCCATATACGCATTGTAAAAATCAGCAACGAGTTTTTCTTCTGCGTTTAAATCTTTACGTGCGGCTATTTCTTCAATAATAGCTTTAACATCGTCTTCGCTTCGCTCAGCTAATCCAGAAAATGCACCATAGCGGGTTTTATCTGCAGGCATTTCGTAGTTGTCATACCACGTGCCGCTGGCATACATAAAAAAGTCATCGCCTGGTTTCACTGCTTCGTTACGAGCTGTTAGATCAACACCAAAACTACCTAACTCTGCTTTTTCTGTCACTGTTGCTGTAGTTACTTTAGGTTGTTGCTCGTCTATTTTTGTTGTTTGCGGCTCTGAACAACCTGTAATAAATGTGGCAGCTAATGCTGCGGCAATTAAACTCTTTTTCATTACTTACTCCTGAGTATCACTGATTGAATTAAAGCAGCAGTGAATCATTTTTATTGTTACGAATATTTAACTTATCGATTGTTATTGATATTAATCAGACAAACAAATCTTTTGAGGTGAATCACCACAGTGCTCGATAAAGCTAATATAGGAGAAAAGAGAAAGGCTAATAGGTTCTATAAACGCTTTATTTAGCTCGAATACTTAAAAGTATCCGAGCTAAGAGGGGGCACACACTATTTATTTTTTATGCTGAAGCTCCCACATACGGGCATATTCTCCGGCGAGTGTAAGTAACTCATCGTGCTTACCTTGCTCAATAATTTGTCCGGCTTTGAGCACAATAATGGTGTCTGCATCGGTAATAGTAGATAACCGATGAGCAATAACAATACTCGTATGGTTACTGGCAACTTCACGCATTGCTGCGAGAATTGCTTGCTCAGAATGAGAGTCGAGTGCAGATGTTGCTTCATCAAAAATTAAAATAGGGGACTTTTTCAAAATGGCGCGGGCAATGGCAATACGCTGTTTTTCGCCGCCGGATACTTTTAAACCGCGCTCGCCAACCAGTGTTTTATCGCCTTTATCAAGTGTGCCTATAAAGTCTTTTAAATGCGCCATAGCAATGGCTTCGTCAATTTCAGCATCGCTTGCTGATGGTCTACCGTAAGCGATATTTTCACGAAGGGTGGTGTTAAACAGCACGGTGTCTTGCGGCACTATTGCAATGGCTTTTCGTAAACTATTAAGTGTTACTGAGTTTATTGCTTGATTATCAATACTAATTTCACCGGCGCTTACATCATAAAAACGATAAAGCAGTCGCGCCAATGAGCTTTTACCAGCCCCACTGGCACCAACAATAGCTACTTTGCTGCCTGCTTTAACACTAAAGCTAAGATTATTAAGAATAGGGCGATGCGCATCGTAACTAAAACTTACATTATTAAATGTTATTTCACCTTGGCTAATATTGAGCTCTTTAGCATTAAGTGCATCGGTTATTTGTGGTTTTTTGTTAAGTAGCCCAAGCATGTTTTCAAGGTCGGTTAGCGCGCGTCTTATTTCGCGGTACACAAAGCCTAAAAAGTTAAGCGGTAAAAACAATTGAATCATATACGCGTTGATCATCACTAGTTCACCAATAGAAAGCGTACCTGCAACTACCTCGGTTGAGCCCAACCACATTAACGCGGTAATAGCACAAGCAATAATAAGTGCTTGGCCTGAGTTGAGGGCGAGCAACGACATTCTATTTTTTAAACGGGCTTTTTCCCAGTTTGCTAAAAAGGTGTCGTACGTTTTGGCTTCAAACTGCTCATTATTGAAATATTTTACAGTTTCATAATTAAGCAAGCTGTCTATTGCGCGGGTATTACTTTTATTGTCGGCAGCATTTGCTTCTCTAATAAAGCGGTTTCGCCACTGAGTAACCACCACAGTAAAGGTAATATAAATGGCGACTGCCAATAATGTAATCAGCGCAAACCAAACAGAAAACAACGTGCCAAAAATAATCGCAACGGTCAGTATTTCAAACAAAGTAGGCACAATGTTAAACATTAAAAAGCGCATTAAAAAACTTAACCCACTAGTACCGCGTTCTATATCGCGGCTAATACCGCCAGTTTGCCTATCTAAATGAAAAGCCAGCTCAAGTGAGTGCAAATGCTTAAATACTTTTAAACCAATATCACGCATAGCGTGCTCGGTTACCCGAGAAAATACAGCATCTCTTATTTCACCTAAAAATACGCTAGCAAAACGCAGTGCACCGTACATCAATAACAATAAAGCGGGGATAACTAACAGTGGGTTAATCGACTTATCTACCGAGTCTATAATTTTTTTAAGTGCCCACGGCATCAACAAAGTGGCACCTTTTGCGCCTATAAGCGCCATAAGTGCAATAAAAACACGGCCTTTAAATTTTGTAAGGTAGGGCCACAGTGTTTTTACACTTTGGCGTAAATTCATGGCGTCGGGGCGTTTTTCTGTGCTTTGTCTGGGGCGCATTAGTGATCTCTGTTAAAACTAAATACTTAATTAATAAGCATTGTATTTTAAATGCTTGCCCTTATATACTACGCATCCCTTATTTTAGTTTTAAAACGTGAATGTTTAAATTTAGAGTGTTTTTAACTGCCTTTTTACTACTTGCTGCACTTTTTAGTGTGCAGAGCAATGCTATGGGCGCCTCACAAAATTTAAATATTACTGTTAGTACGCAGGTTTCGCTTACTGATATTGCCGATTTAACTAAAATACAGCCTATTAGTAAGTCTGTAGATACTGCGCAGCATAAAAAAACGCATCAAACCGATTTTGACGCGCACCAACCAAGGTTAACTGCCAATAATTCATCATTGTTTTTGCACACTGTTCAAAGTGAGCCAGAATACGATGTGGTTTTTGAATTTTTTGCTCAAAATCTTGTTAGGCATATATTCTTACGACCAAGAGCGATTAATCCTATACAGCCTTGGTATACGCTTGTAACTAATAGTAAAAAGTCGCGCTTGAGTGGCTGGAAAGACGTTAATTTACTCTACAGAGCTGTAACTACCTACCACGCTTAATTTTCCTTATTTAATTTTATTAGGTTTTAACTTTTAAAGTTTTAGCCTGCAGATTAATTGTGCTTTTAAAAAGTACGTTGCTAGCTTTGCTGGCAATAAGGATTCAACATGTTAAGTTTTAAAAAAGACAAAAAACCGTCTACGGCTAAGTTCAAATTAAGCTATATAGCCATGCTAATAGTATTGGTTTTATTAGCTATCAGCGCATTACCAAATTTATACCCAAATAAATCGTGGTTGCACATCAGTGCTGCTCCGCACAGTGAAACGCAATCTTTACCGAGCACTAAAACGCTAGTTACTTTTTTAAATAACCAAGGGTTAGAGGTTGAGCAGGGTTTAGATAAGCAATCAACTATTAATGTACTTTTAAACGAGCCAACTAAAAGCGCTCAGGCACAAGCGGCTATAAAAGCGCAATACCCAAACACGCAAGTTAAAATTGTTGAGCATGCAACCAGCCCTACATGGTTACAAAATTTTGGTTTATCACCAATAAAGCTGGGCCTTGATTTAAATGGCGGTGTGCTATTTGTATTAGACGTAGATTTAGATAAAGCCGTTGATGAGCAGTTAGTCAGTGCGTATCAACAAGCTAAATCAATCATTATTAAGCAAAAAGCACATGGCGTAAAAGCGCAGCAAACTCAGCACGGGTTTGAAATAAACGCATTGCCTAATGCAACAGACAAGTTAACCCCCGTTATTGAAGAGCTACAAAGCCGGTTTGCTAATTTAGCCGTTGTAACAAGCAATAACGGCAGCGTTGAAACTGCCAAATTTAGTTATTCGGAGCAAGGCCGCAGCAGCTTTGATAAAGAAGTAATGGGGCAAACACTCACAACCCTTCGTTCACGTATTGAAGAGTTAGGCATTACCGAAGCGGTAACACAGCGCCAAGGAAAGCACCGCATTCGTATAGAGCTACCAGGCGTGCAAGATCCAACCGAAGCAAAACGTATTATTGGTGCAACAGCATCGCTTGGTTTTTATCAATTAAAAGAAATTGGCGGGCAAACATTTAATATGCAATCGGGCGGAAAGATAAAGCTCGATCCTGTGCCAATTTTTACAGGCGATCATATTAATAATGCAAACATAGGCCGCGACGATTGGGGTAAACCATTGGTACAGCTAAGCCTAGACGGCCAAGGAGGGGATGCAATGTCGGCGTTTTCAAAAGCCAATATTGGTAAGCCAATGGCGACGGTTTACTCTGAGTATTCTCAAAATGCTAAAGGTGAAGTAGTTAAAAAAAGCGAAGTTATTAATGTTGCCAATATTGCTCAGCATTTAAGTTCGCGTTTTAGTATTACCAATATGAAAAGCCAACAAGCGGCAGCCGATCTAGCATTGTTATTACGTGCAGGCTCGCTTACAGCACCCGTTACAATTGTGCACGAACAAACAATAGGGCCAAGCCTCGGCAGCGAAAATATTAGTAATGGCTTAGCCGCGCTTATGTTAGGCATGGGTATTACGCTTGCATTTATGGCGCTTTGGTATCGCCGTTTAGGCCTTATTGCAAACGTAGCACTTATATTAAATTTAACGTCGCTTGTGGGCTTAATGTCATTATTACCAGGGGTTGTGTTAACGCTTCCGGGTATTGCAGGTCTGGTGCTAACCATAGGTATGGCGGTAGACACTAACGTAATAATATTTGAACGCATTAAAGAAGAACGTCGCCAAGGCCGTGCACCATATCAAGCTATTCAAGAGGGATATAAACAAGCCGCAAATACAATATTTGATGCCAATATAACCACCATGATCACCGCACTTATCTTATACGGCATAGGCTATGGGCCCGTTAAAGGTTTTGCCATTACATTGGCACTGGGGCTTTTAACATCTGTATTTACAGGTGTGTACGTATCAAAAATATTAAGCCAAACGTTGTATTTGAAAATGGGTAAAAAAGCAGGAGTAAAAGCACATGCTTAACACTTTTTTGAAAGGTGAAAAGGGTACACGTTTACGTTTTATGGGCATGCTTTTAAGCGCCATATTAGTGCTGCTATCAGTATTTACGCTTACGCAAAAAGGTTTAAATTTTGGCTTAGACTTTACCGGCGGCTATTTAACTGAGTTTACAACCAGTCAAAGTGTTGAACTAAAAGAGCTTCAATCGTTTATTGCTAAAAATCACAACGGTGAGTTTGAGCTAACCGCGCAAGGTAATAGTCATTTTCAATTAAGAGAAGCGCCAAGTGCATCAACAACAGGTAATAGCCTTGATTGGCAAAGCGCTGTTACACAAAACGATGATATAAACGCACAGGTATTATCGTCAGCTTATATTGGCTCACAAGTGGGCGATGAGTTATTTGATCAAGGCTGTTTAGCCATGTTTGCTGCAATGATTGCGGTAATGATTTACCTTGCAGTGCGTTTTGAATGGCGATTAGCGGTAGGGTCTGTGGTTGCGCTAGTGCACGATTTAATACTCGTACTTGGGTTATTTTCACTATTACAAATTGAATTTAACCTAACCGTACTGGCAAGTTTACTGGCTATTATTGGTTACTCACTTAACGACTCAATAATAGTAGGGGATAGAGTGCGTGAGCTTTTACGTGTTCAATCAAACAATATACTTAGCCCAGCGACTATTATTAATAATGCGATTAAAAGCACACTAACGCGCACCTTAATAACGTCGGGTACCACACTTGCAACGGTTGCCAGCGTTTGGTTACTTGCAGGTGCACCACTGCAAGGCTTTGCTATTGCATTATTTACCGGCATTGTAGTGGGTACGTTCTCGTCTATTTGTATAGCGGCAACTTTGCCAGAGCTATTGGGCTTAAGCGCTAAAAACTACGAAGTTAAAGTAGATGCCCACACGCAGACATTATTAGATATGCCATAAGGTTTTAATAAAGCACAAGCAAAGAGCTGCACCAACCAACAGCTCTTTGCTTGTTTAATGCTAATTTAAGCCCCGCTAGTATTCCCACCAAACTTGCGGGGGTTTAAAACAATGGTTTTAAGCCTAGCAAAAATGTTAAACTAACTGCCTTATTTTTACTGCCTGTATTGTACTAATCCCCATGAATAAAACCCACGTTATCGAACATCTTCGCTTTGCGCTAGAAGCGCAGCTTACAACAGCAAAAGTAGCGGCAAAAACCGCGCACGACACCGCCACACATGAAGAAAACATAGCCGAAAACAAATACGATACCCTAGGGCTCGAAGCCGCTTATTTAGCACAAGGCCAAGCCCAGCGCGTAAACGATTGCTATAAAAGCATAGAATTGTTTGAGCCTGCCTTTAACGAAAAGCCAACCGACAAAATAGCTATCGGTTCGTTGGTGTGTTTAGAAGATGATAACGCAGCGCAAAAATGGTTTTATTTAGGCCCTGCAGCAGGTGGTTTAACCGTAAATGTTAAACAACATGCAATTGCTGTTGTAACACCCGGCGCACCAATGGGTAAGCAATTATTAAATAAACAGATTGATGATGAAATTACGTTAACAATTGCAGGTAAAGCCCACGAATATGTTGTGGTAGAGATCTTATAAAGCTTTGGTTTTTACGAGAAGCGTTTGCTGGCAGAGCTATACTAACGAAATAAACGCTTATTTATATTCATAAATTAATTGTCGGATGGCATGGCTTCGCCACTTATCCGACCTACGTCAATGCTTTAATACCTGACGTGGTGAATATGTAATCTTTAAATGTAGGTCGGATAAGCGAAGCGCCATCCGACAAAGGTAATTTTGTCTCATAACACTATTAAAAGTCGTTTTGGTGCAAAACAACAGAGCCTATTTTATAACATGGCTAATCATTTGTTTACATTGAAGTTATTTAGTGGAATTACTGGGCTAAGTAATACACGTCGTTTTGGGATGTTATAAAACCCCAAAGTGGTGTTCGGTAAGTTGCTAGTTCACTACATCAATTTAGGAGTTCATTTAAAGCACATGAATAATAATTTAGTCAAAGTTTGCTATACAGGTGAAACTGGTTCTAGCGATATAAGAACATTTCATAGAGATGATATTTTATATGTTTCTTTAAGAGACGTACTTATTACGTTAAATAAAGAAAATCGTGAAATTAATGAAAATCATGTCGCTAAATCTATGGTGAACGTGCTTAAAGGGCAATTGAATGCGCTTGATTCAGATGAATATATTATGGAACCAGTCATAGGTGGCAAGTATTCTGATGATGAAGAAATTTTTGTTACACAACCTGGGTTATATCGAGTTTTATCTAGTGATAAAACTATTGCAGGTAAAACTTTCCAAAGATGGTTGTTTCATGAGGTTGTACCTTCATTAACCAAATATGGTGAATACCCACCACCGTTAGTTTCTCAAGACTCTGATGTTAAAAGGCTAGCTACTACTCTTTTAATGGAAATTGAACAAAGAGAAGAGTTGGAACGTAAAACTCAGGAACAATTTAATACACATGAAAAAATGCTAAATCATCTTGGCAATAAATTACAAAATATAGAATCGAACAATCAACAAATTGATTTTATGTGTGTTATGGATTTTTGTAATTTACACGGAATTGACAAAACAGAGGAGCAGCTTGTTCTTGGGTGGTGTATAAAAATCTGTGCAGAAAAAGGAGAACCATCAAGAAGAGTCATAGTTAAATCGCAGGAAGTTCTTCAATTCCCTATGTATGTATTAGTTGCTGCAGCTAAAGAATTACAAATAGATAAATAATTAGGGGACACCCAGCCTAATTACCAACACGATAAACTATTACCTTTGTTCATAAATCTATTGTCGGATGGCATGGCTTTGCCATTTATCCGACCTACGCCAATGTTGTATATATCCTAAATTTACGCTTTATTTATCTAATAGGTATCTAATAATATAGTGGACATACAATGCAATATCGTCGGAATTATGTAAAAGGAGGGTCATATTTTTTTACTGTTAATTTGCTCGACCGTAATAAATCGTTGTTAGTTGAGCATATTGATTTATTAAGAGAGTCTATCCGCGTTGTTAAATTCCAAAGGCCATTTTATATAGATGCATGGGTTGTGCTACCCGATCACCTTCATGCGGTTTTAACCTTGCCAGACAACGATACGGATTATTCTGGGCGCTGGCGAGAAATTAAAAAGCGATTTTCAAAATCACTCCCAAAAACAGAGTTTTTAACTCAAACAAGAAAACGTAAAAATGAGCGAGGAATTTGGCAACGCCGTTTTTGGGAACATACCATCAGGGATGATAATGATTATTGGCACCATGTTAACTATGTTCATTTTAATCCGTTAAAGCATGGTCTAGTTAGTCGAATAGTTGATTGGCCTTATTCAAGTTTTCACAGAGCCGTAAAGCGAGGGATTTATACGAATAACTGGTGTGGCGAAAAGATATAAATTATTTGTAGGTCGGATAAGCGAAGCGCCATCCGACAAAGCCATAGCAACATAATACACTTTAGCTTTGTACAAAAGTTTGTTGTTGAATGAAATAACTTTGGCCTTTATTACGCGTCGGATGGCATGGCTTCGCCATTTATCCGACCTGCGAATTAGCTTTTTTCACAAATTTCGCTGTTACCATCATTTCGCCAATGCCTTCTACTTTACAATCAAGTTCGTGATCTTTTTTATCAAGCACTCTTCTAACGACCGCTTTGGTGCCAATTTTAATTACTTGCGAGCTGCCTTTAATTTTTAAATCTTTGGCTACGGTCACTTTATCGCCATCATTAAGTAAAGTGCCGTTGGCATCTTTTACTAAAATTGCGTCTTCATCATTTGTAGTATTTGGGTTCCACTCATGGGCGCACTCGGGGCAAATAAGCAGTTGTTGGTCTTCGTAAACATATTCACATTGGCATTTTGGGCAAGCAGGCAGCGACATTTTTAACTCTCATAAGGTGTTGTTTTGCGTATTTTAATCTGCATTATTAGTTAATCAATATTTTTCATCTTCACGCTAAAAATATCTCGTTTGTGCGTTTTTTAAAAAGGGCATATAAAGCACATGTCGCTTAAGCAATTTAAGCGCTAACTCGTACAGTAGGTACCTGTTAAAGCACCCATCATATTAAGTGATTCGCGCAATGCCCACTTAGTACGATGGGTGTTTCTATTTATAATGCTTAGTATTTTACTAAGCATGCTTTTTATATTTTGACTTAACTAGGAAAAGTCGTGTTTAAAACCTTAATTGTGGTTGATAACAACGAGCAAACGCTTGCTCAATCGTTCGAAAATGTAATTACGTTTAATACCTACTTACGTGATTACCCAAAACATAACGAACCAAAAACACGCATTATTAATCTGTGCGACTCAAGCCAATACTTGAGCAAAGGTTACTATTGCTCATTACTTGCAGAGGCGCGCAAGCACCAAGTTTTACCCAGTGTAAAAACCATTAATGCTCTTCGTAGTGGCCAAGCTCCTATGTTAAATGTGGGCCAAATAGATGGCACACTTTACTTTGGTAATGCCCAAAACGATTTACAATCAAAAGCGGCAAAGTCGGTATTTAAACAATACCCAGCGCCTATTTTATTTGTTGATGAACAAGGATTATTGCAACAAGGCTCGATGTCGTCTTTAAGCGAGCAGCAGTACAGCGAATTTGTAGCCAAGCTAGATAACTTTACTAAAACGCAGTGGCGTATTAGTTCTGTGCAACGTCGTTTTAGATGGGACATGGCAATACTTGTTGATCATAACGAAAAAGTACCACCGAGTGACAAAGACGCCATTGCACGTTTTATTAAAGCAGCTGCTAAACACGGTATTTATGCACAAGCATTAAGCTTTGACGAAATTGATAACATTGCCCAGTTTGATGCGTTATTTATTCGCCAAACTACAGCGATTGACCACCCAACGTATCGCCTTGCAAGCAAAGCGCAAAGCCTGGGTTTAGTGGTTATTGACGATGCTGAGTCTATTTTACGTTGTTGTAATAAAGTGTATTTACACGATGCGTTTAATTACCAAAAAGTGCCAAGTTTAAAAACGGTTGTAGTGGCTGATCAAGCAAATGAAACGCTTGAGCAATTAGAAGAAGCGTTTACGTATCCGCTTGTTTTAAAAATGCCTGAAGGGTCGTTCTCAAAAGGTGTGTTTAAAGTTTCAAACCGTGATGAGCTTGCCGCTAAGCTTACAGAGCTGTTTGAATATAGCGCATTAGTGCTTGCACAAGAGTACATGTATACCGAATATGATTGGCGAGTGGGTGTGTTAAATGGCCGTGCAATTTATGCATGCCGCTATTTAATGGCGCGTAACCATTGGCAAATTTATAACCACGACGCTAAACGGTTTTTCTCTGGCGGCTTTGAAACTCTACCAACCTTTGAGTTACCAAAAGCGGTGTTAGATGCAGCAATAAAAGCATGTAAAACAGTGGGTAGGGGTTTATATGGCGTAGATGTTAAAGAGCATCAAGGCAAAGCATATGTACTTGAAGTAAACGACAACCCAAGTATTGATCACAAGGTCGAAGACGGCTATTTAGGCGACGAGCTATACATGATCATTATGGATGAGTTTAAACAACGCTTAGAAGCACGAGGCCGTGGGTAATAACATGAGCAACCTTGTTATTCGAAAGGCGCTTAGTAGTGATTTAAATGCACTGATTGACGTTGAAAACGCTTGCTTTAATAACGACAAATTAAGTCCTCGTAGTTTAAAACGCTGGCTTAGTGCAAAACACGGTATTTTACTCGTTGCCCAAAATGGCGAGCAAGTATGTGGATATGGATTAGTGTGGTGCCATAAAGGGACTCGTTTAGCGCGTTTATATTCGCTTGCTGTAAAACCCACAATGCAAGGTAAGGGCGTTGCAAAGACATTGCTTACTAGCCTTGAAAAAGAAACGTATGAGCGAGGGCGTATTTACCTTCGTTTAGAAGTGGCTGTAAATAACGAAGGTGCGATAGGGCTTTATAAAAGCTTAGGTTACAGAGTGTTTGGTCAATATAGCGATTATTACGATGACCACAGTGACGCACTACGAATGCAAAAAAACATTCGACAAACGAGTGAGTTAAAAATGGCGCGTTTAACGCCGTGGTATCAGCAAACTACCGAGTTTACGTGCGGACCTGCTGCACTATTAATGGCAATGGGCGCACTTGAGCCTACTACTGAGCTTAGCCAATCACATGAGCTGGCACTTTGGCGTGAAGGTACCACCATTTTTATGACATCGGGTCATGGTGGTTGCCATCCGTTTGGTTTGGCACTTGCCGCTAATAAGCGTGGTTTTAAAAGCGAGGTAATGGTTAATACCACAGAGCCTTTGTTTTTAGATGGCGTACGTAACGAAAACAAAAAAGTGGTACTTGCCACCGTGCATCAACAATTTGTAGATGGTATTGCACAAGCAAATATACCGCTTACGTATAAAGATGTAGAGCTTGAGCATATTGAGCAGTGGTTAAGTAAAGGCTTTAGTGTGCTGTTATTAATTAGTACATACAGTTTTGATGGTAAAAAATCGCCACACTGGGTGTGTGTTACGCACCTTGATGAGCACTGCGTGTATGTTCACGATCCGTTTTGTGAGCCCGGTAACGATAAACAGCTCGCAATAGATTGCCAATATGTACCTATTGCACGAAGTGATTTTAGCAAAATGTCAGCGTTTGGTAGCCAACGTTTAAGAACGGCGGTGGCTATAGCTAATAAAATATAAGGTTAACAGTGACTTTTTTAGATTTAATTGATGTAGCCCCGTATTCATGGGCAGCTATTGGTACTGCGGCTTTTTGTGGTGCTATTATTGGAATAGAGCGCCAATTGCGCGGCAAGCCTGTAGGTATTCGTACATCAGCCCTAATAACCTTGGGTACGTATTTGTTTTTATCCACTGCGTTTAATTTACAAGGGGATGTAATAGATCATTCTCGTGTGGTTGGGCAAATAATTACAGGTATCGGCTTTTTAGGGGCTGGCGTTATGCTCGCAAAAGATGGTGCGGTAGTTGGCGTAACCTCTGCTGCAACCATTTGGGTACTTGCATCAATAGGCGTGATGATAGCGACAGAAAACCTTGGGGCTGCAATAAAACTCTCGGTGCTGGTGGTCGGTATTTTATACGGTGTAGACGTACTTGAGGCTAAATTTAAAAGCTTAAGCAAAGGCGTACACACTAAAGTAAAAAACTATCAAAAGCGCTATTATCGAAAAGAATTTAACGAATCAGAACGCCACTAAAAGTGGCGTTTATTAATTATAGCGTAATTGTTTGATATTGGATGGCATCTTCAATAGGAGCTGGGCGCCCAATAAAATAGCCTTGTACGTTATCAACGCCTAGTTTTCTTAGTGTGTTTAATTCATCTTGATTTTCTATACCCTCAGCTACAATTGAGCAATTAATAGCTTTGGCAAATCCGCATAGTGCTTTAGCTAATAAAAACTTTCTACTGTCTTTATTTATATTTTGAGTGAGGCTTATATCTAACTTAATGATATCTGCCTCTAATTCTAAAATATGTTGAAAAGACGAATAGCCAGCTCCAACATCATCTATAGCTAATCTTACGCCTTTGCTTCTTAATGGTTGAAGTGCAGTTCGCATCGCTTGGTAGTCTAAAATAGGTGAATGTTCAGTCACTTCTAAAATTATTCTATTACAATCGATGCTTTGTAATACTTTGTCTATTGAGCCTGATAAAATATGCTGAGGTGAAGTATTTATAGTGATATAAGCTTTTTCATCAAATTGATCTAAGTAATGTAATGTATTTTGTATAGCAAGTATTTCTAATGCTTCTCCTAAACCCAGTTTTTCAGCATCTTTAAACCAAATATCAGGTGTTTTATAGGGTTCAATAAAAAAGCGTGACAGAGATTCATAACCCGAAAGTTGGTTGGTTGATAAATTAAATATGGGCTGAAAATAAATCGTAATATCGTTTGTTTTTATAATATTTTCAATAAGCGACTTTGACTCATTATTTAAAATGTCAGACTGAACTTTTTTTTCGATTAACTCAGTAGCTATTTCAGAAATGAGCCTAAGAAATGACAAATCTTTGTCGTTCAGGGCATTGTCTAATACGGTTTTATAACAGCAAAAAGTTCCATAAACTTTTCCGGTGGATAAAATAATGGGTACACCAATATAAGAGCCAATATTTAGCTTTTCTGTGACTGGCATGTTGCGGGTTATTGGGTGCTCAAGAGTATTAGGGATTATTTGTTCTAGCTCGTTATCAGATATTTTTTTACAATAAGTTTCGCAAATTGGATCTGAATTACCTACTGATACGCATGTATTTGTAGTTTGGTTATCTACCACTTTAAAAACGCGCTCAGTATTGGTGAATTTTGAAATAAACGCGACTTCCATACTTAAATGTTTTCGTACAAGTGAAAGTAACTTTAATAACTTTGATTCAATAGAAGCATCGCTTTGTGGATCAAAAAGGTGCTTACTAAGTTTATCTCTCATGCAGTTACCTTGGTATGGCGTAAATTATATTATTGATAAGAGTATAATTTATGTATAAAAAAATGCCAATTTAGAGTGTCGTCGCTGGTTAGCCAAATAACTTTCTCCTAACTACTTTTCTGTAGCCACTGGGTGTTTGGCTTAATACTTTTTTGAACACGCGGGTTAAATGCCCTTGGTCGTTATATCCAACTTCTAAAGCCACTTCTTGAATTGATAAATTTGATGATGCTAATAACTCTTTTGCGCCTTCTACACGTAGTTGTTGCCAATACTCAATTGGGCTTTGGTTAGTGGCGGCTCTAAAACGGCGGGTAAAAGTACGATAGCTTAAGCTAAATTGGGCAGCAACTTCTTGCAAGTTTAGCTCGGTGGCTAAATTCGTTTTTAGCCAAAATTGAATTTGCGCAATTAGCTCATCGGGGTGGCGGTCTACTGCACCTTCTAAGTAGCGTTGATCTTCATAGGGTTTGCGTATTTCGTGCGAAAAATTACGCTCTACATGCTGCGCGGCGGCTTTTGTGTAGTATTGGCTAATAATATGCACGATCACATCTGCAAGCGCATTAAGACTGGCCACCGTATACATTCGCTCTGACTGGGTTATAAAAAAGTCGGGCTTTAAACGTACCTGTGGGTAGTCATGGCTAAATTGTTTGGCGTAATGCCAATGGGTGGTAGCAGGGTGGCCATCAAGTAAGCCAGCCTCAGCTAATAAACAGTTGCCAGTACCGACACCAATTATATGGCTGCCTGCGCTAAAGCTTTCACTTAGCCAATCAACTATTTCTTGATTTGTTCGCACCACTGGGCGTGGGTTCCGCCAAATACCCGGCACTATAATCAAATCGCTGTAGGGCGCGTTAGTTGTTATGCAATCAGGATTTATAGCAAGGCCTGCACGGGTGGGTATAGATTCAGCACTTTTAGCCACTAAATTTATAGCAAGTGGCCTAAAGCTTTGCTTATCAAGATGCCCTTTAGCAAAGGCCTCGCCGGCTCTTAGCATTTCTATAGGCAGCGTTAAACTAGTCACTAATAAATGCGGATATACCGCTATAGCAATGTTTAGAGGTGGATTAGTGTGTTTATCAGTCATATAAATGCTCCGACCAGTACATTTTGGCCTTTTGTGCTGAATATTTGGCTATTAAAGCACAATGTGTGATGCATAATCCATTTAAACTGCCTCTTCTCCTTATAACACGTTTCTAAAAGGTAAATTATGACAGCATTACCCGTTATAGTAGGCATGGGTGGCATTAACGCCGCTGGCCGTACTTCTTTTCATCAAGGTTATCGCCGTATCGTGTTAGATAGTTTAAATGCTCAAGATCGCAGTGAAACATTTTTAGGCCTCGCCACACTGATGAATCTAGTAAGCGTTGTAAACGGCCAATTACAAGATACACAAGGTAATAATGTTGAGCAAAGCGACATAGAAGCACGCTTTGGTGAGCAAATTATTGCTGGTACACTTATTCGTAAAATTGAAAAAGAGCACTTTGATGCCGACGCAACACCGTGGCAGCAAAAAATGACACTAACCGCATCAAGCGATAACGCAATTGTGTTTGAAACGCGTGCTCGCGACTTACCTGCACCTATTCCAGCTAGCTGGCAAGTTGAAGAGCTTGAAGGCAAAAAAGTTAAAGTAACTATTGCAGCCGACTTAGACGTAAAGCATGACTCAACACGCGATAATCCAATTAAATCTGCTGGGCAATTTCCGACTGGGTTTGATCCATCAGTTATGTATAACAGCCGCTATCAGCCTCGTGGTTTGCAAGCCACTATTTTTGCAGCTACAGATGCGATTAAATCAACTGGGCTTGATTGGCAGCATATTATGAATAGCGTAGAGCCAGATAAAATTGGTACCTATTCAGCATCGGTAATTGGCCAAATGGACGACAAAGGCCTAGGTGGTTTAGTAAAGGCGCGCCAACAAGGCGACCGTGTTAGCACTAAGCAGTTAGCACTGGGCTTAAATACAATGTCTACCGATTTTATTAATGCCTATGTTACGGGCAATGTAGGTACTACGTTTTCGACCTCGGGCGCATGTGCAACGTTTTTATATAATTTACGTGCAGCGGTTAATGACATACAAGCAGGGCGCACACGCGTTGCGGTTGTCGCAAGTGTTGAGTGCGCTATTACACCAGAAGTTGTAGAAGGCTTTGGTAACATGAGTGCACTTGCAAACGTTGAAGGGCTGCGTCGTTTAGATAACTTATCAAATGATGAAGAACCAGATTACCGTACTAGCAGTCGCCCATTTGGCGATAACTGTGGCTTTACATTAGGTGAAGGCGCGCAAGTTGCTATTTTAATGGATGATGCTTTAGCCCTTGAGTTGGGCGCTGATATTATGGGCAGCGTACCGGATGTGTTTGTAAATGCAGATGGCGTTAAAAAGTCGATTACATCACCTGGACCTGGTAACTATATTACAATGGCAAAATCAGCTGCACTTGCTAGCAGCTTATTAGGTAAAGAAGCACTGCAAGAACGTAGCTTTATTTTAGCTCATGGTTCTAGTACACCGCAAAACCGTGTAACAGAGTCTTTGATTTATCATAAAGTAGCGCAAACGTTTGCTATTGATAACTGGAAAGTAACAGCGCCAAAAGCGTATGTTGGCCATACTATTGCACCTGCAAGTGGTGACCAGTTAGCGATTGCGTTAGGCATATTTAGTCATAATATTATGCCGGGTATTACCACAATTGATAAAGTGGCTGATGATGTTTACAGCGACCATCTTGATATTCGTAATAGCCATTACGAATGCGCTGATATGGATATTGCTTTTATAAATTCAAAAGGCTTTGGTGGAAACAATGCAACAGCGACTGTACTTTCACCAAAAGTAACAATGCAAATGCTTGCTAAGCGCCATGGCGATGATGTTATGACTAGTTACACACAGAAAAATAGTGTGGTTAGCGCTTCGCAGAAAACGTATCAAACACAAGCAGATTTAGGCCAGTACGAGCTTATTTATCGCTTTGGCGACGGACTTATTGACGACAACGACATTGTAATAGACGAGCAAAGTATTCAGTTACCAGGCTTTGAAAAAGCAATTACGTTTAGCATAACAAACTCCTATCAAGATATGTTTTAAGCACACATACTTGTTAGCAAGGCGCTTTTTAAGCGCCTTTTTTAATGCCTAAAATATATGTAGCTATTAGATTATTTTTGTTACCCCCCCAAATTTAGCTTATTAATTGAACTTATTTTTTGTGTTTATACTTGCTTTTATGTTGATCGTTTGTTTCTATTATATAAACACTATCTAGGATGGATAAAACCGATGAAAAAACTCATATTAGCGCTTTCTTTAACTTCTGCTTTTACTCAACTTCCTGCTTTTGCAGACGACTTTGTTCCTGCAGAAGTGATTAATAAAAACTACGATCAGCTCACTAATACTTCCTCGCGCGCTTCGAGGTTAGAGGGGATTAATTTTAGCAGTTACGTGGTCGATAAAAGCGGGCAGGTTAGTGATATAGAAATTGTAGCTACGGTCGGGCAAAAAAAGTACCAAAGAGAAGTAATGGATTACGTGTCTAAGCTCAACTACAAAAGTGCAAAATTAAATGGCGAGACTATACCTGTAGCAAAAACTATTACTGTAAGTTCGCAAAATTTACATGCTGGATTTTCAAATGATAAAGCGTCTCGCGGCTTTTTTAATGATTATGAACAAGCTAGTAAGTTAATCGATGAAAAGAAATACGATGAAGCTAAAAGCCGTATTAATGAGTTAGAAAACGAACATACGAAAAATACGGTTGAGATTGTTTTGCTTGCATGGCTTAAAAGCCAGCACAGTTATTTTGTACAAGACTGGAAGAGCTTTGATCAGCACATCAACGAAGCGTTTTTATTTAGAGGTAACCTACCAGATCAAATTCAAAAGCGTGTGATAAAAAATGCATTACAATGGTTTATATCAAAACAAGATTATGTACGTGCCTATGACGCAATAGATGCGTTAGGCAATATTGAATCCATCACTTTTACACAGCAAAATAAGGAACAGTTATTAGCTCAAGTTAATGATATTTATAAAAGTTCTGGCGATATAAAACAACAAATAGAGCTATTGCCTAAGCAGGCGGTATTACCTTTATTGTCAAAAAGTGAAGTAGCGCTTGAAGCGCAAATGCCGCTAACTAAAGTTCAGTTACGCTGCGAGAACAAAGTAGTAAATTACGATACAAGCACAATTGATAAAATTGTAATTTCACAAAACGATGTGCGTTGTGGGTTATTAATTAAAAGCGCTCAAGCACAAACCGTAACGCTAAAGCAAAGTGGTGATAGCTTTTTATAAGTTTTACGTATTGGTTAATGATATAAAACCCCGCAAATATTATGCGGGGTTTGTGTTTTTACTTATATATATTTAGCAATTAAGCTATGTTTGTGGCTTCGTTTCCAAACAATGTATCGCTTAGCGAGTAGGGTTGTTAGCCCTATTACAACGGCTATAAATAAAAGTGTTGCTGTGTAACTCATGCCATAACCTTCAGGCAAACCAACGAGAGTATCTGCGTAGGTCATATCGCTAAAATTAAAGCCAAGAATAGGTATAAGTAACCAAGCGATAGCATGTAATAAATACAAATGCACAAGGTATGAAAACATACTTGTTTTACCCAGGACTTGTAAAAAGTTATGCGAAAAATCGGTTTTTAAACCACTTAATGCCTTTAAAGAAATAAGCCCAAGGCCAACTGTAAGTAACATGAACTGAAGCGAAAGCGGATACTTTGTTGGGTTTAGAAACGACATAACAGTGAGTAATGAGCTTGTATGTATAGCAAACTGTGACATGTCACCGTATAAGTTAAACCCACGTAAAATGCCATAAAGCGCAAGGCAAGTAACCCCTAATAACAATGCGTGATTCATCACTTTTTTACTGTATTGTTGCGCTTTGTAATAAACACCAGCGCAATATGCCAATGCCATTAAGCCAACAATAGGGGCAACTGGGTAGGTTGTTCTAATTTGAAAATCAAAAGGGAGATCAAGTACATTTTTTTGATGTGCAATAGACCAAGCAGTATGTGCAAATGTATTAGGCTCAAAGCTTGTTCCATCAAATAAATTATGCCCAAACACGAGTAATAAGCCTGCTACAAAAATGGCATAAATGCCCAGGAAACGCAGCAGTCCTAAAATAACAAAGCCCCAGCCGATAGCCCAAATAACTTGTGCGTATAGCATTGGGTATAATGGGTTAAAGCTCCAAGACCACGAAACAATAGTAAATTCAAACAAAATTAGCACTAAACCACGAATAATCAAGCTCTGTGAAAATGCTTTAGTGGATACATATTTATGCTCTGTTATTGCCGCAGATAGACCTGCTAAGAATACGAAGAGTGGTGCGCAAAAGTGAGAAACAAAACGCGTAAAAAAGGTAACGGGATCAGTCCCTGGAATAGTCATCGGATCGGTAACTGAGTAATTAAGGCAATAATACATACCATGGTCAATAACCATAAATATAATTATAATGCCCCGTAATATATCAATATGATGTAAGCGGTTATCGGTTGAAGGTAGCGGCATAAGAGAGCTATATAGAGTGATTTAAAACTGTATTTATTATATGTTATATTGTATCAAATTGAAATCGTGTATTTATATTTTGCCAGTGATTATACACACGTAATACGACCAATATTTGCTCGCATTACTTGTAATGATACAGCTAATTATCACTTAAACTTTTTTACATACCTTAGCGTTATAAAATTAATAATGGCGAGCAAAATGGCTATTTCGTAACGGCTATAAGCTACAGCTATACCAATTAAGCCCATATTCCAAATACTGGCTGCGGTTGCTGTACCGGAGGTTGATTTGTTATTTTTCAAAATTGCGCCACCGCCAATAAAACCAATGCCAGTAATGATGCCTTGCAACATTTTAGATTGAGCTTCTGCGCCATCTAAAACCGACATCGCTATTAATGCATACCCACACGATGCAACAGCAACAAGAGGAAAGGTACGAAGGCCTGCACCATCATGGCTACGCTCTCTGTCGTAAGCCATAGGTAGCGCAAGTAGGTATGCAATACCTAAATGTATTAAGTTATCGATGATTTCATTCCACTGTAAATCAATTTCCATTATTGAGCCTATGCGGGTTAATTTTGTTAATAATAAGCAAACAGTGGGCCATTGCATAAATAACTAATAATCAATGGTTTATTGTAGGAAGCTGAGTTTAATAAAAATTATTGAGGAAACTTTTACATGTTTTTATTACTATTTTACGCGATAGTTAATTTGAACTGAGTTTTAAAGCCCCGTACTCTTTCATCATACCTAAAAGACACCTATGTGAACCTTTTGCCTTTAAATAAAACATTAATCACACCCACTAAACTTGAAAAAACAGCGTTACTATTTTGCGCTGGGTTATCTGTTTTTGCTTTTTTATTTCCTGAACTTCTCACAGAACACTTACAACCTACCATTAATAAAATTTTAGGTTATTTAGGGTCGCCATTTTTTATATTGCAGCTGGTGGGTGTTACAAGAAAGTTTATAAATGATTTTAGGTAGTAATACTTACATTTTTTTACAGAGTTACAATAAAAAACGTATACAATTTAGGTAATATTTTGTTAAGGATGAATGATGAAAACAATTATTGTACTTTTGTTTTTTTATTGCCTTTCTGGCTGTACAGTTGCGGGCGCTATTATTGATGGGCAAGCACAATCTCAGGCGCGTAATGATAAAAATAGTATTAGCCCGGCGCAGTCAACACCTTATAAAAACCCACTAGAGCCAGTACCTACAGATAAAAACGGATTTAACTTTACTGATATGGGATTAAAGATAGATTCGGCTCTTGTTAGCCTAGTTAAAGGGGAAAGCACTACTACGCAAGTATGTAGGCAGGTCACTAAAAGTCTAAAAGAGTGTGTAGAGGTAGAAAAGTCATCTCTACACACTAATGAGTCTAAGCAGTTAAAAACTGATGATGAAATAATAAGTGTTGGTCAATAAAGCTGCTTATAAAAAAGTAGCTATGGTCGTAGCCTGCTTGCATTTCAAGTGTAAGCGGGTAGCCTTTTTTATCTGCAATAGCGACTAAGTTTTCTGGCTTAAGTTGTTCTTGTAAAAAACCATCGGCATCACCTTGACTCACTAACATAGGTAAGTAATTAGCTTGCTCTGCGTTTTTCATCAGCTCGCAGCTGTCGTATTGCTTCCAAAGCGCTTTATCATTTCCTAAATAACCAGTAAATGCTTTTACACCCCAAGGGCATTCAATCGGATTTACAATAGGGCTAAAAGCCGAGGCACTTACAAACGCAGTCGGGTTTTTAAGTGCGACCATTAATGCACCGTGCCCGCCCATAGAATGACCGCTAATTGCTTTTGTGCTTGTTACCGGAAAATGTTGCTCTATCAATGCTGGTAATTCACTAACAACATAATCGTACATATTAAAATGGGTGTTGTAAGGAGCTTGCGTGGCATTTACGTAAAAGCCTGCGCCTTGTGCAAAGTCGTAGCTGTCTTCATTGGGTACGTTTTCGCCACGCGGGCTAGTGTCAGGCGCTACAATAGCAATACCCAGCTCTGCTGCTTTTTTAAATGCACCGGCTTTTTGCATAAAATTTTCGTCGGTACAGGTTAATCCCGATAACCAATAAAGTACCGGTACTTTATTTGCTTCACTTGCGCCAGGTGGTAAAAATACGGCAAAGCGCATAGTGCAATGTGTACTTTGCGAGCTGTGAGTATATTGCTTATGCCAACCGCCAGACACTTTTACACTTGAGATATTTTCTAACATACTTAATCCTTAAAAGCCGTAAACTTAAAAGTATTACGGCTTATTAATAAGCTATTTTACGAATGCAGTTTATTAGTAATGAATGACTGTACGAATACTTTTGCCTTCGTGCATTAAATCAAACGCTTCGTTAATATCTTCAAGGCTCATTGTGTGAGTAATAAAGTCGCTAAGAGCAAATTCACCTGCCATGTAACGCTCAACAATTTCAGGGAGTTGTGAACGGCCTTTAACGCCACCAAATGCACTACCACGCCATACACGCCCAGTTACCAGCTGAAACGGACGGGTTGATATTTCTTGGCCTGCACCTGCCACACCAATAATGACCGACTCACCCCAACCTTTGTGGCAACACTCAAGCGCTGAGCGCATTACGTCAACATTACCGATACATTCAAACGAGTAGTCAACGCCGCCATCTGTCATTTCAACAATAACTTCTTGAATTGGCTTGTCGAAATCTTTTGGGTTAATTAAATCAGTAGCACCTAGTTTTGTAGCTAAATCGAATTTAGTGGTGTTTATATCAACACCGATAATACGACCTGCACCAGCCATTTTTGCGCCAATAATCGCAGACAAACCAATACCGCCTAAGCCAAATATAGCAACAGTGTCGCCAGGCTTTACTTTAGCTGTGTTGGTAACTGCGCCCATGCCCGTTGTTACACCACAGCCTAGTAAGCAAATCTCTTCTAGTGATGCTTCTTTATTTACTTTAGCAAGTGAGATTTCTGGCAATACAGTGTACTCAGAGAAAGTTGATGTACCCATGTAGTGATAAATTGGTTGGCCATCTTTAAAAAAACGTGTAGTGCCGTCTGGCATTAGGCCTTTACCTTGTGTTTCGCGCACGGCTGAACACAGGTTAGTTTTACCTGAAGTACACATTTTACATACGCCACATTCTGCAGTGTATAAAGGAATAACATGATCCCCCACTTCAACACTCGTTACGCCTTCGCCAACTGCATAGACAACACCAGCGCCTTCGTGACCTAAAATAGCAGGAAATATGCCTTCAGGATCTTGTCCTGATAATGTAAATGCATCAGTATGACACACACCTGTAGCGGTAATTTTTACCATAACTTCGCCTTTTTTAGGCATCATCACATCAACTTCTTCAACACTAAGTGGTTGATTAGGACCCCAAGCAATGGCAGCTTTTGATTTAATAAATTCAGACATGTGTTTTATTTCCTTTAACTGGCTATTAAAAAATAATTGTAGACCCAATTTGCTTGGGTGATGGGCTTATTGTATTTGTTTCTCAAATAATGATAATCTCAATTTTATTAAAACACTTTTACAGTATAGTAATAATGGCACGTTGGGATGGAATTGATGAGTTTATAGCGGTTGGTGAAGAGGGCAGCTTTACTGCGGCTGCAAAAATGCTTGGGCTTTCGGTTGCGCATATTAGCCGCCATGTTACGGCGCTTGAGCAACGTTTAAATACCCAGCTTTTAACTCGTACTACTCGTAAAGTGGTTTTAACTAAAGAAGGTGAAGTGTACTTACATCAAATAAAGCACTTACAACACGCTATGGACGAGGCAACTCAAGGCCTTGCTCAGCAACAAAGTACGCCTAAAGGTAAAATAAAGCTCACAGCACCAGTTATGTACGGAGAGAGCTTTATTATGCCCATAGTGCATAATTTTATGAAGGAGCATCCCGAGGTAGAAGTTGTTGCCACACTAAGTAACGAGCAAGAAAACTTATTAGAGGGCGGATTTGATTTAGCCATAAGGTTAGGGCATTTAAAAGATTCGAGCTTAAAAGCGCGTAGGTTAAGTGCGCGGCGTTTTATTATGTGCGCTGCACCGCAGTATTTAACGCGATTTGGTGAGCCGCATACTTTAGGCGAGCTAAACAGCCATGAATGTTTAATTGGGAATAGTAGCTACTGGCGCGTAAACGAAAATGGGCGCGATAAACACATTAAAATAGCAGGGCGGCTACAGTGTAATAGTGGTTGGGCGCTGGTGGATGGCGCAAAAAAGGGGCTCGGTATTGTACAACTCCCAGACTACTACATTGAAAACGAAATTAACTCAGGGCAATTGGTGCCTATTTTAACACCCTATCAACCACAGCAAGAAGGGGTATGGGGCGTATATCCACCAAGGCAGTTTGTGGCGACTAATGTACGGGTATTGCTCGATTATTTAGTTAAAGGGCTGAAAGCTTAATCGCGAATTAATGGTTAAGCATGTATTGCTGTAAATATAGCCAAGTATCAGATTTTTAAATTATTTCTTACATTTTACGCCATACCCAAAGGCACTTTTTTCGTGCTACTATTGCTCAATACTTTTACGATAAGTGTTAAAAATAATATGTTTCAACCGGTTAGCTTATTTATAGGGCTTAGATATAGTCGCTCCTCTAAAGGAAATGCGTTTATATCGTTTATTTCGTTTTTTTCTATTGCCGGTATCGCTATTGGTTTAATGGCATTATTTACGGTAAGCAGTGTAATGAACGGGTTTGAAAATAGCCTAAAAACCAATATGCTTGGACTTATTCCGCATGTTGAAGTTAGCGCAGGTAAACACACTGCCACCCAAATGGGCACCCTTAAAACCGACCTCGAACAATCTCCTTATGTTGATCATGTAAGCTTATATCGCCACGGCGAAGCTATTTTGCAAACGAATAAAGACTTGCACGGCGTTTTACTACAAGGCCTTTATAACGACAGCGGGTCTTTGTATAAAATTACCGATAAAATAGTGCAAGGCGATTGGAAAACTGTATTAAACAAAAATTACAACATTGCTATAAGCCGTTATTTGAGTCGTAAATTAGGCGTTAGCGTGGGTGATAAGCTTCGCGTTATTATGCCTAATGCTTCAACATATACACCTCTTGGGCGAGTACCCAGCCAGCGTTTATTTAAAGTGGCCGCAATATACGAAACCGGATCTGAGATAGATATGGCACTTGCGTTTACAAGTGGCGCTTCACTACAACGGGTATTAAAGCTGGATAAAAACACTGCCCCAAATTTAAGTGTTTCATTGTACGAACCTTTCGAACTAGATGAGTTTATTGAAGCAAGCCAGCGTATTTTACAAGATCATAATTATAGTGATTGGCGCAGTACCCAAGGTACTCTATTTGCAGCCGTTGCTATGGAAAAGCGCATTATGTCTATGTTGCTTGCCCTCATTGTATTGGTGGCTGTATTTAATATTGTATCGGCATTAACCATGATGGTAAGCGAAAAACAAGGTGAAGTGGCCATACTACAAACGTTAGGTTTAACGCCTTCGCAAGTGCAAAAAGTGTTTATGGTGCAAGGCTTATATAACGGCGTAATTGGTACAGCAATAGGCGCATTTTTAGGTGTAATATTTAGTTTATATATAAATGAGCTACTTGCATTAGTGGGCTTAAACTTATTGGCAGGTATAGAGCTTCCGGTAAAATTTGATATTTTGAGTTTAGTAATAATAGCGTTTGCCAGTATTGCTATGAGCTTTTTAGCTACCTTATATCCTGCGCGTAAAGCCGCAAAAGTAAAACCAGCAGAGGTATTACGTTATGAATGATTTAGTAATTAGTTGTGAAAATTTAAGTAAAGTTTATCAAGATGGCAGCAACCAAGTTGAAGTATTAAAAGGTGTTGATTTAGCGCTGCAGCAAGGTGAAATGCTCGCTATTGTAGGGAGTTCTGGCTCTGGTAAAAGTACGCTTTTACACATACTTGGCACATTAGATACCGCAAGCTCAGGTAGCGCTAAAATTAAAAACCAAGAAGTTGCAAAACTTTCGCGAACAGAGCAAGCCGCATTTAGAAACCAAAACTTGGGCTTTATCTATCAATTTCATCACTTATTAATGGAGTTTAGCGCAGTCGAAAACGTGGCTATGCCATTATTAATTAAAGGCTTGAGTGCAAAAGAAGCCAAAGCTCAAGCGCTCGATATGCTCGAAAAAGTAGGCCTTGCACATCGCAGCTCGCATAAACCGTCTGCGCTTTCTGGTGGAGAGCGCCAACGCGTGGCTATTGCCCGTGCACTGGTTACAAAACCTGCGCTTGTGCTTGCTGATGAACCAACCGGTAATTTAGATAAACAAAATGCGATTAAAATTTACGATTTAATTAATGAGCTTAACCAAAGCTTAAACACCAGTTTTGTGGTAGTTACACACGATTTAGAACTTGCCGATAAGCTGGGCAAAATAGCTTATTTAGACGATGGAAAACTAGCTATTAAAGAGTCGCAGCATGTTGCTTAGTGCATTTTTAAGTAAACGTTTTAGAGCCTATTCAGGCCACAAAGATGAAAAAAACGGCTTTGTTAGTTTTATCGCTAAAGCGTCGACTATTGGTATTTTATTAGGTGTCGCGGTTTTAATTGTGGCGCTGTCGGTAATTAATGGTTTTGAGCAGCAACTAGTACATAGATTACTAAGTGTTGTGCCACAGGTTGAATATGTAGCACCAAGTAGACCCATCGCGAATTGGTCGCAAAAAATTGAGGATTTACAAACACAACCGCATGTAACAGGGGCTGCGCCATTTATTGCAGTGAATGGGATGGCGCAATATAAAAGCCAGCTAAAAGCGATAGAAATTCGAGGTGTTGAGCCATCGCTCGAGAGTAATGTATCGGCGGTAAATCAGTTTACCAGTGGTAAATTAGTCAGCCAGCTAGGCCTTGACGATGTAATTTTAGGTAAACAAATAGTAAAACAGTTAGACGCCAAAGTAGGCGATAACATTACATTACTTATTCCGCAAATTAGTCAAAAAGGTCAATCATTATTAGCGCCTAAACGCGTAACACTTAACCTTGCAGGTGTTATAGAAATGGGCGGACCGATTGATAGCACCGCTGCATTTATACATCTTAACAAAGCACAGCAAACATTGGGTTACGATGAAACCCAAGTAACAGGGCTGCGTTTAAGTGTTGATGATGTGTTTTCGGCGCATCAAATAGCGCTAAGAGTGGGCCAAACTATTGACGACTACGTGTATATTTCTAGTTGGTTTAGAACCCAAGGCAGCCTTTATCAAGATATTCAAATGGTGCGTACCATTGTTTATATTGTGGTGTTTTTAATTATAGCGGTGGCCAGTTTTAATATTGTATCGTCCTTGGTGATGGAAGTACGCGAAAAACAAGGCAATATCGCAATTTTAAAAACCATGGGCGCGAAAGACAGTACTATTTTAGCCACCTTTGTAATGCAAGGCTTAATGCAAGCATTTGTAGGCGTGGCATTAGGGACACTAATTGGCGTGGTATTAGCGCTTAATATAAGTGAGCTTTTTACGTGGATAAGCCAATTATTTGGAGCCAATCCGCTTGAGGGCGTTTATTTTATAGAGTTTTTACCAAGTAAATTAGTACTTGAAGACATTGGTATTACAGTGATTGTTACGTTTGTGCTTGCGATACTTGCCACTATTTATCCTGCATGGCAAGCAACGCGCGTAGATCCTGCCAAGGTGCTTGGTAACTAGGTATAAGAAGCTCAGATAAAAATTAATAGGGTGGTATTAGTAAACCTGTTAAACTAGGTGCTTATATAAAATTAAGCAATAACTGCTTGGTTGCTATACCTCACTTTGGGATTTACTTTGACTAATAACGATATTTTACGCCGCATTCGCTACACTTTTAACTTAACTGATACTGCTATGGTCAATGTTTTTGCATCAGCAGAGCATACGGTCACGAAAGAGCAAGTAATTGCATGGTTAACTAAAGAAGGTGAAGAGGCTTTTACCCCAATAAGTGATACTGAGTTTGCAAGCTTTTTAAATGGGTTTATTAATACCCAACGTGGCAAACGCGAAGGTGAGCAACCAGAGCCAGAGAAAAAGCTAAACAACAATATTATCTTTATGAAGCTACGTATTGCTTTAAATATGAAAGCAGAAGATGTTATAGCAACACTTGCACTTGTTGATTTTGATTTAAGTAAGCATGAGTTAAGCGCATTTTCTCGTAAAGTAGATAACAAACATTACCGTGTTTGTAACGATCAAATATTACGTTTGTTTTTAACCGGCGTACAAAAGCAGCATCGTCCAGAAGAGTCTGCTTAGTAACTGGTTTTAGCTAATTAGCTTTTAGTTAATGGGCTTGTGTATGTGCAATGCTACATAAAGCCTATTATCAATGTTAAACCCCAACACTTAATAATTAAATACATTTATAACAACACCAAGTTACTTATTGGTTTACTTGCGTGTAAAAATTATATTGCCCCCGCACAAATAGTTCACAGATTAACGCTAATTTTGGCAAAATAAAGATAATAATTGCATTCGTAAGCTATAACGCTGTAAAGCTCGGTCATAACAGCGTAGGATCAAGTTACTTTCGAATGAAAATTAGGTTTGCACTTTAGGTGCATTAACATATAAAAAATTATGCAACTAACTGCAAAACCATCACTTCCTAATGCGTTACTTATTTCTATTAGTACACCACAATTTAAAGGCGACGAAGCAACAGAATCGCTTGCAGAGCTTGCTCGTTTGGTAACTACATTAGGCTTTAAAGTAGTAGGTACACAATCGCAAAAGCAAAGTTCTACCCAAAAAGTTAATGTACTGGGCTCAGGAAAACTAGCTGAAATAGCACACCTTACCGGCAATAAAGGGATGGTTGAAAACGAGCAAGAAGATGATTTACTTGATGAAGACCCTTTAACCGAAATATCCTCAGAAATTCCATCAAACGATTTAGAGTTTGCATGTGCCGATGTAGTGGTATTTGACTGCGATTTAACGCCTTCTCAACTGCGTAATGTTGAGAACCAATTAGGTGTAGAAGTATTTGATCGCACTGGTATTATCATTGAAATATTTAGCCGTCATGCGCGTACTAAAACAGCAAAATTACAAGTTGAAATTGCTCGCCTTAATTATGTCGCGCCACGGCTTCGTGAAACATCAACAGGTGATAAAGAACGCCAAATGGGTAAAGGTGCGGGTGAAACCACACTTGAGCTAAATCGCCGTAAGGTGCGCGATCAGTTAGCAGAATTAAAGCGCGAACTTGTTAGTGTTCAAGATGTAATGATGGACAGACGTACGCAGCGCTCTGAGCTATTCTCAGTGGCTTTAATTGGTTATACCAATGCGGGCAAGTCATCAATGATGCGCGCAATTACAGGCAGTGATGTGGAAGGCGAAAACAAACTTTTTGCAACGCTAGATACCACTGTTCGCGCGCTGTATCCGATTACCCAGCCTCGTATATTGGTTTCAGATACGGTTGGTTTTATTAAAAAATTACCTCATGATTTGGTTGCTTCATTTCATTCAACGCTCGCTGAGGCACATGATGCGTCGTTACTGTTATATGTTGTAGATGCTTCAGATCCTTCTTTTCGCTCACAACTTGAAGTAGTACATAAAGTACTGGCAGAAGTTGGGGTAGAAGGTAGCAAAAAATTATTAGTACTGAATAAGTCAGACCAATTAAGTACTGATCAACAGCAGTCGCTAATGGATGAGTTTCCTGATGCGATGATGACTTCTACACGTAATCCAGATGATATTAGTAAACTGCACAAATACATTATTGGCATTGCTCAAGAGGACATGATTGAAGAAGAGATTGTTATACCGTACACAGCTAAAGGTATTGTGGGCGAAATTCGATCGAGTATGAGTGTTGTTAAAGAAGAATATGAATACAGCCATATTAAATTAACAGTGCGTTCGAGTGCGATTGATTTAGAACGTTTAAAAAAGAGAATGTTGAATTTATAATAAATTCAGTACATAAAAAGCACAGCCAATTGGCTGTGCTTTTTAGTATTAGTCCTAACATACGTAAATTTAACGCTGCTAGCTCTGAACATAGCTCTGAGATAAATTCCCTACCCAGAGCCTCAGTTACTTAAAGACGAAACTAGGAAAAAGCGTTGTCGCTTAGCTCTTCTTGCATTTGCTCGCGCATTTTAAATTTTTGCAGTTTACCTGTTACTGTCATTGGGTAGTTTTCTACGAAACGGATATGTCGTGGCATTTTAAAGTAGGCTAGTTTGTCTTTTAAAAACTCACGAATTGCTTGCTCATCAAGTACAGCATCTTCTTTTGGTTGGATCCAAGCGCACACTTCTTCGCCATACTTTTCATCGGTTATACCAAATATGGCAGCATCTTGAATGCCAGGGTAGGTGTAAAGTACTTCTTCTATTTCTCGAGGGTAAATGTTTTCGCCGCCGCGAATAATCATATCTTTTATACGCCCAACAATTGTGACAAACCCTTCTGTATCCATGACACCTAAATCGCCAGAGTGCAGCCAACCTTCGTCATCTATAGTGGCTTTTGTTTTAGCTTCGTCATTCCAATAGCAGCGCATTATGCCTGCACCTTTACTACACACTTCGCCAGGTTGACCAATTTTTTGAATGTTACCCAGCTCGTCAATTATTTTAACCTCGGTATGGGCAAGTGCGCGGCCAACCGTTGTTACTTGCCGCTCAATTGAAGAGTCTGTTTCGGTAATGTTGTTTATGGGGCTGCACTCCGTTTGCCCGTAAGCAATCAGTACTTGATGCATGTTCATTTGTGTTTGTACTTTGCGCATTACTTGCTCTGGGCATGTAGAGCCTGCCATTACACCCGTGCGTAAAGTACTTAGATCATAATCGTTAAAATTACTCAGCTCAAGCTCACTAATAAACATAGTAGGTACACCGTGCAGCGCTGTACATCCTTCTTGTTGAACTACATCAAGCGTGGTTTTTGCATCGAACGAATCACTAGGATAAATGGCTGCTGCACCTTTACTAACACACAATAAGCTACCCAATACCATTGCAAAGCAATGATATAACGGGATAGGGATACATAACTTGTCATCGCTCGTAAAGTGCATAGATTCGGCGACGAATAGCGCATTATTTAAAATATTTTTATGAGTGAGCGTTGCGCCTTTTGGGTTGCCTGTTGTGCCTGATGTAAATTGTATATTGATGTCTTGCTCAGCATTTAAGTTTTCACCTATTGCTTTTAATTCAAGCTCATGAGCTGCTGTTGGCAAGTTAATAACATCATTAAAAGAGTGCATACCAGGAGATGCTTCATCGCCAATGCGGATTATATTTTTAAGAGTGGGTAGTGCTTTTAAATTAAGTGTGTCTTTATCGCAAGTTGCAAGTTCTGGCGCTAAACAATTAAGCATTTCTAAGTAATCACTGCCTTTAAAATTTGATGCTGTGATTAGAGTAGAGCATTCAACACTATTTAAAGCATATTGTAATTCGTTAGGACGATAGGCTGGGTTGATGCACACCATTATTGCGCCAATTTTTGCCGTTGCAAATTGGGTTAAGCACCACTCAATATTATTAGGAGACCAAATACCAACGCGCTCACCTGGTTTTACGCCAAGGGCAAGTAACCCCATAGCAAGCTGATTAACTTCTTTTTGAAATTCTTTATACGTTAATCTAATACCTTGGTGATGAACTACAACAGCTAACGCCTCTGGGTTTTTGTCGACAATGAAGTCAAAGTAATCGCCTATAGTTGAATTTGTTAAAGGTGTGCTTTGTATACCTTTAAAGTAGCTTTGAGATAACGGCAAGTGATTTATTTGGTCTACTTCTTTTACCGGGGTAGTGTGTGTGTGCATTGCTCTCTCCATGAAAATGTGTGTGAGTTATGTAAACTACAAAGTTAAAATAAACACATATTGTCGACAAAGAGAAGTGCAGTTAGACTAATGTATTATTAGATTAATAAAAGCTAATACTACTTTTTAGACACAAAAAAACGCGTCTTACAATGTAAGTACGCGTTTTTAAACGAGTAATGAGTTTACATTTCGTCGCTGCGGTATGTTTTTTTCATGATATAAACGTAAGCGTTTACAAAAGCATTTTCTTGGTACTTTTTAAGGCCTGTTTCTTCAAAATCAATAGGGATGGGGTTGCGTTTTAACTGCTCTTTAACTTCCGTTGTAGTAAATAAACGTACATCTAAGTTGTTGATTAATTGAATTGCAGTTTCCATTTTAAAGCCTTTTGCACTGCCAGCAAATTTACCTTTAGGCTGACGCTCACGAATTGCAACAGAATCAATTTGGTAATCTTGCATTAGTTTTGCAAAATCGAATTGAAATTTACGCATTACTTCAGTGTCGTTACCGTTACCTAAGGTAAAGCGTGTTTGGCGCACATCGCGAATATCAAATACGTCATTATCTTTACTTAAAATACAAAGTAGTACATCACTACCGGTAATTTCTACACCACATGTTCTCATGTCTATTCTCTAAAATAACTTAATTACGCAGTATTATACGCAACGCACATTAAAATGCGAGTGTGGGTATAGCTGTAGGCGCGTAATTAATGCATTGATGCTTTTATATTTTAATAAAATGATTTTTTTGCTTTAAAAGCTACATTTTGTGGATAAAACGGGGCGATTTCACCCCTTTAAACTTGTAATTAAATGCGCGGCACGCGACAATATATCTTTGTAGTTGAATAGACTCCTCATCTACATATATTAGTCAATGCTTATTCGTAAAAGCGTTGTCGAGTCATTCTCATTTAATTTATTAAAAATACACGTGATACATTGTAGGTGTCACCACTGTAGCAAGGATTTATAATGCCAGTTATTACTCTTCCAGACGGAAGTCAACGTAGTTTTGAAAACCCTGTAAGCACGCTTGATGTTGCAAACGACATTGGTCCTGGTTTAGCTAAAGCGACCATTGCGGGCCGTGTAAATGGCGACCGTGTTGATGCATGTGATTTAATTAGTGATGACTCTCGTCTTGAGATCATTACCGCTAAAGACGATGACGGCCTTGAAATCATTCGTCACTCTTGTGCTCACTTAATCGGTCATGCAGTTAAGCAACTTTTCCCAGACGCAAAAATGGCAATTGGTCCTACCATTGATAACGGTTTTTACTACGATATCGATATGGAACACTCACTATCACAAGATGATCTTGAAGCAATTGAAAAGCGTATGCTGCAACTTGCAAAAACCAACTACGACGTAGTGAAAAAAACAGTAAGCTGGCAAGAAGCACGCGATACATTTGAAGCGCGTGGCGAAACATACAAAATAGAAATTTTGGACGAAAACATCGCTAAAGATGACCGTCCTGGGTTATATCATCACGAAGAATATGTAGACATGTGTCGTGGACCTCACGTTCCTAACATGAAATTTTGCCAAAACTTTAAAATAATGAAAGTGGCGGGTGCATATTGGCGTGGTGATTCAGAAAACAAAATGCTACAACGCATTTACGGCACCGCGTGGGGCGATAAAAAGCAACTTAAAGCGTATTTAAAGCGCCTTGAAGAAGCTGAAAAACGCGATCACCGTCGTATTGGTAAAGCGCTTGATTTATGGCATTGGCAAGAAGAAGCGCCAGGCATGGTATTTTGGCACAACGATGGTTGGAGCATTTACCGCGAGCTTGAAGAATTTGTACGTGAAAAATTACGCGAATATGAGTACGAAGAAGTAAAAGGTCCAATGATGATGGACCGTTCACTTTGGGAAAAATCAGGTCACTGGGAAAAATATTCAGAAGCAATGTTTACCACTGAGTCTGAAAAACGTGAATACGCAATTAAACCAATGAACTGCCCTGGTCACGTGCAAATCTTTAACCAAGGTTTAAAATCGTACCGTGATTTACCACTTCGTATGGCTGAATTTGGTTGTTGTCACCGTAATGAACCATCAGGTGCACTACACGGTTTAATGCGTGTACGTGGCTTTACACAAGATGACGCTCACATTTTCTGTACTGAAGAGCAGATAATGGACGAAGTGTCAGCGTGTATTAAGATGGTTTATGATACATATGAAACATTCGGATTTGAGAAGATTGTAGTTAAGCTATCTACTCGCCCAGAACAACGCATTGGTGAAGACCATATGTGGGATAAAGCAGAGCTTGCTTTAGCTGATGCACTTAAGCTAAACGATATTGAATTTGATTATCTTCCGGGCGAAGGCGCGTTTTACGGTCCTAAGATTGAATTTACTTTGTACGATTGTTTAGACAGAGCGTGGCAGTGTGGTACAGTGCAATTAGACTTTGCATTACCGGGTCGTTTAGGTGCTACTTATGTAGCAGAAAATAACGAGCGTCGTACACCTGTAATGATACATCGTGCTATCTTAGGTTCTATTGAACGCTTTATTGGCATTTTAACTGAAGAGTACGCTGGTTTATTCCCGACGTGGCTTGCACCAAAGCAAGTGGTAATTATGAATATTACCGATAAACAGGCTCCTTATGTTAAAGAAGCTGTACAAAAATTAAATAAACTTGGAATTAGAGCCGCTGCTGACTTGAGAAATGAGAAGATTGGCTTTAAAATCCGTGAGCATACACTGAAGCGTATTCCATATTTACTTGTTGTTGGCGATAAAGAAGTTGAACAGCAAGAAGTAGCAGTGCGTACTCGCACAGGTGAAGACCTTGGCAAATTTAATGTTGATGATTTTGTAGCTAAAATTAGTGAAGAAATTAAAAATCGACAGTAAAAATCGAGCGTGTAAGGCATTAACAAACAGCCATTTACACGCTTATATTATTGATATTCTTGGAGGAACGTACTATTAGAGGCGGCAAGAAAGGGCAACAAACAGCTCAAAAAAATCGTATTAACGAAGAAATTACAGCGCAAGAAGTTCGTTTAATTGACATTGAAGGCGAACAAGCTGGAATTCAGTCATTACAAGACGCGCAAACTATGGCCGATGCAGCGGGTGTTGATCTTGTTGAGATCAGTCCAAACGCTGAGCCGCCTGTTTGTAGAATCATGGACTACGGTAAGTTCATCTTTGAAAAAAGCAAAGAACTAAAAGAGCAGAAGAAGAAGCAAAAGCAAATCCAGATAAAAGAAATCAAATTCCGTCCTGGTACGGATGAAGGTGATTATCAGGTTAAGCTTCGCAACTTACGTAAGTTCTTAGAAGCTGGTGATAAAGCTAAGATTACTATCCGCTTCCGTGGTCGTGAAATGGCTCACCAAGAAATTGGTATAGAATTATTAAACCGTATCAAAGCCGATTTAGAAGAGCTTGCAGTAGTTGAGTCTTTCCCAAATCGTGTTGAAGGCCGCCAAATGGTTATGATGATGGCGCCTGTTGCTAAAAAATAATTTTTAAGCGATAATACGCACCGAAATTAGCTCAGGTCTGCAAGCAATATGCGAATATTCACCTGAGTTAACCGGTCTTAAAGCAAGATTGCGGCATTTATGTTGGGTCTTCACCGGAACATGGCAGTAAGTTAGGCCTAAAAGTGGAGCTATAGAAATATATCTCACGCCTGCTTACTAATTTAAAAGCAATACAATTGGAGTTATTGCAATGGCTTATAAGCTAAAAAGTCACAGTGGCGCTGCTAAGCGTTTCAAAAAGACTGCTTCTGGCGGTTTCAAGCGTAAACAAGCGCATCTTCGTCATATTCTGACTAAGAAAACTTCTAAGCGTAAGTTACACCTACGTCCTAAGATGATGGTTCATAAAAATGACCATGGTCTAGTTTCACGTATGTTACCGTTCGCTTAATAGGGGTTTTTAGAAATGGCAAGAGTTAAACGCGGCGTTGTCGCACGTGCACGTCACAAAAAAGTTTTAAAACAAGCAAAAGGTTACTACGGAGCACGTTCACGTGTTTACCGCGTAGCTTTCCAGGCTGTTACTAAAGCGGGTCAATACGCTTACCGTGACCGTCGTGCGAAGAAACGTACTTTCCGTCAATTATGGATTGCACGTATCAATGCTGCTTCACGTCAAAATGGTCTGTCTTACAGCCGTTTTATCAATGGTCTTAAAAAGACTTCTGTAGAAATCGATCGTAAGATCCTTGCAGATATCGCTGTTTACGACCAAGTTGCATTCGCAGCGCTTGTAGAAAAAGCAAAAGAAGGCCTAGCCGCTTAAGCTTTTTTATATAAGTATTAAAAAGGAGCCTATGGCTCCTTTTTTTGTGCCTGTAATTTAGTAACTTAAACCAATGATTAATACTAATTCGCTTAATTAAATGATCTATTTTGAGGGCGGAAAAACGTGTTGATAGCTAGGCAAAAATTCGCTATTTAGTTGTTCTCGGCAATTGCTCCTGCATCCATGCAGTCGTAAATGAGAGTTTTTTAACGCAGGTAGCGACATGTTTAGCCCCGCAAAATGATTAAGTATTATTGCGCATTGGTATAATACTTAATAAGGTTATAAAGCCTAAAAAAACAGGTGTGAATGATTGAAATGTATTTTGCTGCATTTTTTTGTTGAATCACCGCAGTTTCCTCATTATAAAAAATTTAGTTGATATAATTTATATAATTAAGGCGTTTGTTAGAGAATTATATGTTTACAAGTTTACTAATTTTATCTGCAAGTGTGGCGTATGACGCACACTTACCTCCACTCATTGAGTGGCAGGGGAAAAGCGTAGAGCTTTTACAAAAACAAGGCCCGTTAACTACTGACTTTGAGTTATCTGCAGGTGAAGCGTCGCCCGATTATGCAAATACAATGGCATTTGTAGATAGGTTAGTTGCTGCAAACCCTACTCAGTTTCAATCTCAAACCATTGGCTATAGTAATAGTAAACGCGCAATAAAAATGTTGATTGCCAGTGAACAAGGCTTTTTTGAAGCAAGGCAAATGGCTAATAGCACTAAGCCAACTATTTTTATTCAGGCAGGAATACATTCTGGTGAAATAGACGGTAAAGATGCCATGTTTATGTTACTCAGAGATATAGCGACGGGCAAGCGCCGTGACATTTTAAAAAAGGTAAACATATTATTTATTCCTATTTTAAATGTAGATGGCCACGAACGTAGCAGTGCATTCAATCGTATTAATCAAAGGGGCCCTGCAAAAATGGGCTTTAGAACAAATGCTAATAACCTTAATTTAAATCGTGATTTTACTAAATTAGATACCCCAGAAGTTAGAAGTGTTTTAAAGGTTATTAACGACTACAACCCAAATTTATACATTGATGTACACGTTACCGACGGCGCAGATTACCAATACGATGTGACTTATGGTTACAATCCGGTATTTTCGAGCGAATCGCCTGCGGTATCAGATACATTAAACCAGTTTTTTAAACCTCTCATTGACGATACGCTAGCGAAGCAAGGACACACCCCAGGACCACTTGTTTTTGTTATGGACAAGCGCGACTTTAAAAAAGGGTTAGCGGGCTGGGTTGCTACGCCACGTTTTTCAAATGGTTGGGGGGATTTAAAGTCATTGCCGACTATTTTAGTCGAAAATCATTCATTGAAGCCTTACAAGCAACGTGTATTGGGAACTTATGTATTTTTAGATGGTGCTATTACTGCACTATCAAAGCACAGTCATGAATTAGCTAATGCAGTTAAAAAAGAACAAGAATTTGTTCCTAAACAGCTAATAGTAAAGCGTGGCTATGCCAAGCAAGCTGATACGATTGCGCAGTTTAAAGGCATTGAATATTCATCAAGCATGAATTCACTTTCGGGTCAAAATGAAGTGAAATATTTGGGTAAAGCACATACATATACTGACTTACCTATTTATTGGCAAAAAGATGTACAACATACAGTTGAAGTACCTAAAGCTTTTTTTATTCCGCCTGTATATAGCAACATTATTGAGAAACTAAAGTTACATGGTGTCTCTATTAATAAACTTGAAGGGGCAAACACACAGCCTTTGAAAGTTGCAAAGGTGGCTGACTACACGTTTGATAAAGCACCATTTGAAGGGCGTTTTAGAGTATCAGCAACTTTTGATTACGTCCCTGCTATAAATGTAGATTTAGATGGTTGGTATCAAGTCAATACTCAACAAAAAGCAGGTGAGCTTGCTGTGCATTTATTGCACCCAGAAGCTCCTGATTCATTTTTTGCGTGGGGTGAGTTTAATACTATTTTTCAGCGTACCGAGTACATGGAAAACTATGCGCTAATTCCGTATGTACGCCAAATGCTAAAAGATAACCCAAAGCTTGCGCTTAAGTTTGATGAAAAACTTAAAGATAAATCATTCGCGAGTGACGCAGAAGCTCGATTAAACTGGTTATATGAACAAAGTCCATTTTATGATCAAGCGTACTTAAAGTATCCAATACTTATGTCATTCGAAGAAGAAGTTTTTATTCCAGATCAAAAAAGTAAAGAAATTTAATATGGAAATCATAACTATACCTGTCACTGCCTTTGCACAAAACAGCCGTATTATTTGGTGTAGCGAAACTAAACACGCTGTGGTTATCGACCCAGGTGGCGACACTGATAAAATAATAACGGTCCTTAATGAGCATAAACTAGCATTAAGTGCTATTTGGTTAACGCACGGGCATTTAGATCATGTGGGTGGGGCTGATATTTTACGAAATCAATTTAACGTACAAATTATTGGTCCACAAAAAGATGAGTACTTTTGGTTTGAAAACTTACCTATGCAAGCACAGATGTTTGGATTTAAACCCATTGAACCGTTTTATCCGGATATTTGGCTAAACCATAATGACACCGTGAGCGTAGGTAAACTTAGCTTTTTAGTGAAACATTGCCCGGGGCATACACCCGGTCATATAGTGTTTTACCAACCAGACTATGAGTGCGTTATTGTCGGTGACGTTATTTTTAAAGGCTCAGTAGGGCGCACTGACTTTCCTAAGGGGAACAGTGAACAACTTATAGAGTCGATTAAGACGCATATTTTAACCTTACCTGATAATACTAAAATATTGGCAGGACATGGTAGCGACACTACGGTGGGGTTTGAAAAGAAAACAAATCCTTTTGTAAGTGGTAAGTTTGGTTAAGTTGCTTATTTTAGGTTTACAAACTGCATAAACATTAAAAATAAGCAGACTGCGTTTTAAAATGGTTGTATAATTTAACCAGTTTATTTGATAAATAAGAAATAAAATGTCTCTAAATCACGTAGATCGCCAAATATTGGCACTTTTACAACAAGATGCTAGTTTATCAACCGCAGAAATTGCAGATAAAGTAGGCTTGTCTCAATCTCCATGCTGGCGTCGAATCGCTAAGCTAGAGCAAGATGGTTATATAAAAAGCAAAGTGGCTCTTTTAGATGAGAAAAAACTTGGCTTTGATATGCTTGTATATGCACATGTGCGTTTATCAAATCACGGTAAAAAGAATCTTGCTGAGTTTGAAAAGCTGATCATGAGCTACGACGAGGTAACAGAGTGTTACACTATGGCTGGTACCATGGACTTTATGCTACGCATAATTTCACAAGGCATAGAAGGGTATGAGCATTTTGTGCGCGATAATTTACTAAGCTTAGAATACGTCCAAGAAGTACATTCTAATGTAACAATGACATGTGTAAAACGCAGTACTTCCCTTCCTTTGTAAAAGCACTTCTTTTAAAAGCTAAACCATTTTTAGTTTAGTTTAACCACATAATGATAATTGTTAACGGAGCGCTAATTTGGTAGAATTTAGCGCTTTTTTTGATACCCATTACACCATTTGAGGACCTCAATGTTTAACTTACTCAGTAGGGCGCCTAGCTCTGCTAAAAACGATATTCTATCTGGATTAACTGTGGCGTTAGCCTTAGTCCCAGAAGCAGTTGCGTTTGCCTTTGTTGCAAATGTAGAACCTTTGGTTGGTCTATATGCCGCGTTTATCGTTGGTTTAATTACGGCTATTTTTGGTGGTCGCCCTGGTATGATTTCAGGTGCAACCGGTGCACTAGCTGTTGTCATGGTAAGTTTAGTGCTTGATCACGGTGTTGAGTATCTATTTGCAACTGTGTTGCTGATGGGAATACTGCAAATTCTCGCGGGTGTATTTAAGCTCGGTAAGTTTATCCGTATGGTTCCTCATCCGGTAATGCTTGGTTTTGTAAACGGGTTAGCAATTGTTATATTTTTAGCTCAGCTAGGGCAGTTTAAAGTGCCAGATGGTATGGGCGGACAAGAATGGATGACAGGTAATCCATTATTTATCATGCTTGGCTTAGTTGCATTAACCATGGCAATAATCCACTTTTTGCCAAAATTGACTACAGCAGTGCCTTCATCTCTAGTTGCTATTGTAACTGTAACTGGATTAGTGATTGGATTTGATTTAGAAGCGCATACAGTATTAGATTTCTTAAAAGGAATGACTGGAGACGAAGCTGCAACAATCGCTGGCGGCTTGCCTGAATTTCATATTCCTATGGTGCCGTTTACTTTCGAAACGCTACAAATTATTTTTCCTTATGCACTTATTTTAGCGGCTATTGGTTTAATTGAATCATTATTAACGCTTAGCTTAATTGATGAGATTACAGAAACCCGTGGTCATAGTAATAAAGAATGTATTGGTCAAGGTGCTGCAAATATTACCTGCGGTATGTTTGGTGCAATGGGTGGTTGTGCAATGATTGGTCAATCAATGATCAATATAAATTCAGGTGGTCGCTCTCGTTTATCAGGTATAAGCGCTGCACTTATGCTACTTGGTTTTATTATTTTTGCCTCTAGCTTAATTGAAATGATCCCATTAGCTGCACTTGTTGGTGTTATGTTTATGGTAGTACTTGGTACATTTGAATGGGCAAGCTTTAAAATGATGAAGCGCGTACCATTATCTGATGCATTTGTAATTGTTCTTGTGTCGGGCGTGACGGTTATTACTGATTTAGCGATTGCTGTATGTGTGGGTGTTATTGTATCGGCTCTAGTATTTGCTTGGCAGCATGCGAAGCAGATATATACAACTAACTACATTGATCAGGAAGGCGCTAAGGTGTACGAACTACATGGTCCGTTATTCTTTGGCTCTGTTAAAAACTTTTCTGAGTTATTCGATGTGAAAAATGATCCTAAAAATGTGATTGTTGAATTTAAACACAGCCGCGTATCTGACCACAGTGCAATAGAAGCAATTGATACACTTGCTGACAAATACACAAAAGCAGGTAAACAACTTCATTTACGTCACTTAAGTAAAGACTGTACGCAGTTGCTTCATAAAGCACGAGATTTAGTTGAAGTGAATGTGATTGAAGATCCAACCTACAAAGTAGCATCAGATAAACTAGCTTAATTTACACAAGGCTATTGATATTTAAAAAGCGGAAGGCGGATAACCTTTCGCTTTTTTAGTGTCTCGACTATTTGTTTGCGGTAAGACTCTTAAAAAGCAAGGCAAGCTGTAGTGCTATGCAAACTCATAAATCTATATAATAAGACTACCTAATTTTGTGAAAATTAGCCCTACATAGGTAAAAATAATAAAAATAACAAACGCCTATTTTATGGAATTAGCTTTAACCATACGGAGTAAACATCTATTTTGAACTGGCAATCTTTAGTCGATAACAGGCAACGTTTTTTTTGGCTTTTGCAAATCGCGGGCTGGATTGGTTACGCGTTAGTAAATTATATCGGCTCTAAAGTATTTGAAATGCGTGATATATATGTATTTGTTATTTTATTGAATGCTTACGCTGGTTGTTTGATGACAGTGCCGCTTAGGTATATTTACCGTAAAATTTGGAATGCCTCGCCCTGGGTGTTAATGATTGTAGTATTTGGTGCCTCTTATATAACGGGCACTCTATGGGCTGTCGTTCAAAAATTCAATCTATGGGAAATATACCGCCATGGTTATAGACCAGAGGAGTGGTTTTATTACCTGCAGCAAGGTTTAGATTCGGTTTATATTATTTTATGTTGGAGTGGTTTGTACTTTGGCGTTAAATATTATCAGTTATTACAAAGTGAGCGACAAAAAGCGTTAAAGGCCACAACGATGGCACACGAAGCGCAACTAAAAATGCTCAGGTATCAGCTCAACCCCCATTTTCTATTCAATACACTTAACGCTATTTCTACTTTAATTTTGGTTAAAGAAAACAAAGATGCTAACTTAATGGTAGCAAGGTTAAGTGACTTTTTACGTTACACACTTAATACCGATCCAATTAAAAAAGTACCGCTTGAGCAAGAGCTACATGCTCTCATGCTTTATTTAGAAATAGAGCGCGTCCGTTTTGATGAGCGATTGAAAGTAAATGTAGATATTAGCGAGCAAGCAAAAGAGGCTTTAGTACCGAGCTTAATTTTGCAACCAATTATAGAAAACGCGATTAAATATGCCATTGCCCATCTGACAGAAGGTGGTGTAATTGATATTAAAGCACAAGTATTTGCGAATGAATTATTACTAGAAGTGGGTGACAACGGCCCAGGCACTGAAATACTTGATGGCCAATTAGTTAACGCTCAAGGTGTAGGTGTTGCTAACACCAAAGATAGATTAAAAACGTTGTATGAAAATAATTATTCGTTTGTATTATCACATAATACGCCAAGTGGATTAAAAGTTAATCTGCGAGTACCTTTTGAGAAGGCTGTGAAAAATGACTAAAATAAAAACACTCATTGTTGATGATGAACCGTTAGCGCGAAAAGGTTTAGCGGTAAGACTTGAAGAATATTCTGATATTGAAGTAATTAAATTGTGTAGTTCAGGCGCTGATGCAATTGAAATGTGCCAAAGCGAGAAAATCGATTTGGTTTTTTTAGATATTCAGATGCCAGGTATGAATGGCTTTGAGGTGGCAAGAGCGCTTAGCGAAAGTACAAAAGTACTACCTGCTATTGTATTTGTAACTGCTTTTGATCAGTTTGCTGTAAAAGCATTTGAAATTCATGCTCTCGATTACATTTTAAAACCCGTTGATGATAACAGATTAAAACAGGCGGTAGAAAAAGTGCATACTTATTTAAAAACGCAGCAAGACAACGCCCATAAGAAAAAACTAGCGAGTTTTGTAGCCGGTATTACTGGTAATAATTGCGAAGAAATATTAAAAAAATTAGCCACTGGCGATACCTTAACAGATAGACGTTACCCAGAATCGCTTGCAGTAAAAGAGCAGGGTGAAATTATACGGGTACCTGTAGCGACTATCCAATGGGTTGATGCTGCAGGTGACTATATGTGTTTACATTGTGAAGATGGACAAACGCATATACTTCGTAAAACAATGAAAGAGCTTGAGCAAGAGCTAGACCCTCAGTTATTTGTGCGTGTACACCGCAGTGCGATAGTAAACACAAAACAAATTAGTAAGCTGGTTACACAAGTAAGTGGCGAGTATTTATTAGTACTTGAAAACGGACAAGAATTAAAAGTGAGCCGTAGCTATCGAGATAAGGTTAAAGCGGCATTAGCAAGTTAAAGCCAACGCTTTTATTACAGGTACAAAAAATGCGAGCTAAGCTCGCATTTTTTATATTTAGTAATTATACCAATCCGCAACAATACTTAGTTATTTTGCGGGGCTAACGTGTCGCTACCTGTGTTAAAAAATTCTCATTTACGACTGCATGGATGCAGAAGGTAGAGCAATGCAGGAGCAATTGCCGAGAACAACTTAATAGCGATTTTTTGAATAGCTATCAACACGTTTTTCTATCCTCAAAATAGATCACTTAATTAAGCGAATTGGTATTAATTATGCGACAGTTACAATTTTCATTGTGTTAGTTGCGCCCACAGTTTCCATTGAGTCACCGTGAGTAATAATTACTGTATCGCCAGACTGTAAAGAACCTTGAGAAACTAAAGTATCAAGTGCCGCTTTTACCATACCGTCTTTTTCAGTTTTTGTAGAATCAAAAAATACTGGGTAAACACCACGATAAAGTGCTGTTTGACCTAATGTACTCGCATGGCGTGAAAGCGAGTAGATTGGTAAGCCAGAGCTGATACGTGACATTAATTTAGCCGTGCTACCAGATTCAGTAAGCGTGATGATAGCTTTAACAGAATCTAAGTGATTAGCTGCATACATAGCAGAAAGTGCGATAGATTCTGCATTGTTAGAAAAACGACTATCTAAACGATGCTTAGAAACATGCGTTTCTTTTTGAGATTCAGCACCTAAACAAACACGTGCCATAGTTGCAACAGTTTCTTCAGGGTAATCACCAGCAGCTGTTTCAGCTGAAAGCATTACAGCATCTGTTCCATCAAGAACAGCATTTGCAACATCCATAACTTCTGCACGTGTAGGCATAGGGTTATCGATCATCGATTCCATCATTTGCGTTGCTGTAACTACAGTACGGTTTAATGAACGAGCACGACGAATAATTAGTTTTTGCTTGCCCATAAGAGCTGCATCACCAATTTCAACACCTAAATCACCCCGGGCAACCATTACAGCGTCAGACGCTAGAATGATGTCATCAACAGCTTCTTGTGTTTCAACGGCTTCAGCACGTTCAATTTTTGCAAGTAGTTGTGCTTTTGAACCAGCAGCTTCAGCAAGTGAGCGTACGTAGCGCATATCGTCGCCACTACGTGGGAATGATACGGCAATGTAATCTACGTCAATTTCAGCGGCAGTTATTAAATCTTCTTTATCTTTTTCAGTAAATGCTGGAGCAGTTAAGCCACCACCTAAACGGTTAATACCTTTATTGTTAGATAAAACACCGCCAACAGTTACAGTACAATGTACTAAGTGCCCAGCTACTTCATCAACAGTTAGTTGAATAAGGCCGTCATTTAGGAGTAGTAAGTCGTTAGGGCTAACGTCGTTAGGTAATTCTTTATAATCAATACCTACAGAGTTAACATCGCCTTCGCCTTTTTCCATTTTTGCATCAAGAGTGAACTTTGCACCCACAGAAAGCGTTACTTTACCTTCTTTAAAAGTAGAAACGCGGATTTTAGGGCCTTGAAGATCAGCAAGAATAGCAATATGCTTGCCTAATTTTTTTGCAATATCGCGTACAGCTTGCGCACGGTCTTTATGATCTTGGGCAACACCATGTGAGAAGTTTAAACGTACTACATTAGCCCCAGCGATAATAATTTTTTCTAAGTTGTTATCTCTATCGGTAGCAGGTCCAAGGGTAGCGACTATTTTCGTGCGTCTTAGCATCAATTTCTCCTGTTTGCTTGGTGAAAGCATGTTGACGTTATTTTGTTGAATTAAAACATCTATATTAGATTAAAATATTTTAATTATGTGCAAACTTCAAAGGTTTGCCACTATTTTATACAAAACTATTGTGTCATCATTATGACACCGGTGTCAGAATGCGTCAATGATCTTAATTTCAATTAGCGTTGCTTTTAGTCACCCCGAGAGCATTGATGTTTGATATAATTACGTAGCTTATTTATCTGTAATAAAAAAGCATGTTGTATGGGCTCATAGTTAGTATTTTATGACTGTATGAGTATAATGCACGCGGTATTATTTAATTTATACATTGAATTTTCTAACCAAATAGTTGTTACCGAGGAGGACACTAGATGCAAGTTGCATTAGTAGGGTTAGGCGTTATGGGAAAAAATCTTGCCCTAAACTTGATTGAAAAAGGGATAACGCTAGTCGCTTATGATAAAAACCCACATGCGGGTGAAGAGTTACTAAGTTGTGCCAAATCACAAGGCATGGCTGATAGGCTTCACATTGTCTCTGATTTAAGTGACATGGTAAGGCGTTTAGAGGCACCTCGTTCTATTTTATTACTTGTTCCTGCTGGTGAGTTAGTTGATACAGTTTGTAATGAACTTGTAGAGGCCGGCGTTAATTGTGACGATATGATAGTCGATTGCGGCAATAGTAATTATAAAGACGGTATAACGCGTAAACTCAAATACCAAAATAAATTTGAATTTGCCACTATGGGAATTTCTGGCGGTGCAGAAGGCGCTCGCCATGGTCCTGCAATGATGGCAAGTGGTTCTGAAGGTGGTTGGGAACGTATTGAGCCATGGTTTGAAAAAGTAGCTGCTAGCTATAATGGCGACTCGTGTTTTGCACGTGTTGGTCAATCAGCAAGTGGTCATTTTGTAAAAATGGTTCACAACGGTATTGAATACGCACTGATGCAACTTATTGCAGAAGTTTACCAATTACTTCGTTTAGGTACTAATCGTTCTCCAAAAGAAGTAGCTGAGATATTTAATGACTGGTCAGAAGGTCAATTAAATAGTTACTTACTGTCTATTTCTAGCCATATATTGTCACTTGAAAATCATAATAATGTACCGCTTGCGGACTTAATTGATAATAAAGTTGGCGCTAAAGGTACTGGTCTTTGGACTGCGCAAAATGCACTCGAACTTGGTATTGCTGTCCCTTCACTTGTTGCTGCTGTTCAAGCTCGTCATTTAACTAATGCATGTAACACAACGGCTGCACAAGAGATGACATATGCATCTAAATCAACGAGCAATGTTGAAATTGATTTAGAAGAGCTAAAAGACGCGTTCTTACTTGCAAGCTTACTTGCGTATCGTCAAGGTCTGGCGCTAATTAAAGGTGCATCACGTACTCATCAGTGGAAAGTAGATTTATCTAAAACGCTTCAAACGTGGCGCGCTGGTTGTATAATTCGTGCTGACTACCTTGATAGCGTTGCACAAGGTGTTGAATTTATTGACACTCTTGAAAAAGAGTCTAACTCTTTGCGAAAAATTACCGGTCAAGCAATAATGACTGGTTTAGCATTCCCTGTATTGGGAGCTACACAAACGTATTTAGCAACATTAACTACACCGAGTAATGGGCATTTAGTTCAAGCCCAGCGTGATTACTTTGGTGAGCACGGCATAAAAACCCACAGTGGTGAAATGTGTCATTTAACTGATTTAGTAGATATAGACGCTAAAGTTAGATAAAAAACAGTTGTTTAAAACGATAAAGGCACGCTATTTAGCGTGCCTTTTGTATTTTTACAGGCTAAAAATTAACGGCTCAACTCACCACGTAAGTTATCTTGCATTAAATGACGAATCGTTTCGACTTCAAGCTTTTGGCTAAATAAATAATGTAACTTAGTTAAACATGCTTCAAGAGTCATATCGTACCCACTTATTACACCAATATTTAATAGCGCATTACCTGTTGCATAGCCACCCATGTTTACATGACCTTTTAAACACTGAGTTAAGTTAACAATTACGACGCCACGTTTACTTGCTTCTTCGAGTATTGACAAAAAGCTCGGATCTTGTGGTGCATTACCTACACCAAAACTCAGTAGCACCAGTGATTTAATATTGCCATTGACCAAGCTTTTAACTACCTCTTGGCTAATGCCAGGGTACAAATAAAGCACCCCGATAGGCTGAGGTGTAATAGGTGTAACTTGCAGCTCATTTTCAACATATGGGCTAAGCTGCCCCTTAATAAGTTGAATATTAATACCCGATAACGCTAAGGGGTCTAGATTCGGCGAGGCAAAAGCATTAAACCCATCCGCGTGTGCTTTAGTTGCTCTATTACCTCTAAACAGTTGGTTATTAAAAAAGAGACTTACTTCAGCAATAGGATAATTTGCAGCTAAATACATGGCATTAAGTAAGTTTACTTGGCCATCAGAACGTAATTGTGAGAGCGGAATTTGTGAGCCGGTTACAATCACTGGTTTAGTCAAATTTTCGAACATAAATGACAGCGCTGAGGCTGTATACGCCATAGTATCAGTGCCATGGAGCACCACAAAACCATCATAATCTTGGTATTTATCTTTGATATCATTAGCAATGAGTTGCCAATGCTCTGGTGACATGTCTGAAGAATCTATAAGAGGGCAGTATTCGTGAATATCAAACAAAGGCATTTCATCACGATTAAATTCTGCGTTATTCACTACGGTTTCTGTTAAAAAACCTTCAGCTGGAATATAGCCTCGACTCGATTTTTTCATACCTATAGTACCGCCAGTATAAGCGATATAAATGCGTTTACGTTTCATAAAAAAAGCCCAGTAAAAAAACTGGGCCTAGTATAACGTTAAGCAGCTTTAAATACAGCTGATTAGGTGAAGCTATGCACTTTTATTGTGCAACGTTACACACTAAACAGCGTGCGTATACACCTTGTGGATCGTTGTAATCTTTAAGGTTTTCAACTTCAGTACTTAATTGGTTAATAACACTTTGTAAATTAGCTTGTGTTGCTAACACAGATGTTTTTTGTGTTTGCAAACCAAGCATTGATTTAATAGACGCATTACCAAAAATGTTTTGAATCATTTTTTCTTGCGAGCTTAAATCTTGTTTAATAGTTTTAACTTCATAATGATTAAGTTTGGCAAGTGCAGCAGCGGCTTCAATCGCACCTTGTTTGTCGCCTAGCTTATCAACCAAACCTAGTTCAAGTGCTTGAGATGCAATCCATACACGGCCTTGGGCAATTTTGTCAACCTGCTCAGGCGTCATATTACGCGCATCAGCAACAACATTTAAAAAGCGACCGTATGCTTCCTCAACGTTCATTTGAATTACTTGACCCATCTTTTCATTTAGTGGACGAGTGATAGAAAAGCCAGCCATTTCGGTTGTTGCAACGCCATCTGAATAAACACCAATTTTCGATAAGGTTTTCTCAAATGTCATAAACGTACCAAATACACCAATTGAGCCTGTAATTGTACTTGGTGCTGCCCAAATTTCGTTTGCAGCAGAGGCAATCCAATAACCACCTGATGCAGCCACAGAACTCATTGAAGCAATAACAGGTTTACCAGCAGCCTTAAGGGCTAATACTTCAGCACGAATAACTTCAGAGGCAAACATACTACCGCCACCAGAGTCTATACGTAGTACAACCGCTTTAACTTTATCATCTAGGCGTGCTTTACGAAGTAGGGCGGCTGTAGAGTCACCCCCAATTTCGCCTGCTTTACGCTCACCATCAACAATCGTACCTTTAGCAACAACTACCGCTACTTTTTCGGTAATAGGGTTATCAATTTCAATAGGCGGTTTAATTAAGCTTAAGTATTCACGAAATGAAACTTGCTTAAATGTCTTACCATCTTCTTGTGTGCCTACTAAATCAATTAATTGTTTACGAACTTGCTGATTTGTTTTTAAAGAGTCAACCCACTGGTGATCAAGTGCATATTTACCTGCATCGCCATCGGCAGCTTTCATTTTTTCTAGATATACGTCCATTGTTTCGTCAAAATTTGACTCATCAAACGGGCGAACAGCGGCAACATCTTGTTTGTATTCGCTCCAAAGAGCGCCTAACCAAACGCGGTTAGCTTCTTTAGCTGCTTCAGACATGTCGTTACGAATAAAAGGTTCTACTGCTGACTTAAATGTACCAACACGGAAAATATGCTGCGTTACTTCAAGCTTTTCAAGTGCATCTTTAAAGTAAAGCGGGTACATGCCATAACCTTCAATACCTACGCTGCCGTATGGGTGCATAGCTATTTCGTCAGCATGCGATGCAATATAGTATTGTGCTTGAGTATAGTAATAACCCGATGCAATTACTTTTTTGCCAGCTTGCTTGAAGGCATCAATAGCCTTTGTAATTTGCTTAAGTTTATTTAAATGTGCTTTAGGCATCTCTTGTAAATCAAGCAATATCACCGAGATACGATCGTCTTTAGTCGCTTCGTTTATTACTTCAACAATATCGTCGAGTAATATTTCGCTTGGTGCTTCAGAACCAGAAGTTGCATCACTAATTGCGGCTTCAACTGGGTCTATATATGTTTTCTCTTCAACAATAGGGCCATTTAAGTTAAGCCTGAGTACAGAGCCATTTTCAACTATTATTTGATCATCGTCACTTGAGAGTGACACAAAGAAAACAATTACCAGTAATAAAAACAAAATGTTTAGTATTAAGCGACGAGAAAAATTAATTCCAGCCCAAATACCTTTAAATACCTTTGCTATCAAAATAGCTCCTTAATTTGGTACAGTTAATACATTAGTTCCATCTTAGCCTAGAATAAAAATAAATTTAACTGCTAAATCGTAACGAAGTGTTTATGAACCTATATAAACGTAAGTTTTTACAGCTATTTTTAATTAAATGCATGCACATATTGCTTATTACTTGCCATTAAAGCAGAATTAGCTAATGTATACAGGTTAGACCAGTTAACGGGGCACAAGATGTTAGAACAACAATTACAACTAAAACACACACAATTACGTAACCGCTTGGTTATGGGCTCAATGCATACAGGCCTTGAAGAGGGCTGGCATAACCGCAAACGCTTACGTGCATTTTATGAAGCACGTGCAAAAGGTGGCACCGCGATGTTAATTACAGGCGGATACAGCCCTAATTTACGTGGCAAGCTAACACCTATTTCTTCCTCATTTAATAGTTATTACGATGTGTTTAAGCATCGCGCTTACACAGATGCTGTGCATAAACACGGTGGAAAAATTTGTTTGCAATTATTACATGCTGGACGTTATGCATACCATCCTTTCAATCAAGCACCAAGTGCAATAAAAGCACCTATTAATCCTTATAAACCTAAAGCGATGTCGCTTGGCTCGATTAAAAAAACAATTAAAGACTTTGCGCATTCTGCCTATATGGCTGAAAAAGCCGGCTACGATGGCGTAGAAGTCATGGGTTCTGAAGGGTATTTGATTAATGAGTTTATGGCGCCTCATACCAATAAACGCGATGATGAGTTTGGTGGCAGCTTAGAAAATAGAATGCGACTTGCACTTGAAATAGTTAAAGCTGTAAGAGCAAAAGTATCTGAAAAATTCTTAATTATTTTTAGATTGTCGGTCATTGATTTGATTCCAAACGGTTCAACACCAGAGGAAGTTGTTATTCAGGCTACCGAACTTGAAAAAGCGGGTGTTGATATATTTAACACTGGTATTGGTTGGCACGAAGCGCGTGTACCGACTATTGCGAGTATGGTGCCACCGGGTGCATTTAAAGAAGCATCAAAGCGTTTAAAAGACGTAGTTAATGTCCCTGTGATTGCTGTTAACCGAATTAATACTCCAGAAATTGCTAACGATATTTTAAATGCAGGCGAGGCTGATTTAATTTCGATGGCACGTCCATTATTAGCTGATCCTGAGTTTTTTAATAAGTACGTAAACAATCAATCTAAACAAATCAATATTTGTATTGGCTGTAACCAGGGTTGTCTAGATCACGTATTTAAAAATAAACGTGCTACGTGTTTAGTTAATCCACAAGCTGCATTTGAGCTAGATTACCCGCTAGAGCAAGCAGCTAAAGCTAAAAATGTATTAGTTGTCGGTGCAGGTCCTGCTGGTTTATCAGCAAGTTGTTACTTGGCTCAAAAAGGGCATAACGTCACGTTAATTGATCAAAAATCGCAAATGGGCGGTCAATTTAATTTAGCCATGCAAATACCGGGTAAAGAAGACTTTAACCATACACTTACTTACTTCACTAATGAGCTCGAGCGATTAAAAGTAACTGTGGAGCTTAGTAAAGCTTACGACGATTCAATGCTTAAAGATTATGATGATATTGTTTTTGCAACAGGCGTTAGGCCGCGTGAAGCCTCTATTAAATGTAGTGATGATAAGCGTGTGTTTGCTTATGACGAAGTCATACGCGGCGAAGTAGAACTGGGCAAATCAATCGCTATTTTAGGTGCTGGCGGTATTGGTTTTGATATGGTTGCTTTTTTAAGTGAACATACATCACAATCTATTAGCGAGTTTAAAACGCAATGGGGGATTGAGTGTGATGCACAACCTCATAAAGACGAGCGCCAATTGTATATGTTAAAACGCAGTTCGGGTCGTTTTGGTAGTGAGCTTGGTAAAACCACTGGTTGGATACATCGCCAAGTTGCTAAACAGCATGGTGTTAAACAAATTGCTGACTGCCAATATCAAAGTTTTGATAAGAATGGGTTAACAATTAATGTTGCTGGAGAAGTTCAAGTACTGCCGGTAGATACTGTTATTGCGTGTATTGGTCAGGTTTCTAATAGCGAAGTGCTAGAAGGTTACACAGATAACGCAAAAGTGCATGTGATAGGCGGAGCTAAATTGGCTGCTGCAATTGATGCTAAACGCGCTATTTTTGAAGCTCTACAAGTGGCGAGAAGTATTTAACCTTTGTAAATAAATTGAAATAGTTTATCAATCTATACGGTCTTTTTTGTTTATAGTCTATAACTTAATAAACATTGAACACACAGGATACGCATGAATAAACTAATCAGTTTTTATAACACAATATTGGGTAAACTATCGTTTTTAGATGGTTTACCTGCTTTACTATTTCGCTTAATTTTAGCTCCCGTTATGATCATCGCAGGTTATAACAAACTTGCTATAAGTACTGAAACAGAAGGCTTTCTAAATAACTTTTTAGCATCGCCTGATGTCGTTCAATGGTTTGGTAATAGTGAATGGGGTTTAGGCTTACCGTTTCCTGATTTACTAGCCTTCTTAGCTGGATGGAGTGAATTTTTAGGTGGTTGGTTGTTATTATTTGGCCTTTTAACTCGCTTAGTCAGTATCCCGCTTATGTTCACAATGGTTGTAGCGGCTACTTCAGTACATTGGCATAACGGGTGGTTTGCAATAGCGCCGACTAATCCAGAAACAAGTGCTGCGCAAGTACTTGATTGGTTATCTATCCCAGGTGCAAAAGAAAGCCTCGAAAACTCATTAGAAGTACAAGACAGGATAGGAAAAATTCGAGACTTAGTTGAAGAGCACGGCTTTCCTGATTACCTATACGAAAAAGGTAAACCATCTATTTTAAATAATGGCATAGAATTTTCGGCAATTTATTTTGCTATGCTCTTAAGTTTATTTTTTATGGGCGGTGGGCGTTTTGTTAGTTTTGATTACTGGTTAAAGCGAAACGTTATAAAAAAATAGCGCATTAAATGTATTTTATTAACGGCTGCATAGTTGACCCTTTGCGGCCGTTTTGCATTTTAATTTCTCGGTATTTATTATTTAAGGTTTTAAATGTTACTCTATCGTTTTGAATTTTGAGGAATCGTTATGAACGCTATCGAGCTTTTACTTACTCGCCAATCAGACTCTAAACTAACAGAGCCGGGCCCTACGCCTGAGCAGCTCGACATAATTAAGCAAGCAGCATTACGTGTTCCTGATCATGGCTGTATAGCACCGTGGCAGTTCATCATTGCTCAAGGTGATGCACGCAATAAACTGGGTGAAATTTACCATCAAAGTGCAGTGGCAGAGCAACAGACAGAAAAAGTAATTAACCGTGCTAAAGAGCTTCCCCTTCGTGCGCCTATGATTGTAATCGCAATTGCTAAATATCAAGAACACCCAAAAGTTCCTCGTATCGAGCAGGTACAAAGTGCAGGCTGCAGTGTATTAGCAATGCAACAAGCTGCATTTGCTCAAGGTTTAGGTGGTGTTTGGCGCACAGGTTACTTTGCACAAAGTAGAGCAGTCAAAAAAGCGCTTAACTTACATGAGCAAGATGAAATTGTAGGGTACTTATACATAGGTACTCCTCAAGTTGAGTGTAAAAAGTCACCTCGCCATAAACCAGGACATTATTTTAGTAATTTGTGAAATAGTATGAACTTTATGCAATATGCATAGTCATAATTCATTAAGGTTACTAAGAGTAATATAAAAGAGTTAGTGGTTTGGCTGTGAGAAGCGCTTGGAAGCACAAAAGTTAATAATTCTTCTTCAGTTTGTTTTTTAATCGGTTGTTTTTTGATACATTATGGAAAGTCTTAATAAAAATAACGATAAAGAAGACGAAAACAATGGGAAATTTATTTTTACAGGAAAAAGAAAACTGGCTTGCGTGGTCAATTTGGGGAATTGTTGGTGCTTTTGTAACCTTGTATGTTGCAATGAGTACAAATGCAGCGCATTTTATAGCAGGCTCTGCAATAGGTATGCTAATACTGTTAACTTTGTGGATGCAACAGTCTAAACGTTTTGACTTTGGACGGGCATTTAAAGTGTGTTGTTATGTTTTAGCGCTAAGTGTACTCCCCGCTTTTATGTTTGTAATAGTGCCAAGTGATGATTTAAATCGATTTGACTTAATTTTTCAAAGTGTAACATTCGCGGCATTGAGTTTATTGGCTTGTTTAATTTGTTCTTGGATTGCTCGCAGGCCTAAACAATATTACTGAGTATTGAATTAATAAGCGTGTTGAAGTAATTAGCTTAACAAAAGAGCAATGTGACTTGTTTTTAATCGTTTAATTATTATTTACGATTAATTTATATTTAGCTCTTTACAAGTAACACGTTTAACCATATTATTCGCGCCGTACGGAGAGATGGCAGAGTGGTCGAATGCACCGGTCTTGAAAACCGGCATGGGTTTATAGCCCATCTAGGGTTCAAATCCCTATCTCTCCACCATTATTTAAAAAAACCGCCTTATAGGCGGTTTTTTGCTTTGTGGAGTTTAATTAATGACTAAAGCAACGAACCTATCAACCTCACAGCTATTAATAAAACATCTTTTATTATGGGTGGTATTTGGTTACTGCTATCAAAGTGCTATTAGCTTGTTGGCAAAAATGGCGGTCGACGCACAGCCAGAATATCCATTAATTACCGCTTTTGCTTATGGTCTTGGTTTTAATATTTTGGCTGCCCATCTTATTACTAAATATGATAAACATTGGCCAGTAATTGGCTCTACTTTTATTGGTTTAGTAGGCTTAGTTGCAGTGCCATTTTTATTGTCTGGTGAATCTGGATTATTAGCTATTCCTTTACTTGTTGGAATTTTATTCACTTTACCGCTTTGTAGTTATATTGTTGGCCTAATTAAGCTAAAACTCAGCAAAAACTAGCCCCAAACGGGGTTTATTTTGTGATAGCATATACGTGTCTTTTAACTAACAAAACGTGAAAAACACATTATGTCAGATAATTTTACTACAGATGCTGAAAAAGCAAGTTACGGTATTGGCTTACAAATGGGTGAGCAACTTAAGTCTAATCCTTTTGAAGGCTTAAACCTAAATTCAGTATTTGAAGGCATGAAAGATGCGTACGCTGGTAGCGCATTTCAAGTTGAGATCCCTGAGATTCAAGCTGCATTCGAAAAGATTAACGAAGAGATCCAAGCTCGTCGTGAAGAAGAATCTAAAGTACTTTCTGCCGAAGGTATTGCATTCTTAGAAGAAAACGCAAAACGTCCTGAAATCACAGTAACTGAGTCTGGTCTTCAATATGAAGTACTAGCGACTGGCGAAGGCGAAAAGCCAACAGCTGAGTCTACAGTACGTGTTGATTACCACGGTACACTAATTAACGGTACTGTGTTTGATAGCTCATACGAGCGCGGTCAACCAGCTGAATTTCCAGTTGGTGGCGTGATCAAAGGCTGGACTGAAGCATTACAAATGATGCCTGTAGGTACTAAATGGCGTATCTACGTTCCTCATGAGCTTGCTTATGGTGAACGTGGCGCAGGTGCTGCAATCGCACCTTTCTCAACGCTTGTATTTGACGTTGAACTACACGAAATCATTTCTTAATTTAAATAAATTTTAAAATTAAGAGTTTAAAAAGCCGTATTCAATCTGAATACGGCTTTTTTGTGTCTGTAATCTAAGTGTTTTATACCAATTCGATTAATTAAGTGATCTATTTTGCGCTAAGAAAATAGGGTTGATAACAAGGCAAAAACTTTTTTAACTAATTGTTATCACTAATTGCTCCTGCATTGCTCTACCTTTTGCATCCATGCAGTCGTATATCATAATTTTTTACGCAGTTAGCGCAAAGTTTAATCCCTTGAATTGATCAAGTATTATTGCCGATCGATATTATATATTCTAAAAATAAAAAAACCGCATTAATAAAATGCGGTTTATAAACTAAAACTACTTTTAATTATTAAAAATAGCCACGAACACCAAAGCGGAAGTTTCTGCCTGGTAGTGGGGCTTTATCTTTAATAAATGAGCTATGTACAAAACCTAACTCATCAGTAATGTTATCAACGTTTATATACAGCTGTGCATCGACACTGCCTAAACCTAATTGGTAATTAGCTTGTGCATCAAATAACGTATAGCCATCAGTTTGAGTTTCAAAGGCAGTTACATCGTTTTGATCAAAGTAATGAGTACCCGTTAATGTTAGTTGTAAGTCACCTAAATCGTACTGTAACTCAGAGCCTAATTTATTGGCTGGAATACGCGGTAGGTTACCTTCATCATCTTTAAGTTTTGCACGAGTTGAGTCACCAAATACTTTAACCATAGCGCTTGGTGTTACTTGGTAATGCGCGTCAAACTCAATTCCATAAAGCTCTGCGTCTTTACTTGTAAATTGATAAACCGCAACAGCATCGTCATGTGCACCAATAGCTGATTCTAAACCATCTTCTTCATCGTAAACTAACCCCGTATTTTCTTGAAAATAAAAGTTTTTGATATCGTTATAGAAAAAGTTAACGGTGTAACCAAAATCACCGCTAAAGCGTCTAAAGCTTAAATCTAAGTTTGTTGAAGTTTCCTGCTTGATATTTTCTGGCTCAAAATGCGCTTCATTATCTTCAATATTGTAACCAAGGCCTAGCTCGTAAGTGCCAGTTGCAATGTGTAAACCGTTAGATAAAAGCTCTGCCGAAAGTGGTGCTCGTTCTGAATGAGAAATACTCGTAGCGATACTATGACCCGGCTTGTATTGCCAAATGGCACCAGCAGAGGCACTTAAATTGGTAAAACTTTCATTATACCCAATGGTTTCTTCGTCGCTGTGATCTATTTCTACTTCATCGTGGCTATGCTCGTGTGCCGTGATTTGGCTTTCAATTTTGTAATCTTCAACACGTGCGCCAAGTTCAATTGTAATGTCGCCAAATTCACGCTCTTCTAGTAAATATAATGCGTTAGTTGTAGTTACACTTGCGGGTGTAAAGGCTTCTTCACCAATTGCATCGTAGTCAGAATCGCTGTAGTGATAGCCCATCATTCCGTGCCAATCAGCAAACTTATGCTCTACATTTAAACGTGCTTCAGTCGTTTTATTTTTAAAAGTAGTACCAATTTCGCCATCTTCAATTTCGCTGTGCGAGTAATCTGTGTAGCCAACACGTAGGTTAATGGTTTCAATCCAGTTATTATGAAGGGCGTAACTTACAAGCCCTTGCCAGCGATCTTGCTCTAAATGTGCATAAACCGGCTCTTCAGCTGCTTCGTCTTCATGTTCTGCATGCTCTTCTTCAGTTTCACCTTCGTGATCGTGATGATGCTCATGCCCAGGAATCCCGTAATCGGTATCAATGCTACCGTAAGAAAAACCAACCGTTAGGTGCTCTCCAACATAGCTAGTACCAAAGTTAAGCGTTTCGCTATCAATAAAGGTGTTCTCTACTGAATCTTCTTTTTCGACATCGCCATCATCATCGGTGATAGTAAAGTTTGGTGTTTGGTAATCATCGCCGCTGCGTTTTGTACCATCAAAATGAAAGTTAAAACCCTCATTACCGGTTTCAAGTTTTGCAGCAACTGTATTTGCGTTAGATACAGTATCGTGGCTGTATTCAGCTGCACCTGTAAGCTCGTCGATATTGCTAGTAGGAATACGGTTATCAACCACGTTTACAACGCCACCAATTGCACCAGAGCCATAAAGTAGGGTGCTTGGACCACGTAATACTTCAATTTGTTCTGCCGCTAGGCTGTCGCTTGATGTCGCGTGGTCTGGACCAATACGCGATGCATCGCTGGCATCTAATCCATTTTGTGTGATTTTAACGCGAGGGCCATCTAAACCGCGAATAATCGGGCTTGATGATACTGGGCCAAAGTAACTTGCATTTACGCCGGGTAAACCTTTAAGAGTTTCGCCAAGTGTTGGTTTAGATTTATTTCTTAATTCATCACCTGAGAGCACGCTTACTGGCGATATCATTTCTAAGCTGTTTTTATGAAGTGCAGAGGCATAAACAACCACTGTTTCAACCGATGTTGGTTTAAGTGACACAGACAGGTTGTTTGAAGATTCGGTAACAGCAATACGAGAGTCTATGTAGTTGTCTTTACTAATATGTAATTGGCTGTTTGCATCGATTTCGATAGCAAACTCGCCTAAATCATTACTTTTTACGCTTTGGTTTTTGCCATGAACATGGATAGAGGCATTTTTAATTGGTTGATTTTTATCATCCATTACTTTACCAGTAACAGTTGCAGCCAAAGCTGATTGAGAACATAAAACAGAAAAAATAGCAGAGGAGATTAATGTTAACTTTGTCATGGATATATTGGTTCGTGGTTATTATGTTGTGATATAATATAACACCGCAAAATTAACGAATCAACAATGTTATAGTATAACTTTGTATTTTGCGATGAATAATCTAAAAATGACGATTAAGCCAATACTATAGAAATTCAAATAATAGGTTTGTGAATAGAAAACTTATCCATATGGCCGAATAACTCATAGCCCTAGCTGGTAAATCTATATATTTAATAGCGGCTATCTATCATTATCGCATCTAGTTTATGCTGCGCTCTTGTCTGGTTTGTTATATCTACAGATTCAATCATTTCGCATTCGTCGCGGATCATCTCCGAAATAAGGCTAGGGTAGTGGCGGCAGTCTTCTGGGCGGTCGAGGTAAATGCTGCAGGTATACATGTTTTTAGCGAGAGGATCTTTTTTGGGCGCAATTTCTAAAAATGGGCACACTTGAAGTCTTAAGCCTGTTTTTGGGTCAAACCAAATTTCGTAGTTTTTAACGTACTCATAAATTTCGGGGTTAAAGAGCTCCCATAAATCTATTTCTTCTTTCGTTGCGCTTAAGTCGCCGCCACCATATTTAATACAGCATTTACCACACTGGTTGCACTCTTTCATAATTTGCTAATTTAGTTGGCTGTTAACACATTTAAGTTAGCTATTAGTGTAGCACCAAATTTATTATTAACGCTCTACTGAATTGCCCCATTGTTTGCTTTTTGGGTGTGTAAAAAAGTTAGATACAATAACTTAAGTTAAAACCCCTTGTTACATTTTATATAGTACAGGCTTTATTTAATGCTTTACTCTAAGGTGGCGAAAAATATTATGAAACCTGCTTGGGCAGCTGTGTAGTTATTAAATGTTGCTGAGCGGGATCCCTAAGTAGGATGTAATTATGAAAGAAGCTGTTACTAAGTTAAAAACAGAATTTAATGCAAAGTTATTATATTGGAACAACCTCAAAAGTAGCAAAGCCAAAGCGGCAATCATCTTATTATTTATAGTTGTCATTGCACTTAAAGTGTTTACGACCATCTTTACGTTGGATTGGGTTGCAAGTTTATTCAGTGTGTGAGGTTACTAAGAGTAATTGCGATAAAGTTTAATTACAGTGTGTTTAACGCCTACGCGATGTTCATTATTAATGTATTATTACGCTATACACCAAATTAAATAAATCAGTTGTTTAAATACATTTTATAATGACTGTAATGATACATTTTAGCTAAATTGAGTCAGTAAATTAGTTTAGTTGCACTAAAGGATAACCAGTGATGATGAATACAAAAATATATAAAGCGGTACATGACCTAGCAGAAGATTTAATGGCGGCGGCTAACAAAAATAACCGAGAAAAATTTGAATCTTTATTTGCTCAATTAAAAGCGATTTGTATTGAAAACGAAAATACCTCAAAAGATCACCCAGTACAATGGGAAACTTTGGCTGATTTTACCGAAGAGCTAGAAGAGGCAATCACGACTTATGAAAAAGCATTAGAAAAGTCTGTTGCGATTAATAACAAAGATCACATGTCATCAGTTTCTTTTTCAATGGCTACACTGCAGCTAGAACTTGGTCAAAAAGACGAGGCTATTAAAAATCTTCAAAATGCTAAGGTTAGTGCTAATAAAATTGAAGATAAAGAGCTTAAAGCTGAAATACACGATCTACTAGAGTCACTTATTGAAGAAGAAGGTTAAATACTTAAAATTTACTAGCTCAGACTTGATCTGACAGTTACCCATATTAAATACTATTTCTTTGGATTTAGCTTAAGTTAGTACAATTTAATGAAACGCTGATGGTTTATACCCTCAGCGTTTTTTATTTCCGCTATTTATAGCTTATCCATAAAGTTCACAATGTACTTTGCAATCTCAATTGGTTTTTCTTCAACACTAAAGTGTCCTGAATCGAGTAAATGTATTTCAGTGTTCGGTACATCTTTTAAATATGCTTTAGCGCCTGCGGCTATAACGCAGGGTCGTTTTTACCCATACAATTAATGTTGCTGGTTGGTACTTGCGTAAATAAGCTTGCCATTTAGGGTAGTCGAGAAGGTTATTGTAGTAATCTTGTAGCAATTGTACTTGAATTACTCTATCGGATTTAGTTTGTAAAAAGTGAAGATCGTGCGTCCAGCTATCAGGGCTCATTACTTCTGGGTTACTTTGTACGTCTCGTAAATATTGCTTATTAATAATGGCTTTATTAGACGTGAACGAATAAATTTTATCACTCTGCGCTTGTGATTTGTCCTCATTCGCGGCTTTAAAAAAAGCTTGCCTCGGTAGGGTTAGCCCCTCTAAATACGCATTACCATTTTGTACAATAAGTGCATCAAGTTTATTTGGGTTATTTAACAACATTCTAAAGCCCACAGGAGCTCCAAAGTCCTGTATATAAAGGCTGTAGTGCTTTACTTTAAGTGTTGTTAGTAATCCTTCAACGTATTGAGCTAGAAATTAAAAAGTATATTTTTGAGTTTTTGGGTTTGGGCGTGCGCTATAACCAGAGCCTAAATAATCAGGTGCAATCACATGATAACGACCTGATAAGAGTGGGATGAATTCTCGGTAGCTGTGTGAAGACGACGGATACCCATGTAAAAGTACAATGGTTTGCTTATGCTGCGCGCCAGCTTCTCGGTAAAATATCTTTTTACCATTTACCATTTACATTTGCATATTTGTAAGTGGTTTTTGAAGGCCATACAGCATCAGCGGCATATACTTGAGCGGTAAACGTAGATAATGAAACTAATAAAAACACAATAAATGAGACGATGTGAGCAGGTTTTACTTTAAGGCTTTTTTGTATATCTAGGGGCATAGGTAAACTCGTTATTTTTGGTAATGTCGCTTTATTTACCAGACCTGTTATTTACACATTTATATTCAGATAATAACGCTGTAGTTTCACAGCAAAGAAGTGCACAGCTGGAGTAAGTGCAGCTTCGGACCTTACAAGATACTGATGAGCCAATAGTGGGCTAGGGCGTTAGCTCTTTATTGGCCGCTTTTTTGTATTTGAAATAGCTTATTAAATAAACGGCTATTGGAATCGTTGGGCTTAAAAATATGTGAGGATGGAAATAGATACCACGTTCGTGATACAGAAACATATATAACACGAGCGCAAACGTTGAAGGTAAGGGGAAGGTGATTGCACCGTGCCCAACAGCAGCAAATAGTGTCCACGAGAAAACACTAGGCCAAAGCACAGCTCTGATGTAAGCACCTTTATTAGTCGCTTTAGCCTTTTTAGCGTAATTACGTGAAACAAAATAAGATATTACCGTTGGAAACAAAGTTAAAATGACACTTAACAGTATAAGCATAGTGATTCAATTCCTTTTGATATTATTTGCATAACCCAGTTTTTCACAATGTGTTAATTGGTTTGAGTTAATACCGTTTTTAAAGCAGCAATTTGCTTAATTTCATCAGCTGTTAATGCTTGATATAACCTAGGATAGGGCCAACCATAGCCCCATCTGAAAGTCGATGGTATATAAGGGCTGCCACCAAATCGAACTCCAGCAAGCATAATGTTCGCTATACTCGTTTCGCCGGCTTCAATAACACACTGTTGCAAGGCTTTATCTGCTTCTAAACGTTGCCAATAAGTGCCACCTTGCCAGTAGGCGTAGTCGTGCGCTTTACAACATGCAAGCCACAACTTTTTATCTTTTGTCGTGCCGTCCGGAAAAACACTACAGCCATCTGATGTGAACGGTTTTATATTTTCAGCATTTACTCTATTACTTAATATGACCAGTAAGACAATGGAACTGAAACGCATTATTTTCATACGAAAGAGTGTATTAGTAAAATTATACATGATTTTAAGTGTTACTGTTTTAGTTACAAATAATAACACTTTAAAAAGTATAAAAAAGGTTTTTACTGTTTATAGACCGGTTATGATAATTTTGATTTAGAGCTTTGTGTTTAGATATTCTATGCGTTCTATTTTCTTCGCTAGTTGCGAGGCGTTAATACTAAAAGTGCTGGTTAAAAAATTTACTAAAATATTAGATTAAGGTTTACACATGGTGTGTTGCATTTGTACTTTAGGAGAGAAGCTGTGCTAGAACAAATAGAAAATTGGATTGACGCTACAAATTTAAAATACAGCAGTCAAAAAGTGAGTTGTGATAAATTCAGTAATGAATTTTATGGGTTTTATCCTACCGAATTTTTAGAAAATGTATTTTATGTTGTGGTTGATAAAATCCCAAAACCTGATTTCCCAGTCCTACGAGATATGGGGTTAGGCGATTTTGTAGATATGGATGCAGCAGGTATCACGTATAAAAATACCTATTACCTACTTCCTGAGGTTGCAAAAGATTTGAGGGTTCATTTTCATGAGCTTGTGCATGTAGCGCAGTGGCTTAAACTTGGTCCAGACGCGTTTATGATGCGTTACATTAGTGAAATCCAACATGTAGGATATAACGACGCTCCGCTTGAAAAAATGGCATATGCGCTGGATACGCAATTTGCAAGTAAAGGCAATAAAATAGACGTTCTTAGGCACGTAGCCCAAACGCTGTAACTCAATTTTAGATTTAAAGGAGTTTATATGTACATAATTATTGGGTGTTTACTTACTTTAGCGTGTATTAATAGTAATGCAGCATCGTTTGAAGAAGATATTGTTTCAGCTCTGCTTGAGCGTACAACTCATGATGTGACTTACGACGGCGCTTATCGCTCTATTGGCTACCCTGGTGGGGATGTACCTAAAAATATAGGTGTGTGCACCGATGTAATAATTAGAAGTTACAGAAAGTTAGGTGTTGATTTACAGAAACTCGTGCATGAAGACATGCAAAAAAACTTTGCGCTGTATCCATCTAAACGTATTTGGGGCTTAACTAAGACTGATAAAAATATAGATCACCGACGTGTTCCAAATTTACAAGCTTACTTTGAGCGCCATGCAAACGTATTAAGTAAATCCAACAAAGTGAGTGATTATAAAACCGGTGATATAGTAACGTGGATGTTACCAGGTAATTTACCTCATATAGGTATGGTGATTAATGAGTTATCTCAAGATACGGGTAACCCACTTATTGTGCATAATATAGGGCGTGGTCCGCAAAAAAGCGATATGCTTTTTGATTATAAAATTACTGGACATTACCGGTTCGTTCCACACTATTGATAAGTTTAATAAACGATGGATGTAAGTATTGATTTTTATTTCAGATCAATACTTACATTGCCATTGGGTTTACAGCAGCACAACAGTATTTCGCCTTCGCGTACAAACGCAAGTGGCTCTTCGTTATACTCAACACAGCCTGACACTAACGTTGCTCTACAAGCGCCGCAATAGCCTTCACGGCATTGGAATGCGACGTCTATTTTCATGGATTCTAAGCAGTGTAAAAGAGAAGGGCAGCCAGCGGTAAATTCTATACACTGGCTGTTTTCTGCAAGCGTTATGCTTGCAGTAGACTTGCTACTCATTATAAATCAAAATCACCAAATTCTGATGCATCAACTTGAGAGTCAATTTGACCAACAAGGTATGAGCTTATTTCTGCTTCTTGTGGTGCTACTTGCACGTTATCAGACACTAACCACGAGTTTATCCACGGGATAGGGTTACTGTTATTTTCAAACTGTGCTGGCAAACCAATCGCAGTCATACGTGCATTGGTAATGTATTCAACGTACTGACATAAAATATGTTTATTTAAGCCAATCATCGAACCATCTTTAAATAAGTATTCGGCCCACTCTTTTTCTTGCTCTGCAGCATCAACAAACATTTTAATTGCTTCGTCGCGGCACTGGGCAGCAACAATCGCCATTTCTGGATCGTCCTTACCGTCTTGCATAATGTTTAAAATATGCTGAGTACCAGAAAGGTGAAGTGCTTCATCGCGTGCAATTAGCTTGATGATTTTAGCGTTACCTTCCATTAGCTCGCGCTCAGCAAATGCAAACGAACATGCAAAACTTACGTAAAAGCGAATCGCTTCAAGAATATTTACTGACATCATAGCCAGGTAAAGTTTCTTTTTAAGCTCAAATAAATTAATGATAACTGTTTTACCGTTAATCTCGTGTTTGCCTTCACCGTATAAGTTGTAAAGCGATACAGAGTTAATTAAGTCATCGTAGTATTTAGTTACGGCATCAGCACGTTCGCTAATTTTATCGTTGCTAACAATGTCATCAAAAATAAGCTCAGGTGCTTGTGTTACGTTACGGATAATATGCGTGTATGAGCGGCTGTGAATTGTTTCACTGAACGCCCACGTTTCTATCCATGTTTCAAGCTCTGGTAGCGATACAATTGGAAGTAGAGCCACGTTTGGCGAACGACCTTGTACACTATCAAGCAGTGTTTGGTATTTTAAGTTGCTTAAAAATATATGCTTTTCGTGATCTGGTAATGCTTGAAAGTCTAAACGGTCTTTACTTACATCTACTTCCTCAGGACGCCAAAAGAAAGACAGTTGCTTTTCAATTAACTTTTCAAAAATTGGGTATTTTTGTTGGTCGTAACGAGATACGTTTACAGTTTGGCCAAAAAACATTGGCTCTTGCATTTGGTTATTATGGTTTCGGCTAAAAGTAGTATAAGACATGTTTATCACTCAAAAAACTATCAGAAAAAGCGGGCTAAATGCCCGCTTAAAATAAAAATCAGCAGTTATATTTTACACGCGCCGCCTTCACAATCGTCATCTTCCACCTCTGGAGCATCTTCTTGTGAATCTGAGGCGCCGTCGCGAGTATTGTGGTAATACAAGGTTTTAACACCTAGTTTGTACGCGCTTAGTAAGTCTTTTAATAAGACTTGCATAGGTACTTTACCGCCTTCGAACTTGTTTGGATCATAATTTGTATTTGCAGAAATTGTTTGGTCAACAAATTTTTGCATTATGCCAACAAGTTGTAGATAACCATCGTTTGATGGAATGTCCCATAGTAGCTCGTACTGATCTTTTAAACGCTCATACTCAGGAACAACTTGTTTTAAAATACCGTCTTTACTTGCTTTAACGCTAATATGTCCACGTGGTGGCTCAATACCGTTAGTTGCGTTAGAGATTTGCGACGATGTTTCTGATGGCATTAATGCACTTAGTGTTGAGTTACGCATACCGTGCTCTTTAATACTTGCACGTAGTGTATCCCAATCAAGATGAAGTGGCTCATCACAAATTTTATCTAAATCACGTTTGTACGTATCTGTTGGCATAATACCTTGTGAATACGTTGTTTCGTTAAACTTAGGACATGCGCCACGCTCTTTAGCAAGCTCGTTTGATGCTTTCATTAAGTAATATTGAATAGCTTCAAAGGTTTTATGTGTTAATGCATTAGCGCTGCCATCAGAATAACGTTTACCGTTTTTAGCTAGGTAGTATGCGTAGTTAATTACGCCTATTCCTAGTGTACGACGACCCATAGTTGCATTTTTAGCAGCCGGTACAGGGTAGTCTTGGAAATCAAGTAAGTTATCAAGTGCGCGTACTGCAAGTTCAGCTAGCTCTTCAAGCTCATCAAGTGACTCTATTGCACCTAGGTTAAACGCAGAAAGTGTACAAAGGGCAATTTCGCCTTCTTCGTCATTCACGTTATTAAGTGGCTTAGTTGGCAATGCAATTTCTAAACATAAGTTAGATTGGCGAATTGGCGCAACTTTAGAAATAAATGGGCTGTGTGTATTACAGTGATCCACATTTTGTAAATAAATACGACCAGTACTTGCACGCTCTTGCGCAAACATAGAGAAAAGCTCAATGGCTTTAATGCGTTTTTTACGAATAGACTCGTCTTGTTCGTATTTAACGTAAAGTGCGTCAAACTCAGCTTGGTCTTCAAAAAATGCATCATAAAGGCCAGGCACATCTGATGGGCTAAATAATGTAATGTAATCATCTTTAATTAAACGAGAGTACATTAATTTATTAAACTGTACGCCGTAATCTAGGTGGCGAACGCGGTTGTCATCTACACCACGGTTATTTTTAAGTACAAGTAGGTTCTCTACTTCTAAATGCCAAAGCGGGTAGAATAATGTTGCTGCGCCGCCACGTACACCACCTTGTGAACAACTTTTAACCGCTGTTTGAAAGTGCTTATAAAAAGGGATACAACCTGTGTGATACGCTTCGCCGTTACGAATATGGCTACCTAGCGCACGTATTCTACCTGCATTAATACCAATTCCCGCACGTTGTGAAACGTATTTAACAATAGCTGACGACGTTGCATTGATTGAATCAAGGCTGTCGCCACATTCAATCAATACACATGAGCTAAACTGGCGAGTAGGCGTACGTACACCCGACATAATTGGCGTTGGTAGAGATATTTTAAATAAAGATACTGCATCGTAAAAACGTTTAATGTAATCAGTACGTGTTTCACGTGGGTAATCTGAAAATAAGCTTGCTGCAACTAAAATATATAAAAACTGTGCACTTTCGTATATTTCACCCGATACACGGTTTTGAACGAGATACTTACCTTCAAGTTGCTTTACAGCAGCGTAGCTAAAGTTAAGATCGCGAGAATGATCAAGGTATGCATCAAGCTCATCTAACTCTTGCTCTGTGTAATCTACTAGTAAATGAGCATCATAGCGTTTATCGCCAACCATTTTTGTTACGTGGTCAAATAAACGTGGTGGCTCAAATTGACCGTACGCTTTTTTACGTAAATGGAATACAGCTAAACGTGCAGCTAAGTATTGATAATCAGGCGATTCTTTTGAAATCTGATCCGCTGCTGCTTTAATGATGGTTTCGTGAATGTCTTTAGTACGAATACCGTCGTAAAACTGAATGTGCGACTTTAATTCAACTTGCGAAACCGAAACGTTATTTAAACCTTCGGCGGCCCACTCAATAACGCGATGGATCTTATCCAGATCAAGAGGCTCTTTACGCCCGTCACGTTTGCTTACAGATAACTGTTGGTTCATTTGCCTGTATTCCTTGGGAATTATGTATTTTGACCAATGCTTTATACCTCGCCGGGGCAAGGTATATACTCATTTATTATAAGTTTCGCCATATTTGCGAATTTAATTGAATAACATTTGGCCACAATATCTGGTGTTGTTCAATTTAGAGATCACAAGATAGTGTGGTCTGAGTTGTTTTGCAAGGGACATAATTGCCCCTATTTGTGGATAACTTCGGGATAACGTATTTGTGTTAGTAGATACTCACCTTCGAACAATCATTTAAGTTGAAATATGCAAAAATCAACTAATGATCTGCTAAATTTACGCATTTTAAAAATAAATTTTGACTGCTTTTTTTATCAGCAAGCTTTGCGTAAAAACTAACACAATCACAATATATAGTGTTTATTAATTAACATGGCACTATATATGGTTAAAACCATCAATTGGGCTTTGCCAGTTAAAATCAGCATTCCAGCTGTTGGCTTCATCAATACTTGGTATGTAACCCCAAAGTGCCGTTGCTGTGCGCATACCTGCGGCTTTGCCTGCTTGTATGTCTCGCTGTGCATCACCAATGTACAAACAGCGTTTTGGTTGCACTCCCATAAGCTTTGCACAGTGTAGCAGCGGTAAAGGGGATGGCTTAGCTTCAGCTAAGGTGTCGCCACTTATTACTACACTAGCATTTTTCAATGCGGGAATTGCTGCCACTAAAGGATCAGTTAAAAACCCTGGTTTGTTAGTCATGATCCCCCATTTGATCTTTTTCTGATCAAGGGCAATAAGCAACGATTCAACACCGCTGAAGCAATGCGTGTGATTTGCTATGTTTGCAGCGTATTCGTCAACTAATTGCTTAATAAGCTCGCTTTGAGGTTGTGTGTCCCATAACTCTTTAAAACCAGCCTCTAATAATGCGCCTGCGCCGTTAGATGCCGCAGGACGGTATACATCACTACTAACAGGCTCTATTTTATTATTAATGAGAACTGCATTTAAAGCCGCACCTAAATCATCAGCGGTGTCGAGTAGAGTGCCGTCTAAATCAAATAAAAATGCTTCGTACTCAATAAGGGGGAGGGGGGCTTGAGAGTTAGCCATTAAGCTAACTTCTCGAAGTACAGTATGTAATTTACGCTAACGTCACTATTGAGCGTATATTGTTTTGATAGTGGGTTATAAGAAAGGCCTGTACTTGCACGAACTTTTAAACCCGCTTGCTCTGCCCATGTAATAAGCTGTGCAGGTTTTATAAACTTTTTATGGTCGTGTGTACCTTCAGGCACCATTTTTAAAAGCTTTTCAGCACCAACAATAGCGTATAAATATGCTTTAGGTGTTTTGTTCAGGGTTGAAAAAAACACGTCTGCGCCTGGTTTGGCAAGTGCAGCTACGGCATGAATGATAGATGCTGGGTCGGGAACGTGCTCAAGCATTTCCATACAGGTTATTACATCAAAGCGCTCTGGGTGTTGCGATGCAAACTCTTCTGCTGGCACTTTTATGTAATCTACATTTACGCCAGTTTCTAAACTGTGCAACTTAGCAACAGTTAAAGGCTCTTGCCCCATATCGATGCCAGTTACTTTTGCGCCCATGCGCGCCATGCTTTGGCTTAAAATACCGCCACCACAGCCAACATCGAGTGTTTCTTTATCGAATAAGCCTTGCGTTTTGTTTGCTATAAAGTCTAAACGTAACGGGTTAATTTCGTGAAGAGGTTTGAATTCTCCGTCTAGGTCCCACCAACGCTCGGCGATGGCTTCAAATTTTGCTATTTCTGCGTGATCTACATTTTGATGTTCGGTCATAAAATACTTCCTCGTCAATCTGAGGCCATTATATAGGGCTAAATTGATAAATCGCAAAGTTTTGCGCCTGTAAATTAAAATTAATTGTGATAGCATGGCTGTTAGAAATAATAACAATACTCTTAATACCCAATACCGGGTTGTTGAGAGCTGATACTGAAGGAATGTGATATCAAATGACTGATCTCGCCAATGAAATTCTGCCAGTCAATATTGAAGACGAGTTAAAAAACTCCTACTTAGATTACGCAATGAGCGTAATTGTAGGACGTGCATTACCAGACGTACGTGACGGCTTAAAACCTGTTCATCGCCGCGTTTTGTTTGCAATGAACGAGCTTAGTAATGACTGGAACAAGCCTTACAAAAAATCGGCCCGTGTGGTCGGTGACGTAATCGGTAAATACCACCCACACGGCGACAGTGCAGTTTATGACACGATAGTTCGTATGGCTCAGCCATTCTCACTGCGTTATATGCTAGTAGATGGCCAAGGTAACTTCGGTTCGGTTGATGGTGATTCAGCAGCGGCAATGCGTTATACAGAAGTACGTATGGCTAAAATGTCGCATGAGTTATTAGCCGATCTTGAAAAAGAAACGGTTGATTTCGTTCCTAACTACGATGGCACTGAGTTCATCCCTGATGTTTTACCAACGAAAGTTCCTAATTTATTAGTGAATGGTTCGTCAGGTATTGCAGTAGGTATGGCTACAAATATACCACCACATAACTTAACTGAAGTTGTAAATGGTTGTTTGGCACTTATTCAAAATCCAGATTTAACTATTTTAGAGTTAATGGATTATATCCCTGGTCCTGATTTCCCAACGGCTGCAATTATCAACGGTAAGAAGGGTATTGAACAAGCCTACTTAACTGGCCGTGGTAAAGTGTACATGCGTGCACGCGCCGACATCGAAACCGATGAAAAAACAGGCCGTGAAACAATCATCGTTCACGAAATTCCTTATCAAGTTAATAAAGCTCGTTTAATTGAAAAAATTGCTGAGCTGGTTAAAGATAAGAAAATTGAAGGTATTAGTGCGCTACGTGATGAATCAGATAAAGACGGTATGCGTATCGTTATTGAAATCAAACGTGGTGACGTAGGCGAAGTTATTTTAAACAACTTGTATTCACAAACTCAGTTACAAACTGTGTTTGGTATGAATATGGTTGCGCTAATTAATAACCAACCTAAATGTTTCAATTTAAAAGAAATGTTAGAAGAGTTTATTATTCACCGTCGTGAAGTAGTAACTCGTCGTACAGTATTTGATTTACGCAAAGCCCGTGACCGTGCACACACGCTTGAAGGCTTAGCGATTGCGCTTGCGAACATTGACCCAATTATCGAACTTATTCGTAAATCCCCTACACCTGCTGAAGCTAAAATTGCTTTAACAGCGCGTCCGTGGGAATTAGGTAATGTACAAGGTATGCTTGAAAAAGCAGGTGAAGACAATGTTGCTCGTCCAGATTGGTTAGCAAGCGAACTTGGTATTCGCGATGGTCAATATTATATCTCTGAGCAACAAGCTCAAGCAATTCTTGATTTGCGTTTACATAAGCTAACAGGTCTTGAACACGAAAAAATCTTGACCGAATACCAAGCGTTATTAGAACTAATTGCTGAACTACTTTATATTTTGGCAACTCCTGAGCGTTTAATGGAAGTTATACGTGACGAGCTAGTTGAAATTAAAGAGCAATATGGTGATGAGCGTCGCACTGAAATTAATGCAGCTGCTCACGATATCAGCCTTGAAGACTTAATTACCGAAGAAAACGTAGTAGTAACGCTTTCTCACGAAGGTTATGTGAAGTATCAAGCATTGTCTGATTACGAAGCACAGCGTCGTGGTGGTAAAGGTAAGTCAGCAACGAAGATGAAAGATGAAGATTTCATCGAACGTCTATTAGTTGCAAATACACACGATACTATATTGTGTTTCTCTACGGCCGGTCGTTTATATTGGCTTAAAGTATATCAGTTACCACTAGCGAGTCGTGCAGCGCGCGGTAAGCCAATTGTTAACTTGTTACCACTTGAAGCTGATGAACGTATTACTGCTATATTGCCAGTACGCGAGTACGCAGAAGATAAATACATCTTTATGGCAACAGCATTTGGTACAGTTAAGAAAACACCATTAACGGCTTACAGTCGTCAACGTGCAAGCGGTATTATTGCTGTTAACTTAAATGATGGCGATAGCCTGATTGGTGTTGATATTACCGATGGTAGCAACGAAATTATGTTGTTCACTGATGCAGGTAAAGTTGTACGCTTTAAAGAAGCTGAAGAAACAACAGTTGTTGATGAAAACGGTAACCCAGTATTAGACGAAGAAGGTAACCCTGAGATTCGTTTCAAAGGTGTTCGCCCAATGGGTCGTACTGCTACAGGTGTTCGTGGTATTAAAATGGCCGATGATCAACGCGTAGTATCGTTAATTGTACCAAAAACTGACGGTGCTATTTTAACGGTAACTGAAAATGGTTACGGTAAGCGTACACAACTAGAAGATTACCCATCTAAGAGCCGTGCAACACAGGGTGTTGTATCTATCAAGGTGAGTGAGCGTAACGGTGCTGTTGTTGGCGCTGTACAAGTTGATGATAACGACGAAATCATGATTATTTCAAATCGTGGTACCTTAGTACGTACTCGCGTTAATGAAGTTTCTACGGTTGGACGTAACACCCAAGGTGTTATTTTGATCAGAACTATTGACGAAGAGCAAGTAGTTGGTTTACAACGTATAGAAGAGATTGAAGTTACAGAAAGTGACTTGATTGATATTGAAGACGTTGAAACTGTAGATACGGTTATTGATGAAGTAGCGGATGATAATCCTCCTTCAGAATAATTGATATTGAAAAAGCGGCCTTGGCCGCTTTTTTTAATGTTGTTGAAAAAAATTAATAGGGTGTGAAGTTATATTCATTCACTAAAACTCAAAGGTTTAGTGGGTGGGTATTGAGCATTCATGCTAAGTAGTTAAATTACTGGAATGAGGCAAAGGTAATGAGTAAATATAATTTTTGTGCGGGGCCAGCTATGCTTCCGCAAGCGGTTATGAAAAAAGCACAAAAAGAGTTTCTAGATTGGCAAGATTTAGGTGTGTCTGTGATGGAAATAAGCCATCGTAGCAAAGAGTTTTTAGCCCTTACAGCTAAATGTGAAGCCAGCCTTCGTCGCCTAATGAATATCAGTGATGAATTTGAAGTGCTGTTTATGCATGGTGGTGGTCGTGGTCAGTTTAGTGCTGTGCCATTAAATTTACACCAAGAAGGCAAAGCTGCGGTTTATTGCGAAAACGGCGTGTGGTCAAAAAGTGCAACAGACGAGGCCAACAAGTTTACTCAAGCAACCTCTATTGATGTGCGTAATGATGCCAATGGCGAGTTTTCTATTAAACAGGTTGCTGATTGGGTGTTACCAGAAGATGCATCTTACATTCACTATTGCCCTAACGAAACGGTTGACGGCTTAGAAATTTTTGATGTACCAAGCCACCCAACTGCACCGATCGTTGCTGATATGTCGTCAACTATTTTATCACGCGAAATAGACGTTAATAAATTTGATTTAATTTACGCTGGTGCGCAAAAAAATATCGGCCCGTCGGGCATATCAATCGTTATTGTTCGTAAAACATTACTTGAGCGTGAAGGCTTACCTAAGCCAGGCATTTTAGATTACGCATTAGAAGCAAAACAAGGCAGCATGTTTAACACGCCTCCTACATTTGCTTGGTATTTAGCTGCTGAAGTATTTCAATGGCTTGAAAGTAATGGTGGCGTAAAAGCGATGGAAGTTCAAAATATTGCTAAAGCGCAGCTACTTTATGACTTTATTGATGAATCGAGCTTTTATACCAATAAAGTAGCTAAACATTGCCGTTCACGTATGAATGTTCCGTTTTGGCTTAATGATGAAAGCTTAGATGATAAGTTTGTTGCTCAGTCTAAAGATGCAGGGTTACTCGCTCTTGAAGGCCACAGAATTGTGGGCGGTATGCGCGCAAGTATTTATAACGCAATGCCTATTGAAGGTGTTCAAGCACTTGTAGACTTTATGGCTGCTTTTGCAAAGGAGCACAGCTAATGGAGCAGCTTCGTTTAGAACCTATTTCTAGAGTAAATGGCACAGTAACCCTACCAGGTTCAAAGAGTCTATCGAACAGAATTTTATTATTAGCAGCACTTGCAAGCGGTACTACCGTTGTAGAAAACTTACTTGATAGTGACGATATACGCCATATGCTGGGCGCCTTAAAGTTATTAGGTGTAAATGTAACTTTAAATGATGACCGCACTGTAGCCACCGTAGAGGGTGTTAGTGGTGTGTTTAATACACCGACTGAGCCATTGTTTTTAGGTAATGCGGGTACTGCTTATAGACCTTTAACGGCAGTACTTGCTGCCGTTGCTGGTAAGTACGAGCTAATTGGCGAGCCACGTATGGAAGAGCGCCCGATAGGGCACTTGGTTGACGCGCTGCAAGCATTGGGTGGTGATGTTACTTATACAAAGCACAAAGACTACCCACCACTTAAAATTGTCGGTGGCCAAATAAAAGGCGGTGAGGTTGAAATTGACGGCAGTATTTCAAGTCAATTTCTAACCGCTCTATTAATGGCAGCGCCATTATTTAACGGTGATACAACAATAACTATTAAAGGTACTTTAGTCTCTAAACCTTATATTGATATTACACTTGATGTAATGGCACGTTTTGGGGTTAATGTTGAGCACAGTGATTATGCAACCTTTAAAGTTAAAGGTGGTCAACAGTATCAATCATTAGATCGCATAATGGTTGAAGGCGATGCATCTTCTGCCTCTTACTTTGTTGCTGCGGCTGCAATTGCAGGCGGTGAGATTGAAATTAAGGGCGTGGGTGCCAAATCGGTGCAAGGTGATATAGGCTTTGCCAAAGTAATGGAGCAAGTAGGCGCAAAAATTGATTGGTATGATGAGCGTTTAGTTGTTCGCAAAGGCGAACTAAAAGGCGTGGATATTGACGCCAATGCAATTCCTGATGCAGCCATGACTCTTGCAACTGTTGCTCTTTTTGCCAAAGGCCCAACAGCCATTCGTAACATTTATAACTGGCGAGTAAAAGAGACAGACCGTTTATATGCAATGGCAACTGAGCTTCGTAAAGTAGGCGCACTGGTTGTAGAAGGTGAAGACTTTATAGAGATCACCCCACCTGAAACATTTAATGATGTTGCTGTTGATACTTACGACGATCACCGTATAGCCATGTGTTTTGCAATGGTTGCTGTTGGTGGAAAGCCAATAACAATTAATGATCCAAAGTGTACCTATAAAACATTTCCTACATTTTTCAATGTTTTAGCGTCAGTCAGTGAATAAGCTAATTAGAAGTAATTACAAAAGTTACACACTAATAGCAGATATATTTTAATAACTGACGTATAATGTCGCGGTTTATTTAGGTGTGCATTGCAGGAGGTTTTAAATGCAGGCGTTATTAATGCCCGTGATCACCGTTGATGGCCCAAGTGGTTCAGGTAAAGGAACTGTTTGTCGCTTGTTAGCCGACAAGTTAGGGTGGGATGTATTAGATAGCGGTGCGATTTATCGTGTTTTATCTTTAGCTGCACTTCATCACCAAATTGCATTAGACAATGAAGAAGGGCTTGTCCCGCTTGCTGCAAATTTAGATGTGCAGTTTTTGGTAGATAGCCAAACTAATGCAGGTAAAGTTATTTTAGAAGGCGAAGATGTAACCACTACTATTCGTAATGAAGAAGTAGGCGCTGCGGCTTCAAAAGTTGCAGCATTACCTCGCGTTCGTGAAGCGTTATTACGTCGCCAGCGTGCATTTCGCACTGAAAATGGCTTAATTGCCGATGGCCGTGATATGGGCACTGTGGTTTTTCAAGATGCGCCGTTAAAAATATATTTAACAGCCAGTGCAGAAGAGCGTGCTCGTAGACGCTTTGTTGAGTTGAATACGCGCGGCCTTGATGTTACACTAAGTGGTCTATTAGAGGACATTCAAGCTCGTGACGAGCGCGATATGAATCGCACCGTTGCTCCGCTTGTACCTGCAGAGGATGCTATTGAGATCGATACTAGCGATCTTAATGCACAGCAAGTGTTTGATAAGGTAATAACTTTATTGGATATTGCTATCTCTGAAGGTAAGCTTCCTAAACGAAGCTAAACACATTTTATGCGCCAGCAGGATGCCAGTGCTATTTTAACAACCCCATGCAGCATGGTTGCTTATTGGTATTAATATATGAGACGTATATTCGTATGTCAGAAAATTTTGCGCAGTTATTTGAAGAAAGCTTAAAGGGTTTTGAAGCAGAGCAAGGCTCTATCGTTAAAGGTACAGTAATCTCTATCGAGAATAACATTGTACTTGTAGATGCTGGTCTTAAATCAGAAAGTGCTATCCCTGCAGAGCAGTTCAAAAATGCTGCTGGTGAACTAGAAGTTGCTGTAGGCGACGAAGTAGATGTTGCACTAGATGCAATTGAAGACGGTTTCGGTGAAACTATCCTTTCTCGTGAGAAAGCTAAGCGTCACGAAGCATGGATCCGTCTTGAGAAAGCATGTGAAGAGCAAGAGACTGTTACTGGTGTTATCAACGGTAAAGTTAAAGGCGGTTTCACAGTTGAAGTTGATTCAATCCGTGCTTTCCTACCTGGTTCACTTGTTGATGTTCGTCCAGTACGTGACACAACTCACCTTGAAGGCAAAGAGCTTGAATTTAAAGTAATCAAGCTTGACCAAAAACGTAACAACGTTGTTGTTTCACGTCGTGCAGTTATCGAATCTGAAAACTCACAAGAACGTGAAGAGCTTCTTGCTAACCTTGTTGAAGGCCAAGAAGTTAAAGGTATCGTTAAGAACCTTACTGACTACGGTGCATTCGTTGACCTTGGTGGTGTTGATGGTCTACTACACATTACTGATATGGCTTGGAAGCGTGTTAAGCACCCTTCAGAAATCGTTAATGTTGGCGACGAAATCGCAGTTAAAGTTCTAAAATTCGACAAAGATAAAACTCGTGTTTCTCTAGGCCTTAAACAGCTTGGTGAAGATCCATGGGCAGCTATCGCTGGTCGTTACCCAGAAGGTTCTAAACTTTCTGGTCGTGTTACTAACCTTACAGATTACGGCTGTTTCGTGGAAATCGAAGAAGGCGTTGAAGGTTTAGTACACGTTTCTGAAATGGATTGGACTAACAAGAACATCCATCCTTCAAAAGTTGTAAGCCTTGGCGACACTGTTGAAGTTATGGTTTTAGAAATTGACGAAGAACGTCGTCGTATTTCTCTTGGTCTTAAGCAATGTATTGCTAATCCTTGGCAGGAATTTGCTCGTCTACAAAACAAAGGCGATCAAGTTACTGGTAAGATCAAATCAATCACTGACTTCGGTATCTTTATCGGTCTTGACGGTGGTATTGACGGTCTTGTACACCTTTCAGACATTTCTTGGAATACACCTGGCGAAGAAGCTGTACGTGAATTCAAGAAAGGCGACGAAATCACTGCTATCGTATTGCAAGTTGACCCAGAGCGTGAACGTATCTCTCTAGGTGTTAAGCAAATCGAAGCTGACCCATTCAATAACTACCTTGATGCAAACAAAAAAGGTGCTATTGTTAAAGGTAAAGTGACTGAAGTTGATGCGAAAGGCGCAACTGTTGAACTTATCGAAGGCGTTGAAGGTTACATCCGTGTAGCTGATATCGCTCAAGAGCGCGTTGAAGATGCAACTACTGTTGTTTCTGTAGGCGACGAGATTGAAGTTAAATACGTTGGTGTTGATCGTAAGAACCGCACTTTAAGCTTATCTGTAAAAGCTCTTTTCGAAGCTGAAGAGAAAGAAGTACTAGAGAAGCTTAAGAAAGAAGAGCCAGTGTTTGAAAACGCAATGGCAGCTGCTTTCGCAAATGCACAAAAAGACTAATATATAATTAGTTTTTAGTTGGAAGGGCATTTTTTGCCCTTCCTATATCTCTTTTTAAGGAAACGCTATGACTAAGTCAGAATTGATAGAAATACTTGCGGAACAACACGCACACGTTCCAGTGAAAGATGTTGAGAATGCTGTAAAAGAAATTCTTGAACAAATGGCCGGCTCATTATCTACTTCAGATCGTATTGAGATCAGAGGTTTTGGTAGTTTCTCTTTGCATTTCCGCGCTCCTCGCACAGGTCGTAATCCTAAGACTGGCGATACAGTTGAGCTTGAAGGAAAGCATGTACCTCATTTTAAACCAGGCAAAGAATTACGCGACCGCGTGAATGAAAGCATTGCCTAGTTAACTTAGTGGAGTAGTTACTTGTTCAAGGTATTAAAAATTATTCTGGTTGCACTATGCCTTATCAGTGCATTTGTATTAGGGTCACAAAACCCACAGTTAGTACAAGTAAATTACATTATAGCCAGTAATACACTACCTTTAGCTGTAATAATAAGTATCTGCTTTTTATTAGGTGTTTTGATTGGTTGTTTTATTAGCTTTAAATTGTTTTCGCAATTAAAGTGGCAAAACTACCGCTTAAAAAAGCAATTAGCGCCTGAAAAAGATAAAAAAAAGCTTGCCGCGAATAAAGACACCTAACTATGATTGAGCTTTTGTTTTTACTATTACCTGTTGCCGCTGGTTACGGTTGGATTATGGGTAAAAACAGTGCTAAAAACCAAGCTCATCAACTTAATCGTCAGATCACTTCTGAATATAGCAAAGGCTTAAAATTTCTACTCGATAGAGAAGAAGATCAAGGCTTAGAGCATTTAATCAACTTACTTGAAGTTTCAGCCGACTCTGTTGAACACTATTCTACACTTGCCACCATGTTTCGCCGTAGAGGTGAATTAGACCGCGCAATAAAAATTCACGAACTTCTATTAAAACACCCAAGCTTAAATGAACAACAAGCTGCAACTAGCCGTTTAGAACTAGCCGAAGATTATATAATGGCCGGACTACTAGATAGTGCGGAAGAGCACTTAGTTTGGTTAGTTAAAGCAGGGCATGTAGAAGCGCTGGACCCTATTATCACTTTATATTCGCAAACCCGTGAGTGGGAAAAAGGCATCAACATGTTTGAAGCCCATAGCGAACTATTTTCAAAAGAACAGCAATTTAAAGCAATTGCTAATTTTTATTGTGAGTCAGCTTTAAGTGACAATACACCCCAACTAATGAGAAAAGCGATTAGCTTAAATTATAAAGCCGTGCGTCCGCTTTACGAGTTAGGGTTAGTTGCTTACGCAAAAGAAGATTACGTTAAAGCTATTTATTACTGGCGTGAACTTGTCTCTCAATTTACCTTGTTTGCTCCGTTGTTTATTGATGAGCTTGCACACAGTTATAAACAATTGAATTTGACGCATCAATTTCACGAGTTAGTCAGTGACTTGTTAGAGAAGGGCGGTGTATTAATTAAAATAAAGCATTGCCAAGCATTACTTGAGCAAGGTCACACCAAGCAAGCCTTTGAATTTTTAACTGATAGCTTAAAACGTCAACCTACTATTCGTGGTTTTAGTTTTTTACTGCAATTAATGGGTGACCAAAATAAAAATACTAAAGAAGTACTTAACGAAATTGATAAGCTTGTAACCTCTTATATTGCTACAAAACCAGATTTCCAATGCCAGCATTGTGGTTTTACAAGCTACACCATATATTGGAACTGCCCTTCTTGTAAGCATTGGGAAACCATTGTTCCAAGTCGAGGCTTAGACGGATTTTAATAACCCCATAATTAATAACTTTACTGCCATTCACTAGGATAGTTATGTCTTTCGAACACTCAAAAAAAATTCTTATTGCATTAGATTACGATGATCAAGAAGTTGCTTTAAACTTTGTTAAACAACTTTCTCCTGATACTTGCCGTCTCAAGGTCGGCAAAGAAATGTTTACCTATTTTGGACCTGCATTTGTTAAAGAGTTAATTGATTTAGGTTTTGATGTTTTCTTAGATTTAAAGTTTCATGATATTCCTAATACAGTAGCTAAAGCGGTTACTGCAGCTGCTAAAATGGGGGTGTGGATGGTAAACGTTCATGCTTCTGGTGGCTTTGAAATGATGAGCAAAGCTAAATCGGCTCTAGAGCAATTTGGTGACAAAGCCCCATTACTTATCGCTGTGACTGTATTAACAAGTATGGATGAAACAGAACTTAAGCGTTTAGGTGTTGATAAATCAGCTCAAGAGCAAGTTATCTATTTAGCTAAGCTTGCAAAGGAAGCTGGGCTTGATGGTGTCGTGTGCTCTGCACAAGAAGCAAAAGCTTTAAAAACAGAGTTAGGTGATAGCTTTAAGCTTGTTACGCCTGGTATACGCCCTGAAGGGAGTGATGCGGGTGATCAAAAGCGTATAATGACTCCTAAGCAAGCTATTGATTCAGGAAGTGACTATTTAGTTATAGGCAGACCGATTACTCAAGCAGATAATCCTGTAAAAGTGCTTAGTGATGTTAATAACTCTATAGCTTAATTTAACAATAAGCAGTCATATAGTGCTAAAACCCCTTACCTTATGTGAGTTTTATGTTACATTAATAAAATCAAAATGTAGTAGGGGTTTGTTTTGAAGTTATTTTTTGGTTCTATAATAATTGTTATTGCGGGTTTTTCAGTAAATAAGTACGTTTTTTCTAATAAAGCATACGATGGTGTAACAACCGTTACAGATATAATTCCAACGTACCCAGTCGATATGTTTGATTTTAAAAAAACAATGCAAGATTATGCTCATCATCTGTGTTACAAAAATGAAGATACACTCATATCTCAGCATGTAAGCGTTAGTGAATGTATATCAAAGCTTGATGATAAAAAAACAGAATGTGAAAAAAAGGTTTTTCGTTTGGCACCGCTCAATCTTGAGTCGGAAGTTGAAGTGCTTGATTATTCAAGGCAATATACGCAATGTACATTGCCTTATAAATATATTTTAGGTTAATTACAAACAGGTATTATTAGTAATTACAGCCAATTATAATTAAGATCTTAAGCGAATGGATTTCGCTTCAATATCTATTAACTCTTGTTTAAATAAGCCACCAATTGCTTTTTTATAATTAGCCTTACTTGTAGAAAACATCTTTTTTATTGCTTCAGGATCAGACTTATCACCAAGTGGAATAACACCGCCTTCGTTTTTAAGCTTTTGCATAATAGTTTCACCAAGGTCACTTACTTTTCCCATACCTGGCTTTTCTAGTACAACATCAATTTTTCCGTCGTCACGTACTTTTTGAATATAGCCTTTAAGCTTTTGACCCACAAATAAGCTTTTAAATACCATATTGTAAAAAACAACACCGAAGTGCGACTCTTCAATTAATACTTTGTAGCCAATATCTGTTTTGCCAGCAACAATTAAATCCACTTCTTGTAAGTGAGTATATTGCGGCTCATCTTTTGATAAGAAACGATTAAAATTGTTTGAGGCACAAATACGTTGGCTTGCATTATCAAGATACAGGCGTACTAAATAAGAATGGCCTTCTTGCATGCGTGGCTTTTGTTCATTAAAAGGTGCAAGCACATCTTTCTCAAGCCCCCAATCTAAAAATGCCCCAATACTATTTATTTCTTTAACGCGTAGTAGGGCATACTCGCCAACTTGAGCATGTGGTTTCTTTATTGTTGCTGTGGCTAAATTAGCATTGTCTAAAAAGATAAATACACTAATACTATCGCCCGCTTCAAGCTCATGTTTTATTTCTTGTTTTGGTAAAAATACTTCACCTAAATCATGGCCGTCTAAGTAAGCACCTTCGTTACTCACTTCTTTTACAAATAATGTTTGTGTGGTTCCTAGGTAACTCATAATTATTCCTGCTCAGGCTTTTTTTTACGGCGCATTGGTGTATCGCCATCAATGTTCATCGGTGCTTTAATTGGTGCTGTAGGCTTTTTAGGTTTAGCTTTGCGTTTAAATGCAGGCTTTTTAACAGCGGCGGCTTTTTCTTTAGATTTGTCCCACGCTGCCTCAGGTTTTTTCTCTTTTAAACCTTTAAACTTAGCTTTTAAGCTCTCTATGCTCGCAAATTTTAATTCGTCATTTAAAAATGCTTTAATAGCTAAATAACTTGCCCAATCTTTTGGGCCAACTAATGAAATTGCATTTCCTTTAAAGCCAGCACGTCCTGTACGACCTATGCGGTGTACATATTCTTCAGCGTGTTTTGGTAAATCAAAGTTAATAACGTGCGTTACGCTCAACAAATCTAAACCACGAGATGCAACGTCGGTGGTAATCAATATTTTAAAGTTTTCGCGACTAAACGAATCCATGATATCTAAACGTTTGTTTTGCGTTAAATCACCAGCAAGTGCTACAGATTTGAAGCCTTTAGCATTAAGCGCTTCACTCAAGCGACTCGTGTCAGAACGTGTTGCTGTGAAAATAATACATTGACCAACATCATCTTGGTTTAAAAAGTGCTCTAATAGCGCTTCTTTATGATCAAGGTGATCGGCAAGGTATAACGTTTGTTTAATATCACTATGTTGCTCGTTTGCTGCACTTAGCGTAATTTGCTTTGGTTTTTTTAATAGGTTACGTGATAGTGCATCTACTTGTGCATGGTCAAGTGTTGCAGAAAACAATAACGTTTGACGTAGACGGTGATTAGCTTGCTCGTTAATCATTTTTAACTGCTCGGTAAAGCCTAAATCTAAAATACGATCGGCTTCATCAAAAATAAGCAGTTCTAGTCCACTCAATTGTAATGAACGTTTTGTAATGTGATCAGCTAAACGCCCTGGTGTAGCAACTACGAATTGTGGGTCGTTTCTAAGTGCTTTTATTTGGTCATTAAAGTTTTCGCCACCAAGTATTTTTACGGCCTTAATGGCTGTGCCTGCAATTAATAAACGTAGCTGAGTAAATACTTGCGTAGCAAGCTCACGCGTAGGAGCAACAATAAGTACACGAGGATCGCGTTTGCTGAGTGCTTTTTGTTTCATAACCCTTTGTACAGCAGGTAATAAAAACGCCAAGGTTTTGCCCGACCCAGTTTTAGACTGAGCGAAAATGTCATGCCCTGCAAGTGCGGTAGGCACTGCATGCGCTTGAATATCGGTGGGCTGGGTGATCCCTTGATGTGCTAGTTGTGTTTCAAGGCGTGTATCAATCCCAAGATCAGTAAACTGCAATGTGTGTTTCTCCAAAATGAGCAAATTAACTCTATAAATTTATCAGCGCATTATAGCTTACACAGCTAGGTCGCTAACAGTAAAAACCAATCTATAGCGCTATTTTTTGCAATTAAACTAAAAAAGCGTAAAATACGCGCCCCATATGCGCCGGATTTACGATTCGGTAGACGCCAATATTGGCTAACAAGGCAAAATAGGAAATATAATGACTGTTGTTCATAAAGATAATGTAACGGGCGATCACTTTGTAGTATGTGCGCTGTATAAGTTTGTAGGTTTACCTGAATTTGAAGCTATCCGTAAGCCATTACTAGAAGTTATGGAAGCAAATGAAGTACGCGGTACTTTATTGCTCGCTGCCGAAGGTATAAACGGCACTGTTTCTGCAAAACGTGAAGGGATAGACAACTTATTAGCATGGCTAGATGAGCAACCAAATTTAAAAAACATCGTTACAAAAGAATCTTACGACGATGAATGTCCGTTTTACCGTACTAAAGTAAAACTAAAAAAAGAAATTGTAACGATGGGCGTTGAAGGCGTAGATCCGCTCAAAGTTGTGGGTAGCTATGTAAAGCCAAATGAGTGGAACGCACTTATATCTGACCCTGAAGTAATTTTAATTGATACACGTAATGATTACGAAATTGAAATTGGTACATTTCAAAATGCGGTCGATCCAAATACTAAAACCTTTCGCGAATTTCCACAGTGGGCAAAAGAAAACTTAGACCCTGAAAAACACAAAAAAGTGGCGATGTTTTGTACAGGTGGTATCCGCTGCGAAAAATCGACAGCCTACATGAAAGAGCAAGGTTTTGATGAAGTTTATCACCTTGAAGGCGGTATCTTAAAATACCTAGAAGAAGTGCCAAAAGAAGAAACCATGTGGGAAGGCGAGTGTTTTGTATTTGATAATCGCGTTGCGGTTGATCATGATCTACAAAAAGGCTCTTATGATCAATGCCACGCGTGTCGTATGCCAATTACAGAAGACGAAAAGTTAAAGCCTGAATACATGGAAGGCGTCTCTTGTCATCATTGTATTGAAGAAGTTACGGACGAACAACGCGCACGTTTTGCAGAGCGCCAAAAGCAAATAGAATTAGCGCAAGCGCGTGGTGAGGGCCATATTGGTAATGAAGCACAAGCTGTTTTACAGCAACGTAAAGAAGCTAAAAAAGCCCAAAAAGACGCTCAGCGCGGTAAATAAATTTATACAATAAGTATTACACTTAAAGAGTCTATTTAGGCTCTTTTTTTGTGCCTAAATTTGTACAGTAATTGTTTTCACACCCCGATGATAGTGTTAATCTGCAAAACAGATTTAGTCATTTAAATGCGCATACAGGAAGGGATTTATGCAAGCCGAACAAGTTGAAATCGCACAATTTTTAGCACAACATCCTCCTTTTGATGACTTACCTCAAAAAGCGCTTAATGAGCTAGCTCAACAAGTAGAAGTGGCTTATTTTAGAGCAAAAACAGATATCTTGAGTTTTGGACAAGACATTTCTGATTTGTATGTAATTAGAAGTGGCTCTGTAGAAATGTACCGCCGAAATGGCGAGCTGTATAATCGTTTGGCTACCGCAGGTATATTTGGTCAAATGGGTTTATTGATGAACCGTAAGGTACGTTTTCCTGCAACTGCTCTTGAAGATACGTTAGTATATTGCATAAATGTCGAGCTATTTAATCTTTACTGTGATCAGTTTGATGCGTTTGCTGATTACTTCGAAACAGACGGTAACGTGCGTTTGCATCAAGCTATTGTCGAGCAAGCCGATGGCAATGACCTGACAACCGCGAAGGTAAAATCATTAATTCACAGAGATGTAGTCACCGTAGATGCAACCTCTACGATACAAGATATCGCTAAATTAATGACCGAAGAGGCGGTATCGTCAGTGTTGGTAACCGATGTAAATAAACCCATAAATGATGACCCAGAAGAAGATGATGGACAAGTAGTTGGTATAATAACCGATAGGGATTTACGCACTAAAGTAGTGGCTAAAGGGCTTGCCTTTAACACGCAAGCAAAAGACATTATGTCCACTAACTTAGTACTATTAGATGCTAATGACTATATTTTCGAAGCTGTATTGGCCATGCTTAGAGATAACTTACATCATTTGCCAGTAGTACAGAAAAGACGCCCAATAGGCGTTATCTCCCTCTCTGATATTTTGCGTTATGAATCGCAAAGCAGTTTATTACTTGTACGTGGCATACTGGCTCAACAAACAATAGAGGATTTGGCGCATTATGCACGCCAATTGCCCAATGTGTTTGTTCGTATGGTGAATGAAGATGCAAACTCACACATGGTTGGTACAGCCATGGCTGTTATAGGGCGTACATTTAAACAAAGATTGCTTGTATTAGCTGAAGAAAAGTTTGGTCCACCTCCCGTTCCTTATTGTTTTATTGCACTGGGCTCAATGGCTCGCGACGAGCAACTTATTGTAACTGATCAAGATAACGCATTAATTTTAGATGACAGTTACGAAGACGAAAAACATAATGAATATTTTCAAAATATCTCAGACTTTGTCTGTGATGGCTTAGCACAATGTGGCTATACGTATTGTGATGGAGAAATAATGGCGTCGTTTAAAAAATGGCGTAAAACTCGCTCACAGTGGTTCGATCAATTTGCAGATTGGATCGCGCAGCCAAAACCACAAGCATTGCTTAATAGTTCTATATTTTTTGACTTAGACGGTGTGTGGGGTAAAACCAAGTGGGCCGACGAGCTTAAAATATTTATAGCAAAACAAAGTAAAGTAAATCGCGTATTTTTAGCTAATATGGCAGCAAATGCTAGAAATAGAACACCTCCACTAGGTTTCTTTAAAGGCTTTGTTATGGAGCATAATGGCCAACATAAGCGTTCAATGAACTTAAAGCGAAGAGGGACTGCACCTCTTTCTGATGTTATTCGCGTGCACGCATTGGCTATTGGCTCACGTAAACAAAATTCGTTTGAGCGGCTAGAAGATATTATTGAAGCTAAGCTGTTACCACAGGGTAAAGCGCAAGATTTACGTGACGCACTTGAGTATATTGCCATGATGCGAATTCGCCATCAAGCGTGGCAAATAGAGAAGGGCGAAGAGCCCGATAACGACTTAGATCCACATTTACTTTCTCCGTTCGAGCAACGAAACTTAAAAGAGGCATTTGCCATTTTAGAAAAAGCACAAAGCTATTTAAAATTTAGCTACACAGCAAACTCTGGTGTGAAGTAGCCTATGAATCCGCGTAATCATAAAGCAATTGATTGGCAAGCTAGGTATAACGAGCTTGCCAATAGCACCAAAAATAAACTCTTAAAACACTTTTATGCGGGTGCTTATAATCAAGACAAAGCTGCAATAAAAGACGTGCCTTTTGTAGCAATGGATTTTGAAACAACAGGCTTAAATAGCCAAAACGACGATATAGTGAGTGTTGGTTTAGTGCCGTTCAATTTAGAGCGCATTTATTGTAAGCACAGTCGGCATTGGGTTGTGCAGCCTAGGCGCAACCTTCATGAAGAGTCTATTTTAATACATGGAATAACGCACTCTGAGGTGGACGACGCCCCCGACTTTAATCAAATTATAGAGCCTTTACTTGAAGCGCTCAGTGGTAAAGTTGTCGTGGTGCATTATGCCGCAATAGAACGTCACTTTTTAAATAATGCGTTATTGTTAAGGCTTAAAGAAGGTATTGAGTTTGCACTTGTTGATACAATGGAAATAGAAAAAAGAGCACTAAAAGCAAGGCAGGGTTTATTAGGGCGATTGTTTAACACAAAATTAGGTTCTCTTAGGCTAACAGATTGCCGTGCGCGTTATTCCCTACCAGCATATCAAAATCACAATGCGTTAACGGATGCACTTGCTACAGCAGAACTTTTACAAGCGCAACTGAGTTATCATTATCGTGTAGATACTCCAATCTCAGAGCTGTGGTTCTAGCTTTTAATGACCAAACAAAAAAACGCCGCAAAAATTGCGGCGTTTTCGTTACTAATTAAAAGTGTTACTTACTAAAAGTATTATTTAACTGGGCGAGGCTCAGTTCGTAAACCTAAAACTAAACTTAAACACATAAATAATAATACAATAGTAAATGGCAAGCCTGTAGAGACAGCGCCTGCTTGTAGTGCTTCAATTGCTTGTGTGCCACCAATCCAAAGTAAAGCAGCTGCAATTGCGCCCTCAACCGATGCCCAAAATATACGTTGTGGTACCGGTGCATCAATTTTACCGCCAGCTGTAATTGAATCAATTACTAATGAACCAGAGTCAGATGACGTAATGAAAAATACCAACACTAATAAAATTGCAATAAACGATAAAATATTAGATAAAGGTAATTCATCAAGCATTTGGAACATAGCTAAAGGTACATCAGTTAAACCATTAGTGCCTAACGCACCAACACCATTAACTACTTGATCAATCGCAATACCACCGTAAATAGACATCCATAAAACAGTAACTAGAGTAGGAATAAGTAAAACCGCAATTAAGAATTCACGAATTGTACGACCACGTGATACACGCGCGATAAACATACCTACAAACGGTGACCAGGAAATCCACCAAGCCCAGTAAAACACAGTCCAACCATGCATCCATGTTTCGTCTTCACGACCGTGAGGATTACTCAATGGAATAATATTTTCTACATAGCCCATCACGGTAGTGGGTACATTACCCATTGCTACAGCAAAGCCTACTAAACATACAAACAATAATAATGAAAACGCAATTAGCATATTTACATTACTTAGTAGTTTCACACCACCGTCAATACCACGAACCACAGAGACAATGGCTAAAAGTGTTACACCCGCAATAACTAGAATTTGAGAGCCAATGCCACCTTCTGTACCAAATACATGGTTAATGCCTGCAGAAGCTTGCTGCGCACCTAAACCTAAAGATGTTGCAAGGCCAAATAACGTAGCAAGTACAGCTAAGATATCAATGATATGACCAGGCCAACCCCAAGCTCTATCACCTAATATAGGGTAAAAAATAGAACGAATTGAAAGTGGTAAACCTTTGTTATAGGTAAAAAATGCAAGAGATAAACCAACAACAGCGTAAATAGCCCAAGGGTGAAGACCCCAATGAAACATAGTTGCGCCCATTGCTAATTTTGCAGCTTCTGGTGTATTAGCGGCTACATTAAGCGGTGTTTCGTACCAACCAGTAAAGTAAGCAACTGGTTCAGCAACGCCCCAAAACATAAGGCCGATACCCATACCGGCAGCAAATAACATAGCAAGCCATGAAACGCGAGAGTGAGAAGGTTTCGCGTCATCACCACCAAGGCGAATATTACCGTAAGGAGAAACAATAAGTGCTAAACAAAAGAGTACAAAGAAGTTAGCAGCCCACATAAATAGGGCATCAAAATTATTAATAATATCGGTCTTGATACTATCAAGCGCTGTTTTTGCAGTTTGTGGGTCGGTAACAAGTATGGCGATTAAAAAGATGACAATCAGGCCCGCACTAGTTCCAAAAACAGGGTTGTGAATATCAAACCCCCACTTTTGTACGTTGTCCTGACCTACGGTGTAATCCGTGTTGTCAATACTATATTTGTCATGATTTTCCTTCATGCAATACCTCTTTAGTTGTCCTAACAAGCCAAAATAAATTCGGCGTCATATCGAATTACATTAGTCTTTAAATATTAAGTAAAAAGTAATACCGTAATTATTTGAAGACTAACTAATTTGAAGCGTGATCATACAGCTAGTAGTGTATGAGTTAAATATTAAATGTAAATGAATTTGTATTTAAAACGCTGTTTATATGGCCAAATTCATGATTTTTTCATTTAAAAGCCCTAAATTTAAAAATTCAGTGAACGTTAAAATTTAGTTTGCTATTAAAAGTATTAATTTACTTGGTTAAGTAAAAAAAGATCATTATTAAGTAGCTTAATTAATGCTTAAATATTAGGGCTTGTTAGTCTTTTAGGATTGAAATTTGTTAAGTCTAGTCGCGATTTAATCGCTCCTAGATTTATAGCTTAGCGGTTCGGTAACAGCTTATGCGTTATTTTTCATGCTTGCATGCACGTAAGAATAATCAAAAACCGGCTAGCGAAGAGCAAATTTCTCTTCAAGGCTATTATAAATTTATAAGCCGATAAGCACCTTTAATCAAGTTGTAATATGAATATGATTTAACACAACATTAGGGCATGTTGAATTTTGGCGATTGAATTTACAGTAGTATGTTTGGTTTTTAGGCAAGGCAGAGCCTATGTAGTGTGGTCATTCCCCATAAATAGGCGATAACGCAGCATAAATACCAAACATACACTGCCCTTTGGGTTCTTTCTAGGGACGATTAACTCTTTGTTACTCGGTTTTTACTTAGCCCACTAGGTTACAAACCTCGTGCCGCGATTTAATCGCCCCTAGATTGAACAAATTTCAATCCAAAAAGCTCAGCATGCCCTAAGCTATATTTTATAAATAGATAGGCAAAGGATTAATACTATTATGCGTGAAAGCGTTACAAACGATACCAATCAAAATGTACTTATTAAACGCTTTTGCAGCGTTAGAGACGAAAGCCTAGCTATTATTGAGCCACTCACTGTAGAAGATTGCCAATTACAAGCTATGGCTGATGCCAGTCCTACTAAATGGCATTTAGCGCATACCACGTGGTTTTTTGAAACATTTTTACTTAGTGTTCATTGTAAACAGTACGCAGTGTTTAACCCTCACTATAAAATGCTTTTTAATTCTTACTACAATGGGATTGGAGAGCAATTTAAACGGGCAAACAGAGGAAGCTTATCTAGGCCAGGTTTAGACGAAGTGCTAGCTTACAGAGAACATGTAGATAGCCGCGTGATTGAATTACTTAAGACTGACGTTAACCCGCACATTAAAGATATTATTGAACTTGGGTTACACCACGAGCAACAGCATCAAGAACTAATGCTTATGGACATCAAATATAACTTTTCAGTAAATCCATTATTTCCTCAATATAAAACATCGCTTTTAAATAGCCAAAAAAAATCAGCTGATATTAAACCCCTTAATTTTATCAATTTTGAACAAGCCATTATTAATATTGGCACAAATGCCGACGATGAATTTGCATATGATAACGAGTGCCCCAAACACCAAGTACTAATTCATCCATTCAGTTTTGCTAATAGATTGGTCACTAATGGTGAATATTTAGACTTTATAAATGCCGGTGGATATAGCAATCCACAATATTGGTTAAGCGACGGTTGGGCGCATATTCAAAACACTCGTTTAACGCATCCATTATATTGGCATTACATAAATAACGAATGGTTTGAGTTTACACACTATGGATTGCAGCCTTTAAATTTAAGTGCTCCCATCAGCCATGTTAGTTATTTTGAGGCCAGCGCCTACGCTAATTTTGTAAAGGCTCGCTTGCCTACAGAGTTCGAGTGGGAATATGCAGCTAAAAATACACCTTCAACAGACACTAATAATAACTATCTAACACCACAACAAACAAAAGATGATACTGAAATAAACCAGTTAACGGATTCATGTTGGCAATGGACAAACAGTGCATATTTGCCATACCCCGGTTTTAAGCCTATTGAAGGAGTAGCAGGGGAATACAATGGTAAATTTATGAATAACCAAATGGTGTTACGGGGTGGGTGTGTGTTTACCCCTCAAAACCATTTACGACAAACATACCGAAATTTTTATTACCCACATCAAGCGTGGATGTGCAGCGGGATAAGACTAGCTAAGGATATAGTATGAGCCAAGTAACAGCGATTAAACAAAGTAACATAACCGACACTGAATTTTTAAACGACGTGATAAGCGGATTAACTCAACAACAAAAAACGCTTCCGTGTAAGTATTTTTACGATGATAAAGGTGCTGCATTATTCGAGCAAATAACATCCTTACAAGAGTATTATGTTACACGTACGGAGTTGTCTATTTTAGAGCAATACTCGCAGTCGATTGCTCAAATGCTACCTGAAAACCTCTCTATTATTGAGCCTGGGTGTGGTTCGGGTAAAAAGGTCGCGTATTTATTAGCGCACATGGCAAACGTAAAAACCTTCGTACCGTTTGAAATTTCTGAGGAAATGCTCAGTTATTCACTTGCACATTTATCACCATTATTCCCAGATTTGGCCATTTCGCCATTACTAGGAGACTTTACACATAGCCAAATGGTTAAACAGCTAACCAAAGACACCGCTTTAGATAGTCAAACCAATTTGGTGTATTTTCCAGGCTCTACTCTTGGTAATTTTGCCCCAGTTAAAGCTATAGAAATTATGAATAATTTCCATCGCTTATGTGGTGTAAACGGTTATGTATTAATTGGGATTGATTTAGTAAAAGAGCGCCAAGTGTTACTTGATGCATATAACGATAAAGCGGGAATCACCGCCGCATTTAATAAAAATTTACTACAACGTATTAATAACGAGCTAAACGGCACATTTAATTTAGATAACTTTAGCCACGAGTCACGCTTTAACGAGCAACATAGCCGTATTGAAATGCATTTAGTAAGTAACTGTAATCAAAGCGTGGTTATAAATGATCAGCAAATAGACTTTATTGAAGGCGAAAGTATCCATACAGAAAACTCTCATAAGTACACGCTCGAATCGTTTAAGCAGCTTGCAGCGCAAGCTAATTTAAAGTTAGAGCAAACATGGCAAGACGATAGTAACTATTTTGCATTGTGCTTATTACGACCGCTATAAACGTTTACTTAATATGTTTAGGGCGTGTTGATCTTTGATAGTTGAATTTACAGCAATATGTTTGGTTTTTAGGCAAGGTAGAGCCTATGAAGTGTGGTTATTCCACATAAATAGGCGATAACGCAGCATAAATGCCAAACATGTGCTGCCCTTCGGGTTCTGCCTAGGGGCGATAAACTCTTTGTTGCTCGATTTTTACTTAGCCCACTAGGTTACAAACCTCGCGCCGCGATTTAATCGCCCCTAGATTGAACAAATTTCAATTCGCAAAGATCAACACGCCCTAGTAAATGACAACTTTAGCATTGTTAAACTCATAGTTTAGCAATGCGCCATTATTTGATTGCTGTATAAGCTTAGCTTTATTTAAATCATGTAGTCTAAATAGCAGGGGGGCAATAACAGATACCGCAGAGCCCGTTGCACTGTCCTCATTTACTCCAAACTGGGGTGCAAAATATCTAAAATGCGCTATAGCATTTTTTTTGTCCATATTTTTTATACTAAGCGCTATAACTGCATTTTTGTGGAGTTTACTCAAAGCTTTAAAATCAACGTGTAAGCTTTTTAAATCGTCTTTTTCAACGTCTTTACTAAATCCTTTATTAAATTCTTCATTAAATAATACAACCGTATAACCGTTTTTATCACCGGTACTGTAGGCTACTTTTATTGCGGATGAAAACACACTTTTTAACTCACCTTTAGCTAATTCGCTTTTTTTAGGCTCTATACTTTTTAGTAACAACTGTGCGCGTTGTTTTTTTACTCTTATAGTAAAGCGCTCATTACTCATTGATATAAATACTTCAGGGCAATAACCAAAATACTTTATTAAAAAATTAGCGGCCGCTAAAGTACCATGCCCACAGCGTTTAATTTCACTTGTTTGGTTGAACCAGCGAATATTACAATGGCGTTTAGTTATCTCATTTTGATTTAAAAATACGGTAGCAGGGTGGTTTGATTGTGATGCAATATATTGCATTGTTTTTGATGTTAACCCAATTTTATAAATAACAATTAAAGCACTTGAGCCTTTTAAGTTATTTGCAGGGCTATAAAAAACAGATTCGGTGGAAGTGAGTTTTATAAAGCGAAGCGTAAGCCATTTGGGCTTACGCTTCGTTAAACAAAGAGTGTTATCCTTTGCTTGCATACGCGTCGTTGTGAACGCCCGCAGCACGACCTGATGGATCTGCATTGTTTTGGAACGATGCGTCCCATGCAAGTGCTTCAGGAGTCGAACACGCTACCGATTTACCATGTGGTACACATTTAGCTGATGCATCACCAGGAAAGTGCGATTCAAAAATAGTACGGTAGTAGTAAGCTTCTTTTGAATCTGGCGTATTAATAGGGTATTTAAATTTAGCATTTGCAAGCTCTTGATCGCTCACTTGCTCATTTACAAACTCTTTTAACGTATCAATCCAACTGTAACCAACACCGTCTGAAAATTGCTCTTTTTGGCGCCATAAAACTTCATCAGGCAAGTAGCCATCAAAACCTTCACGTAAAATGTGTTTTTCAATTTTGCCATCTTTACACATTTTGGCTTCAGGGTTGATACGCATAGCAACATCAACAAATTCTTTATCAAGGAACGGTACACGTGCTTCAACGCCCCATGCTGCCATTGATTTATTAGCACGTAAACAATCAAACATATGCAGTTTTGATACTTTACGGTTTAGCTCTTCATGAAACTCTTGTGCGTTAGGGGCTTTATGGAAGTATAAGTAACCACCAAATAGCTCATCAGCACCTTCGCCAGATAACACCATTTTAATGCCCATTGCTTTAATTTGGCGAGCCATTAAGTACATAGGTGTAGAGGCACGAATCGTTGTTACATCATACGTTTCAATGTGGTAAATCACTTCACGCAGAGCATCAATACCTTCTTGAATGGTAAAAATGATAGGGTGGTGAATAGTACCAATCATGTCAGCTACTTTTTGGGCAGCGGCTAAATCAGGTGAACCCTCAAGGCCTACTGAAAAAGAATGCAACTTAGGCCACCATGCATCGCTTTCATCGTTATCTTCAATACGTTTGGCAGCAAAACGCTGGGTAATAGCAGAGATAACCGATGAGTCCAAACCACCAGAAAGTAATACACCGTATGGTACATCACACATTAGCTGGCGTTTAACGGCCGCTTCTAATGCATCTTTAACGTCTTGCGCTTGTGCGCTGTTATCTTTAACTGCATCAAATGTTTCCCAATCACGCTTGTAATAAGGCGTGATTTTGCCATCTTTGCTGTACAGGTAATGCCCTGGTGGAAATTCTTCAATATGCTTACAAATTGGAGAGAGTGCTTTTAGCTCTGAAGCAACGTAAAAGTTACCGTGCTCGTCGTGACCAGTGTAAAGCGGGATAATACCAATATGGTCACGGCCAATTAAGTAAGCGTCATTTTCTTCATCGTATAAACAAAATGCAAAAATGCCATTTAGATCATCTAAAAAGTCAGATCCTTTTTGTTTATAAAGCGCTAAAATAACTTCACAGTCTGATTGAGTTTGAAAAGTAAAATCAACATCTAGCTCTGCTGCAAGTTCTTTATGATTATAAATCTCGCCATTAACCGCTAAAATATTTGTTTTTTCAGGATTGTATAAAGGCTGTGCACCGCTTGATACACCAACAATAGCTAAACGCTCATGTACTAAAATAGCTTTTTCAGATGCATATACACCAGACCAATCTGGGCCACGGTGTCTAAGCAGCTTTGACATTTCAATTGCTTGGGTACGCAATTGAGCGGGATCAGATTTAATATCTAATACCCCAAAAATTGAACACATAGTAACTCCTCATTCCTATTATGTGTGCAGCAAAGCCAATTTGCTGTGCTGCGAAACCTTGTTTTATCAGAAAAAATTACTCAAGTCACATAGCTTTTATAATTAATTAAGAATAATTTATGCACCAAGTTATATGTAACCGCACCAAAGTGGTTAATGCGTAGTGCCTGCTGCTATTTTTACGTCGTTATTATTGTTCAAAGCTTGTGCAATCATCACTTTTAGAGCGTTAATAACAGTGTCTTCACACATGCTTGGTGCGCCATTGTGGTGCACAGCTTGGCTTGGTAAATAAGGAATATGCACAAAGCCACCTTTCATTACAGCGCAATGATCATTTATGTAATGCATAAGGCCATACATAACATGATTGCATACATACGTACCTGCCGTATTGGAAATGGCAGCAGGTATATTGCTGTTGTGCAGTGCTTGTAACATACGCTTTATTGGTAAATTTGTGAAATAGGCATCAGGGCCATTTTTTTCTATTGGTGTATCGACAGGCTGCTTACCTGCATTGTCTTTAATACGTGCATCGTCAACGTTTATTGCAATACGCTCAATTGATATTTCGCTGCGCCCACCGGCTTGGCCTATACATAAAACAACCGCCGGATTATGTGACTCAATGGCGTTTATAAGCTGACTAATAGACGTATTAAACTCATAGGCAAGTTCTAGTGTACATATTTTGTGTTTCATGATGATAGTTTCATCAAGTTTTTGCACTGCTTGCCAAGAAGGATTGATAGTTTCGCTACCAAAAGGCGCAAAGCCGGTAATTAATACACACGCCATAGAAGAAGTTGATTTAGTCATTACACACCAAGCTATACATTAAAATAATATTAACGGCGAGTAAGGTAACTGCCGTCTGAATTTGAACCTTAATTACATAGTACTTATTTTTTAAGTCTAAAAGAGCTGCAGGAAGAATATTAAATTTGCTGCCATAGGCGTCATTAACATACTGCAATAGCCGCTATACATGCCGAGCGCAACTAATGGAGCAGGGCTTGCGCCCATAACCTCCAATTAAAAATGCCATACCTACACAATACAAAACAACCAGCATAAAACGATTATCAGGGCCAAAAATTTAAGTCGAACATAGTTTTCCTATTTATTTTTAGAATATTTTTATAATGTATTTTTAAGTGCAAGGCTCAATTGATGTAGGTGTCCGTCAAGTTTCTGCTTCGCCTTTGCTGCTTCTTCAAACGTTACATATTTAAACTCAACAGTATCTAAAGGTCTAAACTGTGCAAATTGACGTAAGTCGGCTTCAATAACAGTCCCTAGCAGAGGGTAGCCCCCTGTAGTTTGGCCATCATTTAGTAACACAATTGGCTCTCCACTTGGTGGGAGTTGAATACTCCCAGGGCTCACCCCTAATGATGGCAAAGAGTGCGAATGCCCCAAATTATTTTTATGCTCAAGCCTTACACCCATTCGGTTACTATTATTGCTGACTTTAAAAGCGGTAGACACAAAGTTGCTTAGTAAAGGCTCGCCTAATAAGTCGGCATGAGGGCTTGGATGCAGGCGTATAAGCTTGCGCTGGGCGGGAGCAATTGCGCCTACCTTTATAAACTCTCCATAATAAGGAGTAATAGGTATTTCATCACCAGTGGTGAGAGATCTACCTTCAAAACCACCAAAACATGCGTTTAAATCTGTAGATTTAGAACCCATAACCTCAGCATTTTGTATACCGCCTTTCACTGCTAAATAAGCTCTTAAGCCTGCTCTACCAGTAGCAAAACTTAGAACTTGTTTGTTTTTTACTGCGTATGTCCAACCAGGATAAATTGAATATCCATCAAGGGTTGCTTGCAAATCTGCACCATGAAGCGCAATTACTGTGTCGCAGGTAAATTCCAGTTCGCACAAACCCACAGTTATTTCTAAAACGGCATCATTGTCGTTATTGTTAAGTAATCTATTAGCAATGATTTGTGCAATAGGGTCTAAGCTACCCGCTTTGCTTACACCTAAATGGCGGTAGCCCTCACGGCCAAAATCTTGAATTGTAAGTAATACACCACTTTTAAGTACTTTAATCATGATTTGCTCCTTTATTAACGTGCGGAACAAATTCAAGCGTATCGCCTGGTTGAATTAAACAAGGTTGCTCAGAGGTCGAATCAAACAAAGCAGTATCTGTATGACCTATTATATGCCAACCACCTGGGGTATCTGCGGGGTAAATGCCGGTTTGTGCAGCACCTATCGCAACAGAGCCTTTAGGAACTTTAATGCGTGGCTCATCACGTCTTGGTGTATTTAATTGCTCATTTAAGCCATGTAGGTAAGCAAAACCGGGCTGAAAGCCTAAAAATAAAACGTGGTACTTGGTTTTACTATGAATATTAATAACTTCATCGGCACTTAAATTATGATAGCGAGCCACGTAATTAATGTCCTCACCCTTGTATGTGGTTTTGATTAAGTGATGCTGCCCCTTAAAAGTACTCGTTTTAATATCATTCCACAGCGAAGGTAGCACTTGTAACCACTTATTTAAGTGTTTATCTGATTTTAAATAAAGAGTGAGCGAGTTCATGGCCGGCACCAAATCGCTAAATTCATCAGTGCTTTTACAGTGGCTAGCTAAAGCCCAAATTTTCTTTTGAATAGAGAGTCTATCTGTAGCGTCTAAATGCGATGCATCAAACAGTAAACTACTGTTTGTTAATGCATAAATATGAGGAGCTGGCTTCATTAAATAAACCTATTTGTACAACATAATTTAAACGTAACACAGTTTTATTAATTTATTTACACCATTGCGACTAAGTGGTTATGTTTATTGCCCAACTTACTTTAAGAGTAGTTTTATATTCAATTAATCGTATTTAACTTATTGAAGACCAAAACTTAATACGCTTCGTACTAAATAAGTAATTAGGTTGAAATGAAAATTAGGATAAGGAGGTCTTAGTTAGCACGCACTTGTTTAAGAGGTACTTTATGAAACACCAGCATTTATTATATTTATCAGGCGCTGCTATTATATTTAGCGCAGGCAGCTTTGCTTTATCTATGGAAAAGGTTGAGCACAGTAATGTAGAAGCCACCATGCATGTAGAAACCATTGTACTTGGATCGGGTTGTTTTTGGGGAGCCGAAAAACGCTACGAAGCGCTTAATGGCGTTATTGATGCTGAATCGGGGTACGCTGACGGCAATGGCTTTAAAGCTACCTACAGAAACATTACTGATCAGTCTCGTCGTTTTGACGAGAACAATTATGCTGAAGTTGTACAAGTTATGTATAACAGCAATATAATTTCAGCAGAAGATCTCTTAAAAAACTATTTTGAAAGTCACGACCCTACGCAAAAAAATCGCCAAGGTAACGACATTGGTACGCAATACCGCTCAATTGTATTAACGACCACTGATGCGCAAGCTAAAGTAGCTGAGCAAGTTAAATCGCAATATCAGCAGCTTTTAACTGATGCGAGCTATGGCAAAATTGAAACAGTTATTAAACCGCTTCAAGGTTTTGTAACGGCAGAAGAGTATCATCAAAATTATTTAGAAAAGAACCCTAATGGCTATTGCCCAGATCACTCTACCGGTGTTGTTTTTAATAAAACACCTGTAGAAAAAGTAGATAACACGGCTTTATTATCAGGAAAGCAAATAGTGGTACTTGATTCACGTGAATACTGCCCATACTGTGAAAAGTTTAAAAAAGCAGTCGCAAATGATTACAAAGGAACAATACCAATGTCGTTTCGCCATGCTGACCAACTTGATGATTTAACTATTAAGTCAGCCACGTGGGCGACACCAACCATTTTGTTTTTAGAAAATGGCGTTGAGGTATATGGTCGTCAAGGTTACGCAACGCCCGAAGAGTTTTATAAAGCATTAGGCGCTTTTAAATTAGGTAACAGTGATGCTTATAAAGTTGCATTTGATGCACGAACAGATAGACCTTACTGTAAAGAGTACAAAGAGTTTAAAAACACACCTGACGGTACTTTTGTTGATAAATTAAGTGGCGAGCCACTATTTGATACAAGCGATAGGTTTAACTCAGGTACTGGTTGGTTGTCCTTTACTCATCCTGTAAAAAACAACGTAACACAGCACGACGATAGCAGCTGGGGCATGACACGCATTGAGCTTCGCTCTAAAAGTACAGGCATACACTTAGGGCATTTATTTCCAGGTGAAGGTCCAAGAGGTCGCGATCGTTACTGTATTAATGCAACAGTCCTTGATTTTGTACCGAGAGATAAAAGCTAAACACTTTCTTTACTAAGCCTGATTTTAATCAGGCTTTTTTTTGCATAAAACAAAATAGGCTTATCATAATCTTTGCAAATTTGTTAAAATTAAAGCGTGCAGCTAATTGTCAATAATATTACTTAGGTTATTAATGAATCAATTTATAAAAATAGCAACGCAGTTAATATATTTGCCATTCGCTTTACTGCTTTTAATAAACAACGCTAAATCAGCGACTCATTACGTAGTAGGCGTAGAGAATATAGAATACCTTCCATACTACGATGGTAGTGGGGCTGATAACCGCGACTATTATGGTTTTAGTCAAAAGTTACTTACCTTGTTTGCCCAGCAGCATGACTTTAAGTTTGAGTTTTACACACTACCTATTAATCGACTTTACAAAGAATTTGTGGAACATCGCCATGTCGACTTTAAGTATCCAGATAACCCTAGCTGGAAACCAAGCTACAAAGCTTCATTTATTGATGTAAATAAAATTATTTATTCGCAGCCAACCGTTGTGACTAAAACGGGCATTGCGAGTTTAAATAAAAATATCACTATTGATGAATGCATTAGTTTTGCAACGGTAAGAGGGTTTACGCCTCAAAGCTTTAAACCGTTAATGAATAATGAAAACGTTGAGTTAATAGAAACAGCTAACGTAATTGAATTAATAGAGTTGCTTTTAAAAGAGCGAGTGGAGTGTATTTACATATCTAACGATGTATTAAATTATAACCTCCAAAAATACTTTAAATTAACCCGACCTGTTTATTTTCAAAACGAATTGCCGACAGATTTACAAGCCTTTTTATTATCGTCGATTGACTACCCTGACATAATCAAGAAATTTAATACCTTCTTGATTTCACATAAAGTGCAAATAAGTAAATTAAAAAAAGAATATCAAATTAAAAATTAACTAAAAAAGCCCCGTAAGTTATAACTTACGGGGCTTTTAAAAGTATTAAACTTATATTGCATATCATGTGGTTTGCGCCAAAAATAAAAACAGTTCAAGCTAAGTCACCACCTAACTTGAACCATTTTTCACACTGACAACATCTTCACACACAATATAAAGATTCTGTTTGCTACGCTTAAGTAGCTTTGTTTTACATATCATGTGGTTTGAGCCAAGAATAAAAACAGTTCAAGCTAAGTTACCACCTAACTTGAACCATTTTTCACACTGACAACATCTTCACACACAATATAAAGATTCTGTTTGCTACACTTAAGTAGCTTTGTATTACATATCGTATGGTTTGAGCCAAGAATAAAAACAGTTCAAGCTAAGTCACCACCTAACTTGAACCATTTTTCACACTGACAACATCTTCACACACAATATAAAGATTCTGTTTGCTACACTTTGGTAGCTTTATATTACATATCATGTGGTTTGAGCCAAAAATAAAAACAGTTCAAGCTAAGTCACCACCTAACTTGAACCGCTTTTCACACTGACAACATCTTCACACACAATATAAAGATTTTTTACTGCTACTTATGAGTTACTAAAACTCAAAAGGTTGCATTTATTGCTCTTAAGAAACAATTTAACTAAGTTGTTTTGAGCTGATAAAACAACTTTAATATTTAACTTTATTTTCGACAAACGATAAAAACAAAACCAATGAGTGAAAAAAATTAAACTATAGACTTTAGTCTAATGCATGGTGATAAGTTTATGTATTTAATTAAAAAATTATTTGAATTTGCAGAGAGGTTTAGACGAGTTCAGTAATACAACATAGAGTAGGTTGTATTACTGAACTCGCCTAATAGGGATTATTCTTGGATTTTTCTAAACGTATTTACAACCCACTTTGCAAATAAATCAAGCGGGTGATTAGGGGTACTTGATTCGTGCTGCACTAAATAATATTTATCTTTAGTGGTTAAAGGCTGTTCAAATAATTTATACAACCATTGCTCATCTAACCAACTTTGGCTAATTGGCAGTGGAATAAGGGCAATTCCCATACCTTGCTGCGCTGCACGGGCTACGCCAAACATGCTATCTATTTGAATAATCTGCGAGGGAGAAAAGTCATCAATACCTGCTTTTTCAGCCCATTGGTGCCATGCCCAAGGACGAGCTTTGTGGAGGATCAGCGGGACTTGGTTAAGCGCTTGACGATGATCGTCCCTCCACTGATCGAGCAATTTTTTATTACATGCAGGAATATATTCAAGGTTAAACAACTCAGTCGCTAACCCTTCAGTAGGTTTACCAGAGGACAATACAATAGATAAATCGCTATGACGCGTTAATTCTTTGCGTGTTTTAAGCGTGTCCATTTGCAGGTTTATATTAGGGTGTTCTGAGGTCCACTCACTTAATTTAGGCATGAGTAGTTCGCTGGCAAAAAATTCAGGCAAGGTAATCGTCAAATTTGTATTTTGCTGCATCTGACTAAATTCATTAATGGTGCTCTCTAACATTGTGATGATAGGAGACACAGCATCAAAAAAGTTTTTACCCGCTGTGGTTAAGCTAATTGAACGCGTTTTACGTTGAAAAAGCTCAATACCAAGTTGTTCTTCAAGTTGTTTTATTTGATGGCTTACCGCAGACGGCGTTAAGTACAGCTCATTAGCTGCATGCTTAAAACTTAGGCTTCTTGCGGCAAAGCAAAAAGAGCGAAGGCCACGAATAGGAGTTTGCATGTTTTCCAGAATTATTTAATTTATTGAGACGCCTTACTTAGGCAAAATTTAAACCAACTATTTAATGTTTAAATATCAGTAGGTTAAAAATAAAATTAACGCTAGTTCACAAAAAGGGTGCAGGCTATCCACAAAATAGTGCAAAGAATCTAAGCGCTTACATTTAATTTATATTTGTATTATAGATAAAATTTACTACAGATGTATGAATGACGGTAAAAATAATGACAAAAGATAAAAAAAATCCCTCGTAAGAGGGATTTTGGGTAACTCAGCGCCATTGGCACTGGGAATGAGGTCGGTACAGGGTAAAGCGTTATTTTTAAGCTAGAGCCTAAAAAACCATTTCTGGAACTTCACCGTCAACAAGTAATTTACCTGCTGTTTTACTAATGATTTCATCAACAGATACGCCCGGAGCACGTTCTAATAGATGAAATGCGCCGTCTTTAACTTCTAATACGGCTAAATCTGTTACTATTTTTTTTACGCAATTAACGCCAGTAAGCGGTAAAGAGCAGGCTTCTAATAGTTTAGAGTCACCATGCTTACTTGCATGGGTCATAGTAACAATAATATTTTTCGCGCCAGCGACTAAATCCATCGCGCCACCCATGCCTTTAATCAGCTTTTTAGGGATCATCCACGATGCGATGTTGCCGTTCTGGTCAACTTCAAATGCACCCAGAACGGTTAAGTCTACATGACCACCCCGTATCATGGCAAAACTATCTGCACTATTAAATATGGCTGCACCTGTGGCTGCTGTCACGGTTTCTTTACCCGCGTTAATCATATCGGCGTCTAGCTCTGCTTTAGTTGGGTACGGGCCCATGCCTAAAAGGCCATTTTCGGACTGTAACATAACTTCAATATCATCTGGTACATAGTTTGCGACGAGTGTCGGAATTCCTATGCCCAAATTTACGTAGTAACCATCTTGAAGTTCTTGTGCAACGCGCATTGCAACTTGTTCACGTGATAATGCCATAATTTTGCTCCTGCTTAATCTCGTGTTGTTACACGTTCAATGCGTTTTTCAAAGCTGCCTTTAATAACGCGATTTACAAAAATACCCGGGGTATGAATTTGGCTTGGTTCAAGCTCACCCGGCTCTACAATTTCTTCTACTTCGGCAACGGTAATTTTGCCCGCTGTTGCCGCCATTGGATTAAAGTTCATGGCGGTGTGTCTAAACACTAAATTACCAAAGCGGTCGGCTTTCCACGCTTTAACAATAGCAAATTCACCCGTTATAGATTCTTCTAAAATATACGGGCGACCATTAAACTCTTTTACGTCTTTACCCTCAGCCACAGGAGTACCGTAACCGGTTGCGGTGTAAAACGCAGGTATACCCGCGCCACCAGCACGCATTTTTTCAGCTAGTGTACCTTGAGGCGTAAGCTCTACATCAATTTCGCCACTTAATAACTGCTGCTCGAATAGGGCATTTTCGCCAACGTACGAGGCAACTACTTTTTTAATTTGTTTGTCTTGTAATAAAATACCTAAACCAAAGTCATCAACACCACAGTTATTAGATACTACGGTTAAGTTTTTTGTTTGCATGTGCTTAATTTGTTTAATTAAGCCCTCAGGAATACCACATAAACCAAAACCACCGGCAATAATGGTATCGCCGTCTTTTAATCCTTCCATTGCAGCTTCGTAACTAGAAACTACCTTATCAAAACCGGCCATGAGTCTCTCCTCATTGTGTGCTATTTGTTGTTAACTATCTTTAATCATCATTTCATAAGATAGCTATTTAACCTGAACTCTGGTTAATAGATTTACTAACATATGAATCAGGGTGATATTTAAATTTATTTTCTCTAGCCAGAGATTTTCAGTGAAAACAAGGCGAATTTACGCGTCAATAGCTGGCCTATTGCAAGTAAATTCAACGCAGTTAATGCTGAAAATAGCTGCTCGAGATAGATTTATTATCCAGAGCTCAGGTTATTTTGTGTGCAGTGCCACAGATACTTTGCTCACAGGTTGCTTACCAAGTGCTTTGGTTATCTCCCAGCCAGCGTCACTTAACCTTCGTAAATCAATTGAGTGTTCAATGCCAAGCCCTTGCAGTAAGTAAACTACATCTTCGGTGGCAACATTTCCTGACGCCCCCTTAGCATAAGGACAGCCACCAAGGCCCGCAACTGCCGCGTCAACCGTTGCAATACCTAGGCTTAAAGCTGCGTAAATATTTGTGAGCGCTTGGCCGTATGTATCATGAAAATGCACGGCCAACTTGGCTTTATCAATGTGCGTTAAAAGTAACTCGATTAATTGCGTTACTTTTTTTGCGGTGCCAACACCTATGGTATCGCCAAGGCTTACTTCGTAACAGCCTAAATCTAATAGCTTTTGCGATACACTTAGTACTGCTTGCGGGTCAATATCACCCTCATAGGGGCAACCGAGTACACAGCTTACATAACCACGTACACGAATATTATTAGCTTTAGCAAACGCCATTACTTCGCTAAAACGTTCAATACTTTGCTCAATTGAGCAGTTGATATTTTTTTGACAAAACGACTCACTTGCAGCGGTAAATATAGCAAACTCTTTAATGCCAACAGCGTGCGCTGCTTGTGCACCTTTTAAGTTAGGTGTAAGGGCGCTTAAATTTACATTGGGTAAATCAAGGGCTGATATTACATCCGCTGAGTCTGCCATTTGTGGCACCCACTTAGGGGAGACAAACGCGCCAGCTTCAATATCTTTTAAGCCAGCAGCACTTAGGGCGTTAATAAGCGCTACTTTATCGGCTGTGCTTACTGTTTTTTCGTTTTGTAGGCCGTCTCGCGCGCCAACTTCAACAATACGTACTTTACTTGGAAAGGCACTCATTATGCACCTTCCTCAGTTGTATCTTCGACAATAGCAAGTAAGGCTCCATGCGTTACTAATTCGCCTTCACCAAAACAGTAGCTTTTTAAAATGCCGTCATGCGGTGCGTTTAGCGTGTATTCCATTTTCATGGCTTCGATAATAACAACCGCATCGCCTTTGGTAATTGTGCTACCAATGTCGATTAAGTGCTTAACTACTGTGCCATTAAGCGGCGCCGCAAGTGGCAGTGCTTCACTTTCGTGCGAACTAATATAATGTTTATCAACTAGCTCAAGCTTAGTTTGCAGTGCTTTATTCATCACTGTCACACTATTGCCTACCGTAGTTACGTGCGCGCTATGTTTTTCACCGTTGATAAAAACAGTGCACAGATTATTATTTAATGTGCCTTGTAGTTTAAATACATGCTCGTTATGCGTAATACTATAACCCGCTGCTGTTTTTATAGCGCTTAGCTGTAAATCGGCAAAAGGGACTTTAATTACTTGTGGTGCATTGAGTGTAAAACCACTCAGCTGTTGCCACGGGCTTGCACTGCTTTGCGTATTTTGGGTATTAGTTAACGATTCTAAATACGCAAAAGCACCAATAAGCTGACTTGCTTGTAATAACGATTCGTTAACCGCAACTAACGAATCACCTTGCTCTGCAATAAAGTGTGTACTTGGCGCACCTTGTTTAAACGTAGGGTGGCTTGCTAAATTATGTAAAAAGCCAATGTTAGTGCTAAAACCTGCTAAATGAAATTGCTCAAGAGCGTGTTGTAAACGGCTCAGTGCTTGTTCGCGATTGTCGTCGTGCACAATAAGTTTTGCAATCATCGGGTCGTAAAACGGGCTGATTTCGTCGCCTTGTGCAATGCCTGTATCAATGCGTACAAATTCACTGTTAAGCGGTGTGTGTAGTGCTTCAATAGTGCCCGAACACGGGATAAAGTCGTTAGCTGGATCTTCTGCGTATATTCGCGCTTCAAAGCTATGACCCTGCAATTGAATATCACTTTGTGTCAGTGGCAATGTTTGCCCACCCGCAATATTAATTTGCCAATTGACTAAATCTACACCCGTTACCATTTCGGTCACAGGGTGTTCTACTTGAAGGCGCGTATTCATTTCCATAAAGAAAAATTCATCGCCACACAGTAAAAACTCAACCGTACCTGCGCCTCTATAATTTATAGCCAGAGCACAACGTACAGCCGCTTCGCCCATTTCTTTGCGTAGTGCGTCAGATAAACCCGGAGCAGGGGCTTCTTCAATTACTTTTTGATGACGACGTTGCAAAGAACAATCACGATCGCCTAAATAAACACAGTTGCCATGGTTATCTGCAAATACTTGCACTTCTACATGGCGAGGTTGGTTTACATAGCGCTCTAATAACACTAAGTCGTTACCAAAACCGGCAATCGCTTCACGTTGCGCACCTTGTAGTGCGCTCATAAAGTCTTGTGCTTTTTCAACCACACGCATGCCTTTACCACCGCCACCAAAGGCCGCTTTAATGAGTACAGGGTAGCCAATTTTTTCAGCTTCACTTTGTAAAAAAGCAGGGTCTTGCTTATCACCGTAATAACCAGGCACTAACGGTACATTAGCAGCTGCCATTATTTCTTTAGCGCGGGTTTTAGACCCCATTGCTTCAATGCTACTTGCTGGTGGCCCTATAAAAGCAATGTTATTAGCTTCGCAGGCTTTAGCAAATTCGCTGTTCTCAGATAAAAAACCATAGCCTGGGTGAATACAGTCAGCGCCGCAGTCTTTGGCAACTTGTAAAATTTTGTCTGCTACTAAATACGAATCTTTACTTGGCGCGGCACCAATATGGTAAGCCTCGTCAGCCATTTTTACGTGCTGGGCATGTTTGTCTGCATCAGAGTAAACCGCGACCGTGGTTAAGCCCATTTGTTTTGCGCTGCGCATTACACGGCACGCAATTTCTCCACGATTGGCAATCAGTATTTTTTGTAATCGTTGTGTGTTCATAATCAATCCTACAGTTGCCAAGCGGGTGGGCGTTTATCAAAAAAAGCACTTAGCCCTTCTTGACCTTCTTCAGATACGCGAATTTTTGCAATACGCTCTGCGGTAAGCTCAATGAGTTCATCGGTTATTGGTTTATTTGCTACATCGTTAATTAATGCTTTTGCGGCTTTTACTGCAACAGGTCCGTTATCAATCAGTGTTTGCAGCATATTATCGAGCGCACAGTCTAAATTACCGGTTACTTGATGAATTAAGCCAAGTTGCTTAGCAGTATGTGCATCAAACACTTCAGCCGTTAAAAAGTACCTGCGAGCAGCGCGCTCACCAATAGCTTTAATAACGTATGGACTAATAACCGCCGGAATAAGACCCAGTTTTACTTCACTTAAACAAAATTGTGCATCGTCTTTACTAAGGGCTATGTCGCAACAGGCTATTAAGCCCAGAGCACCACCAAAAGCGGCACCTTGCACAGCACAAATTGTAGGATGCGGGGAGCTTGCCAATACCTGCATTAATTTAGCTAATTGCATTGAATCAGCTAGGTTATCGGTGTAATTGTTATCAGCCATTGATTTCATCCAGGCTAAATCGGCACCGGCTGAAAAGTGTTTACCTTCTGTTTTTAAAACCAAAGCACGAATATCAAGCGTATTTGCATGTTCAATACACTGAATAAGTTCGTGTATTACTTCACTGTTAAATGCGTTTCTTTTTTCTGGGCGACTTAACACAAGTACAGCCACATTAGATTTTGTTATTTGTAGTGTTACTGACATTTTGCGCTCCGGTTACATTCTAAATACGCCAAATTTCGAATCACGTTTTGGTGCGTTATTCGCAGCCGTTAACGCAAGCCCTAATACATTACGCGTATCGGCAGGGTCTATAATGCCGTCATCCCACAAGCGTGCGCTTGCGTAATACGGATGACCTTGCTCTTCGTACTGTTCAATAATTGGCTTTTTAAAATCACTGATTTCTGGCTCGCTCATGGTTTGGCCTTTGCGTGCTAAACCATCTTGTTTAACTTGCGCCATTACACCAGCTGCTTGCTCGCCGCCCATTACCGAAATACGGGCATTAGGCCACATCCACATCATGGTTGGTTCAAATGCACGGCCACACATACCGTAGTTACCTGCGCCGTATGAGCCGCCAATAAGTACTGTGAATTTAGGCACATCAGCACACGAAACCGCCATCACCATTTTAGCGCCGTGCTTAGCAATACCTTCGGCTTCGTATTTTTTACCCACCATAAAGCCGGTAATATTTTGTAAAAATACTAAAGGAATATTGCGCTGAGCACACAGTTGAATAAAGTGCGCGCCTTTTTGCGCCGACTCACTAAATAAAATACCGTTATTAGCCACTATGCCAACAGGATTGCCGTAAATACTGGCAAAACCGGTGACCAGCGTTTCACCAAAGTAACGTTTAAATTCATCAAATGATGAGTCGTCCACTGTGCGCGCTATTACTTCGCGTACATCAAATGGCTTTTTAAGGTCGGTGCCTACAATGCCGTAAAGCTCGTTTATATCGTAACGGGGTGGTTTTACATCATCTAGAAGAGGGGCCGTAGGGCGTGTATAATTAATACGCTCAATACATTGGCGCGCAATAGACAGCGCATGAGCATCGTTTTCAGCGTAGTGATCGGCAACACCCGAAATTTTACAGTGCACATCGGCGCCGCCTAACTCTTCGGCTGTTACTTCTTCGCCGGTTGCTGCTTTTACAAGGGGCGGACCTGCTAAAAATATAGTGCCTTGATCTTTTACAATAATACTTTCATCGGCCATTGCAGGTACGTACGCACCACCTGCGGTACATAAGCCCATTACTACAGCAATTTGTGGAATGCCTTTACCCGACATACGGGCTTGATTGTAAAAAATACGACCAAAATGCAGTTTGTCGGGAAATACATCATCTTGCTCTGGCAGATTTGCACCGCCCGAATCCACCAAATAAATACACGGTAAGTGGCAGCGCTCGGCGATATCTTGTGCGCGTAAATGCTTTTTAACGGTAAGCGGAAAATATGTACCGCCTTTAACCGTGGCATCGTTTGCAATAATCATGCATTCAACGCCTTTAACACGGCCAATACCGGCTACAACGCCTGCACAAGGTATTGCTTGTTCGTACACACCAAAGGCAGCAAATTGCGAAATTTCTAAAAACGGTGAGCCTTCGTCAATTAATGTATTTATGCGGTCGCGTACAAATAATTTACCACGGCCTTCGTGGCGCTCTTTTAATGCAGCGCCTCCGCCTTGGCTAATTGTTGCTACTTTACTGCGTAAATCATCCACCAGCGCTGACATATTTTTATGGTTTTGCACAAACGTTGGGTCGTGAGGATTAACGCTCGATTTTAAAATAGTCATGGTTTAATCCTTAACGGCTTTCTGTGAAAAGTTCGCGGCCAATAAGCATGCGACGAATTTCGGATGTACCTGCACCAATTTCGTATAATTTAGCGTCACGAAGAAGACGACCCGTTGCGTATTCGTTTATGTAGCCATTGCCACCTAAAATTTGAATTGCATCTAGCGCCATTTTAGTTGCAAGCTCTGCGGCGTATAAAATGGCACCGGCGGCATCTTTACGGGTGGTTTCGCCTCGGTCACACGCTTTAGCTACCGTGTATACGTATGAGCGCGCAGCATTCATTTGTGTATACATGTCGGCTATTTTGCCTTGAATTAACTGAAATTGACCAATAGGGGTATCAAACTGTTTACGCTCATGAATGTACGGTACCACTATGTCCATACACGCTTGCATTATGCCAAGCGGGCCCGCTGCAAGTACTACGCGTTCGTAATCAAGACCACTCATAAGTACTTTAACGCCTTCGTTTAAGTTACCTAAAATGTTTTCCTGGGGTACTTCGCAGTTTTCAAATACTAGCTCACAGGTATTTGAGCCGCGCATACCCAGTTTGTCGAGCTTTTGTGCTGTTGAAAAACCAGGAAAGTTGCTCTCAACAATAAATGCGGTAATGCCTTTAGCGCCAGCGTTTAAATCTGTTTTAGCGTAAATAACGAGTGTGTGTGCGTCTGGGCCATTGGTGATCCACATTTTATTACCGTTTAAAATGTACTTATCTCCTTTTTTTTCGGCTTTGAGTTTCATCGATACAACGTCAGAACCCGCATTAGGCTCGCTCATTGCAAGAGCACCAATGTGCTCACCACTAATAAGCTTAGGTAAGTATTTTTCTTTTTGAGCTTGTGTGCCGTTACGGTTAATTTGATTAACGCACAGGTTTGAATGTGCTCCATAGCTTAACCCTATAGAGGCACTGGCACGGCTTATTTCTTCCATAGCAATAACATGTTCTAAGTAACCTAATCCTGCGCCGCCTAGCTCTTCAGATACGGTCATACCTAGTACGCCCATTTCGCCCATTTGAGTCCAAAGTTGATTTGGGAAAGCGTTGTCTAAGTCCGTTTTTTCAGCAAGCGGGGCAATCTCCTGACTCGCAAAACTATTTACGTGGTCGCGGATCATATCGGCGGTTTCGCCAAGGCCAAAGTTCATTTCTTTATATAGTGAAATAGTGCTCATGATTCATTCCTGTGTGACGTGTGTGTTGTCAGTGTGTTGTTATTTTAAAAATAAACTTACTCGTCTATTTTATTAAGCGTGTCTCTGCAGCGGCGCTCGGCCGTCACCAACTCCATAAGAACAACTTTAATGTCGTCCATTTGTTGAGATAGGTCTGCTTTTTTTTCTGAAATAAGGTCAAGCATAGTAACCAACTGCTTAGCGCTTGATTTATCTGCGTCGTACAGTTCAAACAAACGACCGGTTTCGGCCAATGTAAAGCCAAGGCGCTTACCACGTAATATTAGTTTTAAACGCACTTTATCGCGTTTTGAATAAATACGGGTTTGACCATTACGTTCTGGCGTTATTAACCCTTGGTCTTCGTAAAAGCGAATAGAGCGGGTTGTAATGTCAAATTCTTTAGCGAGTTCGCTAATGCTAAATGTTTGTTCATTACTGGCCGGCATTTTGGCTGAGCTTGCAAAGTTTGTTTGATTATCTGGTTTCATAATTGTATTTACCTCATTCGAATAACTCCAATATAAGTGAAGTTTACGTAAAGGTAAAGCTTGGTGTGGTTTGAAACTATTTATAAAGGGATGTTTAAGCGAGGTATTGATTTATATTATTAATATTCAATGGGTTATTTTTATTTTATCAGTGTAGTCCAACCGATGGAAAATAATCCTTACACTTATAAAACTAAAAATTAAGCTGTTTTTAGTTGACGTTGGCGTAAACGTTAGTATTGTGTAAGGGTATTAAATAATAAATGAATACTAAATTAATAGAGCAAATATACTAACAACTATTTGCATATAAATACAATGGAGTTAGTTATGACTTTAGAATCAGTGGTAATTGTAGCAGCAAAACGCACCCCAATGGGTGGTTTTATGGGAGCGTTAAGTGATGCGCAGTCTACCGAGCTTGGCGCTACCGCCATTGCAAGTGTACTCACACAAACTGGTTTAGCTAATGATGCAATAGACGAAGTAATTATGGGCTGTGTATTACCAGCAGGCCTTGGGCAAGCACCTGCACGCCAAGCAATGTTAAAAGCAGGCCTTGCACTTAGCACTGGCGCTACAACAATTAACAAAGTATGTGGCTCTGGTTTAAAAGCAGCCATGCTTGCAAACGATTTAATTAAAGCGGGCTCAATTCAATCTGCTATTGCTGGTGGCATGGAGAGCATGACAAATGCACCGTACTTTATACCAAAAGCGCGTGGCGGTATGCGCATGGGACATGGCGAAATAAAAGATCACATGATGAGCGATGGCCTTGAAGATGCTTACGACAACAAAGCAATGGGTTGTTTTGCACAAGACACCGCCGATGAATACGGCATTGGCCGCGAGCAAATGGATGCGTTTGCATTAGGCTCATTAAGTAAAGCAAAAGCAGCAATACACAATGGTAGCTTTGATAACGAAGTTGCACCCCATACAATGCAAACACGCAAAGGCGATGTAACAGTATCGATTGATGAGCAACCAGGTAACGCCCGTCCAGAAAAAATCCCCACCTTACGTGCAGCTTTTAAAAAAGACGGCACTATTACAGCGGCTAATTCATCGTCAATTTCAGACGGTGGCGCAGCGCTTATATTAATGAGCGAATCAAAAGCAAAAGAGCAGGGCTTAACACCGCTTTGTAAAATTGTAGCGCACAGCACGCATTCTCAAAAACCAAGTGAATTTACAGTAGCGCCAGTAGGGGCTATGAACAGCGTGCTTGAAAAAGCAGGTTGGGCTGTAAACGATGTTGATCTTTGGGAAATTAACGAAGCATTTGCCATGGTAACCATGCTGGCTATTAACGAGTTAAAACTTGATGAAAGCAAAGTAAACGTTAATGGCGGTGCATGTGCACTTGGCCACCCAATTGGTGCAAGCGGCGCGCGTATTTTAGTAACGCTTATTCATGCTCTTAAAAACCGAGGCCTTAAAAAAGGCATTGCGTCTTTATGTATTGGTGGCGGTGAAGCGGTTGCTATGGCTGTAGAAGCTTACTAATTAGGTATTTAACAGCAACATGAAGAGTTAAACGAATACCTAAATTAATAACTATAAAAGCGCTGCACTAATAATACTAATAAAGCGGCGCTACCAATTTCAAAAGAGAACACACAACTCACACACTAGGATTTAATCATGCACCAAGTTCCACTACTTATTAATGGCGAATTTATTCAATCAGCGTCAAAAGAGCTTATCGATGTTATAAACCCAGCAAATCAAGAAGTACTTGCACAAGTGCCATGTACCACAGAGTCAGAAATGGACGCGGCAATTGCCTCAGCCTCAGAGACGTTTAAAACATGGAAAGACGTACCCATTACTGAACGTGCTCGCATTATGATGAAGTACGCTGCGCTATTAAAAGAACACCATGATGAGCTTGCTACCATTATTTGCCACGAATTGGGTAAAACATTTGAAGATGCAAAAGGCGATGTTTGGCGTGGTATTGAAGTAGTAGAACAAGCCGCTAACGCTCCATCATTAATGATGGGTGAAACAATGGAAAACGTAGCGCGTAAAATCGATACGTATTCTTACATGCAGCCACTTGGCGTATGTGCAGGTGTTACCCCGTTTAACTTCCCTGCAATGATCCCACTTTGGATGTTTCCGCTGGCTATTGTGTGTGGTAACACCTTTATTTTAAAACCGTCTGAGCAAGATCCACTTACACCAATGCGTTTAGCAGAGCTATTTATTGAAGCTGGTGCACCAAAAGGCGTATTACAAGTTGTTCACGGTACAAAACCACAAGTAGACCGCTTACTAGAAGACAAAGCAGTACGCGCTATTTCGTTTGTTGGCTCGTGTGGTGTAGGTGCTTATATTTATTCTAAAGGCACGCAAAACCTTAAACGTGTGCAAGCCTGTGTTGGCGCTAAAAACCACATGGTTATTATGCCTGATGCAAGTAAATCGCACGTTGTAAACAACTTAGTAGGCGCATCTGTCGGTGCTGCTGGCCAGCGCTGTATGGGTATTTCGGTTGCTGTGTTTGTAGGTCAAGCAAGTCAGTGGGTAGATGAAATAAAAGCAGGCTTTGAAAATGTACGCCCAGGCGTGTGGGATGATGCAAACGCGGCATACGGTCCACAAACATCAAAAGCAGCAAAGGCACGTATTTTATCACTCATTGCTGGTGGTAAAGAGCAAGGCGCTACCTGTTTAATTGATGGTTCTGACTTTACGGTTGAAGGGTATGAGCAAGGTAACTGGGTTGGCCCAACGTTATTTACCGATGTAACCAAAGAGATGGATTTATACAAAGAAGAAATATTTGGTCCAGTACTAGCGTGTATGTTTGTAGACACGCTTGAAGAGGCAATCGCCCTTATTAACGACAGCCCTTACGGTAACGGCACCTCATTATTTACCTCAAGCGGCGCAGTGGCTCGTAAATTCCAACACGAAATTGAAGTAGGCCAAGTAGGTATTAATGTGCCAATTCCGGTGCCACTTCCGTTCTTTTCGTTCACCGGATGGAAAGGCTCGTTTTACGGCGATACTCACACGTACGGTAAACAAGGTATTCGTTTTTACACAGAAACTAAAACGATTACCTCACGTTGGTTTGAAGACGACATTGCGTCGGGTCCAAACATGAGTATTAACTTAAAGTAATCATGATTAAAACGAATAACTAATAATAAAAAAGATGGGCGCGAAGGCTACTTCACACACAACACACACATAAGCCTTCGCCGCTCGTCACAAACTATCCCTGTAACGGGAAACGCTAACAACACAACTAACACAATTAAAGAGGTCTACCATGGACTTTAACTTATCTGAAGATCAACAAGCCTTTGCACAAACTGCACGTCAATTTGCCGAGTCAGAACTTGCGCCCCATGCCGCAAAATGGGATCGCGAACATATCTTTCCTAAAGACACGATTAAAGCTGCGGGCGAGCTTGGTTTTTGTGGTTTATACACGCCAGAGGAAGCAGGCGGCCTTGGTTTATCACGTTTAGATTCGAGCATTATTTTTGAACAACTTGCTATGGGTTGTACCGCAACAACGGCCATGTTGACCATTCATAATATGGCCACCTGGATGGTAGCAAGTTTTGGTACCGATGCCGCTAAAGACAAATACGTAGAGCAATTAGTTATGGGCGAGTTACTTGCCTCTTACTGTTTAACAGAGCCAGGCTCGGGCTCAGACGCCGCATCACTTAAAACTAAAGCAGTGCTTGAGGGTGATGAGTACGTTATTAACGGCTCAAAAATGTTTATATCGGGCGCTGGCGAAACCGAAGTATTAGTGGTAATGGCACGTACAGGCGGCGAAGGCGCTGCGGGTATTTCGGCATTTGTAGTGCCTGCCGACGCAAAAGGCGTTGAATACGGCAAAGCTGAAGAAAAAATGGGTTGGAACGCACAACCAACACGCCTAATTAGCTTTGAAGATGTACGCATTCCTGCGCATAACTTGTTAGGCGCAGAAGGCGAAGGCTTTAAATTTGCGATGCAAGGCCTTGATGGCGGCCGAATTAACATTGCCACATGTTCAATTGGTACAGCGCAAGCGGCGCTTAATACAGCCCGTGAATATTTAAAAGAACGTACACAATTTGGTAAACCATTGGCTGCGTTTCAAGCATTGCAATTTAAAATTGCCGATATGAACACCGAACTTGTAGCTGCGCGCCAAATGGTAAGGCTTGCTGCATTTAAACTTGATAATAACGACGTTGAAAAAACCACTTACTGCGCCATGGCTAAACGCTTTGCTACCGATGTTGGCTTTACTGTGTGTAACGACGCACTGCAAATTCATGGTGGTTACGGTTACATAAAAGAATACCCGCTTGAGCGCCATGTACGTGATGTACGCGTTCATCAAATTTTAGAGGGCACTAACGAAATTATGCGTGTGATTATAGCGCGCCGTATTTTGGCTGAGTCTGCAAGCGACGTTTTATAAGGAGCAATGTATGTCAGAATCTAAATCTAATCCGAGTATTGAACTTACAACCGAAGGTCATGTTGCTATTTTAACTATGTCTAACCCGCCAGCAAACACCTGGACAAAAGACACCCTAGTTGATTTAAAAAATACCGTTAACGCGCTTAATAACAATAAAAATATTTATGCATTAGTACTGACTGGTGAAGGCGAGAAGTTTTTTAGCGCGGGTGCCGACCTAAACGTATTTGCTGGTGGCGATAAAGGCGTAGCCGCCGATATGTCGCGTGTATTTGGTGAAGCGTTTGAAGCGCTTACTAATTTTAGAGGCGTGTCGGTTGCAGCCATTAACGGCTATGCAATGGGTGGCGGGCTAGAAGTTGCCCTTGCGTGCGACGTACGTATAGCGGAAGAGCAAGCACAAATGGCGCTCCCTGAGGCTAAAGTTGGGTTGTTACCGTGTGCGGGTGGCACACAAAATTTAGCATGGCTAGTTGGCGAAGGCTGGGCAAAACGCATGATTTTATGCGGCGAGCGCCTAAAAGCTGATAAAGCTCTGCAAATTGGCTTAGTAGAAGAAGTAGTTCCACAGGGTGAAAGCTTTGCGGCCGCATTAAAACTGGCCAACCAAGTAGCCGATCAAAGCCCTAGCTCGGTAGCTGCGTGTAAAACATTGATTCAAAAAGGGCGCCATCAACCAATGGCAAGTGTATTGCCTCTTGAGCGCGAGTTATTTGTTGGTTTATTTGATACCGAAGATCAACAAGAGGGCGTAAATGCCTTTTTAGAAAAACGCCGCGCTAACTGGGTAAATGGCTAATGAGTGCTTTAACATTATTAAATAGCGCCGATGAGCCCGTGGTATTTGAAACCGCAACCGCAGAAAACGGCAGTTTAATTGGGCTTATTACACTCAATGCGCCAAAAGCCTTAAATGCACTTAATTTTGAGATGATCAAATTACTTGAGCCGCAATTGCGAGCTTGGCAAGACGATGATGCTATTGCAATGGTGTTGTTAAAAGGCGCAGGCGATAAAGCATTTTGTGCAGGCGGCGATGTTGTAAGCCTTCATCATGCAATGGCGCAAGGTAAACCAACAAGCTTAGTTGAAGAGTTTTTTACGCTTGAGTACAAGCTTGATTACCTTATTCATACCTTTGATAAACCAATCCTTGTTTGGGGTAACGGTATAGTGATGGGCGGCGGTTTAGGGTTAATGGCCGGTGCTAGCCATCGCGTCGTAACCGAAACATCTCGCATTGCCATGCCAGAGCAAACCATAGGTTTATACCCAGATGTAGGCGGCAGTTACTTTTTACATAAAATGCCACAAAACGTGGGGCTATTTTTAGGGTTAACGTCGGCATCAATTAACTGCGACGACGCGCGTTCTGTATCACTTGCCGATCACTTTATCGACAGCACTAAATATGATTCCATGCTTACGCAAATTTTAACTGCAAAGTGGGGCAAAACCGCAAGTTTAAATCATGAGCGTTTAACTAAGTTATTAACCGATTTAGACAACCAATCTGCGCGTATGCCAAAAGGCAATATAAAAGCTAATTTAAAAACGATTCAAAAGCTGGGTGAATTTACAACCTTGCAGGAGCAAGTTGATTATATTTTAGGGCTAGCTACTGACGATAAATGGCTACAACGCGCCCAAAAGTCACTTAAACACGGATGCCCACTAAGTTGCGCACTCGTTAGTGAGCAATTAAAAACAAGTAAAGGCAAAAGCTTATTAGCGTGTTTTAAAATGGAGCTGGGTATGTCGGTTCGTGCTGGCGAAGTAGGCGAGTTTCAAGAAGGTGTAAGGGCGCTATTAATAGATAAAGACGGCGCACCTAATTGGCAATACAAAACATTAAGTGATGTACCACAAACAATAATAGACAGCTTTTTTGTTAATCGTTTTGGCGAAAACCACCCACTTAATGGCTTAGACACGCCAATACACAAATAAAGGAAAGACGATGACTAAACTCAATATCGGTTTTATCGGCTTAGGCAATATGGGCGGCCCAATGGCGGCTAACTTAATTAAAGCTGGACATACTGTGAGCGTGTTCGATTTAAACCAGTCGGTCGTAAATGAACTTGCAAGCAAAGGCGCAAAAGCCGCAGTTGATGCAAAGCAGTGCGCAACAAATGCTGACGTACTTATTAGCATGTTACCTGCGGGCAAACATGTTAAATCCCTATACTTGGGTAATAACGGCGACAGCGGTTTAATTAACGTGCTGAGCAAAAATACATTAGTAATTGATTGCTCAACAATAGATGCAGAATCAGCACGCACTGTAGGCAGCGCACTTGGCGAGCAGAGTATTAGCTTTGTAGATGCACCGGTATCGGGCGGCGTTGCAGGCGCAACTGCTGGCACTCTTACCTTTATTGTAGGTGGCGAAAAAGCAGCGTTTAATAAAGCAAATACAGTGCTTAGTGATATGGGCAAAAACATATTTCATGCAGGCGATATTGGCGCAGGGCAAGTAGCAAAAATATGTAATAACATGCTACTTAGCATTTTAATGGCAGGCACCAGCGAAGCACTGCAAATGGGTATAAATAACGGCCTCGATCCTAAAGTACTTAGCGACATTATGACTGCAAGCTCTGGCCGTAACTGGACGCTTGAGCTTTACAATCCTTGCCCAGGTGTAATGGATACCGCACCGGCTAGTAACGATTACAAACCAGGCTTTATGGTTGATTTAATGGCTAAAGACCTAGGACTTGCCATGGAAGCCGCGCAGCAAAGTAATTCATCAACCCCAATGGGTTCAATGGCTAAAAATTTATACACTATGCTACAGCACCAAGGTGCGGGTAGTGATGACTTTAGTGCCATTTTTAAACTGTTTTCTAAGTAGGAGCAACGCGTGGAAATTAAAAATAACACGGTAGTAATAACCGGTGGCGCACAAGGTTTAGGCTTTGCAATGGCGCAAAAGTTTGCACTTATGGGTGCCAACATTGCTTTAATAGATATGGCGCAAGACTTATTAAACAACGCATGCGAGCAATTAACGCAGCTTGAAGGTGTAACTAGCAATATTAAAGGTTATGCCGCAAACGTAACAAATGAGAGCGAAGTAGAAAACGTATTTAATACCATTAATAGCGATTTTGGCCACATTGGTGTGCTAATAAACAACGCCGGTATTTTACGCGACGGCATGTTTATAAAGGCTAAAGACGGCAAAGTCGTTAAAAAAATGTCTCTTGAGCAATTTCAATCAGTGATTGATGTAAACCTAACAGGTGTGTTTTTAGCCGGGCGGGAAGCTGCAAGCCACATGATTGAATCTGGTAAAGGCGGCGTTATAGTTAATATGTCGAGCGTAGCGCGCGCAGGTAACATAGGCCAAACAAACTACGCGGCATCAAAAGCAGGCGTAGTGGCACTTACCACCACATGGGCTAAAGAACTTGGTCGATTTGGTATACGTGTAGGCGCTATTGCACCAGGTGTAATAAGTACCGCCATGACCGACGCCATGAAGCCAGAAGCCAAACAACGTATGCTCGCGGTAACGCCAGTAGGGCGCTTAGGGGAAAGCGACGAAATTGCGCATACTGCACAATACATAATCGAAAACGACTTTTTTACCGGCCGCGTGGTTGAAATAGACGGCGGCATTCGTTTGTAAACCGAACTGGATTAAGGTTGATTAAAAGCATAGCTCTTTGGGTTATGCTTTTTTGTTTTAAATCGGGGAGTTTATAATCTTGAAAAGGACTGATAACGGCGTTGGAAATTTGTTGTGAAATTAGTTGCTCGTTTGCTCTTAATAAAACCTAATGAGAATGGCTTTTTAATCACTTCTTTAAATAAAAAGCTCAACGCATTTAAGGCTTGTGTTTGAGTGTTAGGAGCAACATTTTGTTGGTTGACTAAACGAGTTTAAAAAAGCTAAAAAAAGTTCGACTTCATTATCTCCCATCGTTGTTGGGTGCCTCATAGAGTTAAATCGAATAAACGAAGCTATCCAGTATAAATACGCTTTAATAGTACTTTTAGCATAACGCTTTAGATACATTTGTTCGGCTATCATAGTTAAAAAAGATGATTTCATGATATGAATCTCTAGTAAAAGTTAACTGTATATATAGACAGTAATTGTTGTTTTGTCCAATATTACTGATCTCCACCATTTCGTGTATTTGTGCATTGATTAAAAATAATTTCCAGTTAACTAATTGTTTACAGGTGTTTATTTGATGATTAAGATAAATGCACTGTAATATATGGACATTTGTCGGTTTATAAAACGACAAATGTCGTAGACAAAATTGTTATAATCAAAGGAGCTGTAGTGGATGGAATCAAAAGTAAAGTTAACTGGTGGCACGTTATTCGTAATAGCGTTAATTGTTCTCTTTTTGGGGAATGCACGTTCCATAGAAATTGTAGAAAAACTAGATGAGATACAGTCTGATGTTTCTAGCTTAAAGAGTGAAGTTGCATCTTACAAGCAGCAAGTTGAAATATTGAAAAATGAAAACCTTAACTTAAAAGAACAGCTTAGAAGTGGTAATTAGTTATAACAAGCTGTTAAACAAGGACAATGCTCCTGACCCGTTTTAGTGGACACCTCCTCATCACTTTGAGGAAAATAATGATTAGGATGACACCTATCCTAATCATTAGGAAAAAAGCCAACAAAAACAGTATGAAGAGTGCATTATTATAAATAATGAATCACGCAAAAAGCTGAGCTATGTAGACAAAATGAAAGTAAAAATAGACAGCCCAATCGGGCTACGATAGCTGTTTATTAAAGAATGGCAAACGACTCGGCTGTATAGAGCCCGCTTTCCTTTAAATAAAAAGCGGAATATTACAGTGAATAAAGGCATGAATAAATTGACCTTACGGGGTCAAAAAAAAGTGAATGCCTTTACTTTACACTGCGGCAACTGTATTGCCTTGTTCATAAAATAGAAAAGTTGCAAAAGACGATAAATTAAGAAAGGGAGGCCCTTTTACCCTAAATTAAAGCTACTCAACCAGCCGCAACCCCTTCCAAAACGCCAATTAAAACAATATCAAACACTTTTTTATATTCTGCGTAAAATTACAGTAATCAATTGAACGAAAATAGGAACTCAGCTATGGTTTGTTTATCAATAAAAATAAATAAAAAACGAGTTAATCTACAGATTCGTTATGTTGCTCATGAAGAATGTGGGCTATTCTACTCAAAATAAGGATTTTTTATGAGTTTATTTAAATTAGTTAGTTTATTGATCAAGTTTAGTTGTTTGTTGTTGCTTTTAAGCGCCCCAAAATATCTTCATGCTGAGGATAAAGCCTACCCTCAATTTAGCGGTTATTCACCTAAATCTAAGTTAACAATAAACTTTGAACCTGTGAACATATTATTAGAATCGAATGTTCTTGATATGGGGCCATCCAGAAGAATAAATGCTAAACTTGACAAACCTCCGATAGGTACTAGGTTAAGAAATGTTTTCCCCAGTGCTACCCATAATGAAAGTAACAGATTCACATATGAGTTGATAAAATCTCCTAAACAAAAAAGTTTAGTCAATGATGTTAAAAAATATTTAGAATCATTGCCCGAGAAAAACAACCTTAATTTATATTCAAAACAAGAGCAATTGGCCTATTGGCTTAATCTTTATAACATTACTTTAATTAACGAAATTGTTAAGCGGTATCCAATAGTTAGTTTAGAAAAAATATTAACTGGTCCTGACTCACTATTGGATAAAAAGCTAGTGAATATTGGTAGTCTTCAGTTGAGTCTCAGTGACATACAGTATGGGATTTTAGATAAAAACTATAGTAAAGAACCTTTAATTATTTATGGATTATATCAAGGGTATATCGGCAGCCCAAATATCAATAAAAAAGCCTTTTCAGGTAAAAATGTATATAAGCTATTAAAAAATAATGCAACAGATTTTGTCAATTCGAATAGAGGTACAAAAATTGATTCTCTAAATAGTTTAGAGGTCTCAAGTTATTATGCGAGAAATGCTGATTATTTTCCTAATTTTAGCAATGACCTCAAACTTCATCTGTTGCAATTTGCTGATAAAACAACCCAAGAAATAATAAATAAGTCGGATAAAATTGAACCCATTATAAATAATTGGGCAATTGCTGATCTATTTGGAAGTAAAAGAGTCTTTGGTGGGGGCATGTCTACTAACTCAGCAGCATCAATAGGAATGTCAAGAAATTATGCGTTGACCGATAAAGTCACTAAAGACGCGAACACAGGTGGAAAGTTCAGACTTTCAGCTAGAGAAATAACCAGGTTAAAGGAGTTAATGAGAGTAAGAGCTAAGAATTACGGTGAGACATCCGTAACGATAACAGACCTAGAATTACAAGATGAAAACTAAAATTTACAATATATGAACAGTAGCTCAGTATGGTGAGAAAAAAAACAAATAAAAAACGAGTTAATCTATAGGCTTGTTAGGTATACAAGGAAGTATTGAGTCTGGTGTTGATCCTTAAAGAAAAATTCAAAACTATTTTTGAGTCTACTTTCTTAATCGTTGTATTCTTACTTTGTGGGTTGGCAATTAGTGATATCCTAATTCAGCCGTTTGCAAAACTCGTATTAATATCTATATTCTTTTTAGCATGGTTTATATTGCTAATTTATGGCTTAATTTACAAAGAGTCTTATATGTTTAAGTGTTCTGTAAAAAGTAGATTATTGATATACTTAGCTGAGCAGTTTATATATTGTTCTTTGATCATAATTACAGGTATTGTTCTCTTTCGAGCAGTGTATACCTAACAACACCTCTGAGGTGGACAGCAAGCTCTAAAGCTCACTTCCCACCGCAAGCTTTAACAGTGGTGATCTCTTACTTTTCAATGCCGTTAGGTAAGTTGATTCATCTTAGGGCGTATGTAGATTTAAACCCTATTTTACTTATTTAGTTCTTTTCTTATAATTTCAGCCCCAGCGCTCAAGGCATTTAGTTTACCTCTGGCTATATGGTGAGGTAGTGGAGCCATGCCGCAGTTTGTACACGGGTAGAGTTTGTCGGCATCTACAAATTGCAGTGCTTTACGTAGCGTATTAGCTACTTCTTCTGGCGTTTCGATAGTATGATTTGCTACATCAATTGCGCCTACCATTACTTTTTTACCGCGAATGAGTTCTAGTAAATCCATTGGTACATGCGAGTTATGGCACTCTAGTGAAATAATATCGATTTTAGATTGCTGAAGTTTAGGGAATGCTTCTTCGTACTGTCGCCATTCACTTCCTAGTGTTTTTTTCCAATCTGTATTGGCTTTAATGCCGTAGCCATAGCAAATATGCACGGCTGTTTCGCATTTAAGCCCTTCAATTGCGCGCTCTAAACAGGCAATTCCCCAGTCGTTTACTTCATCAAAAAATACATTAAACGCGGGCTCGTCAAATTGAATAATATTAACGCCTGCGGCTTCTAACTCTTTTGCTTCTTGATTTAGAATTATGGCAAATTCCCACGCTAGTTTTTCGCGGCTTTTATAATGATCGTCGTAAAGCGTGTCTATCATTGTCATTGGGCCTGGCAATGCCCATTTTATTGGTTGCTTGGTTTGCTTGCGTAAAAATTTAGCGTCTTCAACAAACACAGACTTTTGACGGCTGACAGGGCCCACAACGGTGGGTACACTTGCGTCGTATCGGTCACGAATTTTTACTGTTTTACGTTTTTCAAAGTCAACGCCATTTAGGTGCTCTATAAATGTAGTTACAAAGTGTTGCCTTGTTTGCTCACCATCGCTAACAATATCAATGCCTGCTTGTTGTTGGTCGAATAATGACAATCGAAGAGCGTCGTGTTTGCCTTGAGTTAATTCATCACCTTGTAATTTCCAAGGTGACCAAAGTGTTTCTGGCTCTGCAAGCCATAAAGGCTTAGGTAAACTGCCAGCAGTAGATGTCGGTAGTAATTTTTTCATAATAAATAATGCCGTATATTTTAGTTAATTATTAAACGTAGCGTTAAGCGCGTTATTACTGGTTGTTACCATTAGTTGTTATGACAGATAGCTAGTAGAGAATTGCTCAAGGACCGTTTGGTACGGCTTGATAAAATGCTCTTGTGCAAACTTGCCTTGCTCACTGGCTAACTTGCCCCGCTCTTCTCGGTCATACACAATTTGCGTTAGTGAGTGATCCAAGTTTTTTAAGTTTGGTTTATATGATTTACCCGCTGTTGCGTTGGCATTATAAATCTCTGGTCTGTAGATTTTTTGGAACGTTTCCATCGTACTAATGGTGCTTATAAGCTCAAGATTGCTGTAATCATTAAGTAAATCACCAAAGAAAAACAATGCTAAAGGCGCGGCACTATTTGGTGGCATAAAATAACGTACCCGTAAGCCCATTTTTTTGAAGTATTGCTCGGTTAAAGACGATTCATTTGGTTCGTATTCAACGCCAAGTACCGGGTGTTGGTTTTCAGTGCGGTTGTAGGTTTTGTTATCTGACACACTTAGGCATATAACCGGTGGTTTTTTAAAGTTTTGTTTGTATGTATCCGAATTTACGAATGACTGAAATAGCTTGCCATGTAAAACTCCAAAGTCATCAGGAATACTAAATTGAGGCTTGCCTTTATTGTGCTCTTGTAGGAGTACGCTAAAGTCGTAGTCGCGCACATACGATGAAAAATTGTTTCCTACAATGCCTTCAATGCGCTTATTAGTTTTATGGTCAACAATATTTGTTTTTAATATTTCGATAGAGGGGAAGCTTTCGCCGCCGTCTTCAATACCTATCTCAACAGAGACAATTTCAAGCTCTACAGCATAACGCTCACCTTTGGTGTTATCCCAGTGGGCTAGGGCATTAAAACGGTTGTTAATCATGTTTAAGGCGTTACGCAAGTTTGCTTTGCGGTATTCACCTCTGGCTAAATTAGCAAAGTTGGTTGTGATACGCGTATTAGTTGATGGATGATAATTTTCGTCGAGTGAAACGCTCTTAATATTAAATGTAAAATCTTTTTTCATCGTGTTTATATCCAATTTTATAATTTAGACCTGATTGATGCTCTGCGCTTTATTAGCCTTGCAACTTACTTAGCTGGCTTAACTGGTTTAGGTATTCAGCGGCTTTAAGTTGTTAGTAATAGTGTTTAGCGCTAAGGGATGAGTAATTTATACGTGGATTGGCATATGAAGAAAAACGGTTTAATTTCACATAAAACATGAGTCATATTCATTACACATTATTGTTAGATGCGATTACGTAGTAATTGGCGAAAAAAAGGCATAAATCGATAAAAATAAAGGATGGATGTTTAGCCGTTTAGACTTCCTTTGTGTTGATGTGTACTTTATTCATGTTAAACATGAGGAATATTCAAAGAGTTTTTTTGTAGCTATATCAGTGTATTAGTTTGTTTTTAGCATATTACATCGCTGTTTATAATAAATGTCGTCACGGGTAAGTTCCAGCTAGCTATATAAGTAGATACCTTAGCTAATCTAATCTCAAAAGATAAACCGACTTTTCTGAGTACGTATATAAATGCCTGTAAATTAATAAAAGGCTATAAATCATATTAATAGCCATGGCAGTACGTTAAGTAAGTTATACTCGTTTTTCATCACCTCACCTATTGAGTATTCGTGGATATCAAAGGCACTTGTATTGCATCAACTATTGATGAGCATGGCCCTGTTTATGTATATCAAACAAAAAAGAATCTTATTCTCAGCTTTGACGGAAAAATTTATCAAAGCTGTATTAAGTTAAATAATATTAACGGGTTAAGCTTAGCTTATACGCAAGCTATGATGGCTGCGCTTTTTTTTATACCAAATTTAAAAACCGCGATGATAATGGGACTTGGGGCGGGCTCTATAGCAAAAAGTCTTTATCATGCGTTTCCTGCACTAACTATACATACCGTTGAATACCGTAAAGCCGTGGCTGATATGGCTATAAAATATTTTGAACTGCCTGTGTCAGAACGTTTGTTTATTCACATTGATGATGCGGCAAACTACATGAAAAAAACGCAGATAAAAACGGATGTTATTTTTTCTGATTTATATAGCTCAGAAGGGATGGAATCAGATCAGGTGCAATCATCCTACTTACGTGATTGTAAAAATGCGCTCACTTTTGATGGTGTTTTAGTACTTAATATTTGCCATACCAAAGTTGGGCAAAGAGAAACGTTCGATCAACTACTTGATAAAGAATTTGCAGGACAGATTTTTAGTTTTATTATTGAAGGCGGCAATAAAATTGTTTTTGCTTTTAACAATAAAATGCCAGTACTTAGTGAGGATGAATTACTTGCTAAAGCTTACGCGTTACAAAAATTAATAAACGTACCAATGACGCGCTATGCCGAGCTTTTATTTAATTAAAAATGGTTAGTTTGATGTACTGTTAAATGGCGCGTTTAAATCCATCCGTCTATCTGTTGTTCATTTAAACTTGGTTAAACTAATCATACTCTGAATAAAAATAATAAAGTACGTACCCGTACGGAAACACTCATACATGGATTACTGTAAAAATATAATCTCTAAATTTATAAGCGCGATGCAAAAGCGGCCTGGATTATTGGCTGTGTTGGCGTTTTTGTCGGGCGTTGCCAGCTTTGCACTTGTAGATAGAAAAGAGTCTTTTTCGCAAGTTATTGCGATATTTTTACTTATTAGTTGGTTGTGGCTAATTATTGATAATTGGCTGCGTGACAAAGTAGAAGAAAAATTTGGTGTGGCTGTATCTCCTAATGTAATGCGTTTTGCTCTACAAATGGTGCAACAAGAAAGCCTATTTTTTGCTTTGCCGTTTTTTTTAGCGGTTACGCAGTGGGACCATCCTCAAGCATTTTTTACCTCCCTCATTGTGTTATGTGCGGTTATATCGGTGATCGACCCCTTTTATTATAAGAAGCTTGCTAAAAACCGAACGTTATTTAGTGTGTTTCATAACTTTGCTTTATTCGTTGTTTTACTTGTTACCTTACCTATTTTGTTAAACCTTACAACGAGCCAAAGTTTAGCTGCAGCCCTTGTAACGGCTGTAGTGGTTACTCTACCGAGTTTAAACAATTTAATGCCTAATGCACGCTGGTGGCGTTTTCCTATTCTTGTATTGATTTTATGTGCTTTGAGCACTGCTGTGTGGCAGTTAAGAAGCTATGTGCCTCCTGCTGCGCTGCGCTTAACCGATATTACGTTAGCTCATGAAGTTGATTTACAACATAAAAAGCCAGTAGGGAGTATTAAACAGTTAGACTCCTATACACTGCATCATCAAGGTTTATATAGTTGGACCGCTGTTAAAGCACCAAGAGGCTTAAATGAAAAAATATTTCATGTGTGGCTTCATAATAAAAAGGAAGTTGATCGGATCACGTTAAATATAAACGGTGGGAGAGAACTAGGTTATAGAGCGTGGACACACAAAGTAAACTTTCCTAAAGACTCTGTTGGTAAGTGGCAAGTAAAAGTAGTCACCGAATCAGGTCAGTTAATAGGTTTAACGAAATTTACTGTTACACCTTAATGATGGTAATAGGTTTGTAATCTAATAAATATTTGATAGGCTATTTTTACAGTGTTTATTGGATGAACGTTATGAGTTTTGCATTTGATCTGTTTATTTGGTTAATGGTAGAGACTATTTTAGGTTTTTTTATTTACTCAACAGGTTGTACTATTTTAAAAATAGTCACCTTTGGTAAGTTTAAAAGCGATATTACCGATTACGTATCGTTTAAGGCGAATAAAGCTAAAAATGTTTATTTAATTTGTGTGCTCGGGTTTAGCTTTTACGTGCTATTAATTGGCTTTGTTGCCTACATGAGTCATTAAATTATAATTACATGAATAATAATACATTATTTACAGCAGGCATTTTAAGCTTTATAGCATCACTTTTACATGTAGCCTGTGTTTTTGGAGGGCCTGATTGGTATCGCCTTTTGGGTGCTGGTGAGCAAATGGCTCAAATGGCAGAGCAGGGCAGTATGTATCCTACTTATGTAACTTTAGCTATTTCAGTTATTATTGCTATTTGGGGCTTTTATGCGCTCTCTGGTGCAGGCGCCATTTTAAAACTTCCATTTTTAAAAACTGCACTCGTATTAATAACCGCAGTGTATTTAATACGAGGTATTGCGGGTTTAATCATTCCTTTTTTAACTTCAAGCCAAATCGTTCATCAGAATTCTATTCAATTTTGGATTATAAGCTCGATAATCTGCTGCATTTATGGGTCATTTTACTTATTTGGTACCCTTAAATTGTGGCGAATAAAAAATGTATGAATGCTAGATTTCCTGATCTTTTAAATTCAAATTATTAAATACTGATAGCTTATTTTTATATTGCGAAATACTATGTGCGACTATTTTTTACGCGCATATATTTTGGCTTTAGGTATCTATAAATGAATAAAACGTTATTGAGTACTTTGCTTGCAGCTCTTATTTGTGCATCTCTTTTAGCTAAAGTGCAGGCCCAAGACGTTCATGCACTTGAGCCTGAATTAGGTGTTGGCGGAAATATTAAGCTAGATGAGGCAAGTACAGCTTATGTTGATGACGGTTTTGATTTTCATGTGCATCCACTTTGGGAAAGTCGATATGTAAGTGAGGGCCGTGACAATTTAGCGGGTAAAGGTATTGCCTCAATCGCAACTGAATTCAATTATAATGAAATAGCTATTATTCCGTGGGTTGCAACGGGTGTTGATAGCGATTATACCGAGTTTAACTTAAATGCTATTTATGCAACTCAGTTATTTAATACCGTTAATATGTTTATTGGTTACAACCATTTAAGATCGCGTGAAAATACCTCTAATGCTCACGACAATGAGGTTAGCTTAGATTTTTCGTATTTTTACGATGATAAATTTCAGCTCACTAGCAGCGCATATTATTCGTTTGATTCTCAAGGCACATTTATAGAGCTTACGATAAATAAAGGCTACGAGATAAATGAAGCTGTTAATATCGATTTTCAAACGGGGCTAGGGTTTAATGCAGGTTATGTAAGTGATGGCCATAATGGTATTAACAACCTTAAGCTTACAGCTAACGTGTCGTATAAAGTTATTAAGCAGCTTGAAGTATACGCATATACTAGCTACACCATGGCAATTAATAAAAATGCTGAGCGCTTTGTGGGTGATCAAACCTTAAAAAACGTGTTTTGGAGTGGTATTGGTCTGAGCTATCTATATCGTTAAAAGTTAGCAGCACAATAAAATGGTTGTGCTGCTTATTAAGAGTTTATCAATAAAAATTAGCCCTAAATTTACATAGCTTTATTAACGTTGGTTTTTAAATCACTCTTTTCTTTTTCGTGAGTGTGGCTTTTTATAGGGGCGGAAATTCCATTATCAATTTTTTGAATCGGCTGGCTTCGTACACACATTAAATCATCAGCCATATACTGGCAGCTGCCAATATATAAATCGTTATGGCCGCCTTCGTATTTACATGATTGAGATTTTACTTTATCTGCGCAGGCTTTAACTGCAACACCATTTAATGGCCCTGCATGAGCATTTAAAAATGTGGGTGCTGCAAGTAAAGCCATACCAAACACGCTTAAACAACTACTTTTTATAAACATAACAACTCCTTTTTAATGTTTTTCAGGATCATTTCCTGGCGGTGGACCGTTGTGATCACCTGGTGGCCCACCTGCAGGCCTAACTGATTCTCCATGTAGGCACCCTATAAACATATTTTCACTAGGACTGGCTGCGTGGTAGTGATAACCCCTTACTTCATCTGTATTACCTCGGCATTCATCAAGTGACTCTTCTTTACCGCTTGTATCACGCATTGCATAAATACCATAACCGTCTATTGCATAACCTATAAGAGGTGCATGTCCACCTTCTGTAGCAGCTGAGTCAGTACAACCAGTGGTAGAGTGATAGTGATAACCTTGGTGTAAATTTATATGGCCACCACAATCATCAAATGCCGCAATGGTATAGCTCTCTAAAATTGCATTAATTGGAGCAGGCCCTGATAGCTCAGTACCGTCTAGTGCTATACCTACTGTTCTTAATCGGCCAGTATCAGATGCTGGAATAGGTGTAACAGGAATTAAATACGTTAATGAAAAACTATCTTCTAAATACGAAAGTTCACACTCAATACAATTTTGTTTATATTGCTCTTCAACATCAGGGCGAGCTGCACCAGCGCAAGACTCTTTTGTAGCTGTATATCTAATTTCATTTGTTTTAGTGTCGTAAAGTACCCACTTTTCATCGCCGTAGTATTCATCAAGCTTTAGGACAAATTGGCCTGTTAAATCAACTAAATCACCAGTACCTTCTTTACTTTACTAAACCAACTGCCAGTTACATCAGCGCCATCGGTCGATGTGCGCGGGCAAAATGGACCCGGCTCTCTACCTGCAGGTGCGCCTGATGTAATTAACTCATAACACTTAGTTTTAGTTCCTTGCGCCGTTTCGCAATCAACAATGTTAGGCTCAGATAAAAAGGCCCCTTTTTTAAACATAGATAAATTTATTGTTTGATTCGTTTTTTGTACTTCACTAAGGGAGCTACTAACTTGCTTAGTATTTTTATTAGTTGGTGAGTCGTCGCAGCCACTTAGAGTTAAAACTGTTGCGGTAATAATGATTGCAAACGCGCTGTAATTATTTGAGCCCATTACTTGTATCCTTTTCAGTATAGGTTTTGGTGTACTTATACTGTGGCATATTACTGGCTAAATGTGCAAAAAGTATGGAGAACGACAAAATAAGCACATGATAAAAAACCTTTAACAGTGTGTGGTTGCTAAAGCGCAGTTTTAAATTTAATTATTAGTGTTCAAAATTAATAAAAACGGATATGTGTAATACACATAAGCTAAAAGTGTTAGTGTTTAGATGTTATTCAAATACATATGAGGATTACATATGAAGTTTTTAGTGTTTTTAGGGACAGTGCGTAACAGCACGCCACCAAAACCTGCTCGCTTAGGTGAGAGAGTGTCTAAAGCCTGCATGGAGTGCTTAAACGAGCAATTCTCCGAACATGAGTTTGAGCTTATAGATGCACTTGATTACCCAAGTGATCAAGTTTTTAAACCACATTTTGCCTATGCTCAAGGTAAGGCGCCTTCAATGCTAAATACTTTAGCTGATAAAATTAAAGCGGCTGATGGATATGTAATGGTTAGCCCTGAATATAATCACAGTATGAGCCCAGCTCTCGCTGACTTACTTAATCACTTTGGTAGCTCACTATTTTCATATAAGCCCAGTGCTATTGTTACTTACTCTGCTGGGCAGTGGGGTGGACTCAGAGCGGCAATTAGTATGCGCTCGTTTTTATCAGAGCTTGGCTGTTTGCCTGTATCTGCAATGATCCATGTTCCAAAAGCGCAAGAAGTATTTAATGATAATGGATCTGTGCAAGTTGGTGAAGAGCAGTCATCGTGGTTTAATTATTTTCACCGTACTTTTGGGCAATTGGTTTGGTGGGCGCAAGCGGCTAAAAATCAGAGTGGCGTTGAAGATCCTGAGCAGATGCTAAAAAGCTTTAAATCAAATCCATCGCAGCGAAATGCCCCATAACGAATACTTTTAAAATATAACAAATTTAGCCCTTGATTGGGCTAAATTTGTTTCTTTTATAGAAACTTAAAATATATAAATGTTACTATTAACATCTACTTATAAAAAAGGATGTTATATCTTGAAATACCTTACTCTTTTAAGTGTATTAACACTTAGTGCTTGCAGCTCTGTACAAAACTTACCGGCGCTAGGCGAAGGGACTACTGCTAATATGAATTTAATAGCTCTTTCGGAGCAGAGCGCGCCACAAGGTGTTAGCGGTACATTTAAGTTTTATATTAAAACTACAGGCTCTCAGTAAGGTGACGTATTTTTAAATACCGAAGCTGACTATCGTGATCGACGTGCTATTACAATTTCAATTGATTCAAACGTAGCTGCTAAACTCACAGAAAAATACGGACAATCAGCCAACACATTTTTTATTGGTAAAACAATTGAAGTAACAGGTGAAGCGAAGCGGGTAACTATCGATTTTTTAAGTAAAGGCAGAAAAACCAATAAATATTACTATCAAACACATGTTGCTGTTAACTCAATAAATCAACTTCGCATTGTTGAGTAACATCAGCCAGCTTGTTGAGGCATCGGATTAATTACTAAGATACTTATTGGCTAAGGGTATGTTTTACAGCCGTACTGTTTTTATATACAGTACCCCTGTAAATCTCAATGAATACTAAAATAATAAACTTACACTTAATCGAGCTGTTCGTGGCTCTATTGGATGAAAGTGGTTGTCTTCAACGCCTTGTGCTGATTCGCCAGGTAAACGCGATGCATAATAGTAATCTATATCGTGGTCGGTGCTATTAAATAAGTTAAGTAATTCAAAGTTTACTTTCCAGTGAGTCTGCTCATAGCTAATTGCGCTATTTACTACTGTTAAGGGCTCTGAACGCTCGTTACCATCGCTAGTTAATGTACGTTTGCCAATATGGCGAACTCTAACTGATGACTGCCATTGCTCACTTAAGTGCCAATTTAAACCTGTACTTGCAACAACCGGAACAGCACCTTCTATATAATCATTATTGTCATTAATATCTAAACGAGAATGCGTGAACGATGCTTCTGCGTCGATACTAAAGCTGTCGTTAATCCAATAATAAGCGCTTATTTCTAATCCGTAACGCTTAGATGCATCACTTGGTTCTGTGTTACCCGCATCGCCAACAAATAAAAGCTCTGAGTCGAGTGTTAGCCACCAAAGTGCAGCTGATAGATTAAACTTTTGCTCATCAGCAAATCGGACGCCTATTTCAGCGCCTTCACTTTTAACTAATAAGTCAACTTGCTCTGCTTGCTCACCGGTAACAGGGTCAATATTAATAGTAGATCCGCGCGCATCATTTGAATGAAAAGATTGTCCCCAATTAGCATATGCAGCTACTAAATTTGTAAAACGGTAATTTAAACTCCCTTTAAAACTTACTAAATCATCCTTTGCTTTTCCTGAATTTACGGCGGTAATACTAGTCACGTTTGTATCAAAATAGTCGTACCTAACGCCAACGGTTGCTTCAAGTTTTGGAGTAAGTAAAAGTTTGGACTCCCAAAAGCTTGAGTAGCTAGTTTGCTTTAGTTCATCTTGCCTAACCGTACTAAGTCGCTCTCTTGCTTGTGTGTTATAAAGCCCTACGTTATCTATGTCGTCGTGGCGAAGCTCAATACCTACGGTATGTTGTATGTTTATATCTGATGTTTTGGTTTCAAACTGGTAGCTTATATCTGTTCCATAAATATTTCGGCTATCTTGCTGATTAAACTGATCGCCATTAATAGGATCATTTAAAAAATAACTAAAGTTTGAATACAAAGTTAAATCGTAATTTATGGCATAAATGCTGGCTTTAATATGCTCACCTTGCCAGTTACTAGATAAACTATAACGGCTAGAGCTGCCACCAAGTGTGGTGTCAAGAGAGCCTAATTGAGTAATTAAATTTTGTGATATAGCGCGCTGTGGAATTTGATCTGCTGAATTCCATGTATTGTCGTACGCCATGGCACTTATTGATAAGTCACCATCAAAAGCTTTACCAACATAGCGCAGTAGGGCATTTTTTTTATTTACATCTTCGTTTATATCATCCCATGGGCCGTCATAGCCTTGCCATTCTGCCGCTGCAATGAGCTTACCTGTTGCAATGTTAGTAGATCCCAGTACAACAGCGCGTCTATAATTATCTTCTCCTATGCTGAGTTCTACTTGGTGATGTTTTAGGTTATCAGCAAGTTGAAATTGAGCACTACCAGCGGTTGAAAAGTCACCTTGGGTTGCGCTATATGAGCCTTTTTGATAGTTAATAGTTGAAATAGACTCAGGGATTATAAAGTTTAGGTCGGTGTAACCTTGTCCGTGGCCATGGCTGCGCATATTAATTGGCATTCCATCTATGCTGGTGGCAAAGTCGGTGCCGTGATCTAAATTAAACCCCCTAATAAAGTACTGATTAGCTTTACCAGAGCCGCTATGTTGAGTGACCGCCATACCTGGGATTAACTCTAACATTTCGGCGCTTCTTAACATTGGGCGCTGCTGAATTTCACCTTGACCAATAATACCGCTAGATGCGCTGATTGACTCACCAATTAGCCCATCTCTGTGACCATAAACGGTTAACTTTTCTATGTTTGCATAGCTATAACCACTATACAAAGTGCCTAGCGCTAAAATTGCTAATGTTCTCATGACTAAAATCCCTATCTAATGTATTTGTTATTAATGCAGCTATGTTAAATACGGCTTAGATAATTTATTGGATGCAACATTTGTTGGTTATTTGTAATTATTTAGGGGTGAGTAAAGATGGGTAACTTAAAAACTACGCCGCACGCTATTGTAATCTTATTACATAAAACTAATAATCGAGTGCTTTAAATGACTTTATAACACTAACAAGACAGAGAGCCCGTATTGAAAGCCAAAGAAATCCGCAATTTTTACATTAACGAAGAGCAATCTGTTTATTTGCTTTCGCACCGCGATGCTAAAAAGCACCGTCAGTGGCTTAACATTTGTATTAAGCAGTTAACACTGCTGGGGTACAAAAATGTAGAAATGATTGGCTCGGGTGCTTTTGGCTTTGTGTTTGCAGGAGATGACGATAACGGCTTACCTTGGGTATTTAAGTTTTCGCGTATTACTCTTGCCCAAAGTGTGCGTGACCGCCTAGAAGATGAAGCGTATATGCTTTCGCAAATTGATAATCCGTTAGTGCCTACCTTTTATGCTTTTGAACGTATTAAAAAACAAGGGATTTTAATGATGGCACGCGCCATTGGAGAGGACCTTGAAAAAGTATCGCTTAAAACAGGGCGCTTTAGTGCCGCGCAAATAATGGCACTCGCGGTTAGGCTTCGTAATGTACTGGTTGATTTACGCAGTCATAAAAATGGCATTAGCCCACAACCTATAGTGCATGGCGATATAAAGCCTTCAAACCTTGTATGGGATGCAAACACTGATGCGCTGTCGTTAGTCGATTGGGGCAGCTCTGTGTATGCACAGTTAGATAGTGATGGTAATCCTGTTGCGAGTAACTTTATGGATTTAATGTCGGGCGATTTAAGCACAACGAATGCGCGTATGGGCGATGTGTACTTTATTGGTGAAGCGCAAATGTCGGGGGAGCAATCATCCCCACGATTTGACGAACAAGGTGTAGCCGCTACGTTGTATGCGCTAGCGTCGGCGCAGTCATGTCGCTTTGGTGCACAAGCTATCCCAGCAAGCAGCTTAGGGCTTCCAAAAGAGCTGGCTAAAGTCATTGACGGTATGCTTTCTAAAAGTAAAGCTCAACGTGATGGTGCTGGTGATTACTTTATGCGTAACATTACAACTATGGCGAAAGCGTATTTACCTGAGTTTGCTAAAAAACCAAAAAAAGCAGATATCCCTTTTTGGTATGGCAACGACGAGCAGCCAGATACGGTTGTGTATAGCTCACGAAAACAATTTTTACGCCAGGCTGATCAGAATCAACAATTACTAGATATAAACGACGCGCAACTTGACCGCTATTATAAAGAGTTTTTGTTTGATACAGGCGATACCGAAAAAGCATTTTTGGCATCAATAAGCCGATTAGCTAAGTACCCTGTAGTAGGTGGGCTTAGTTTTCATTGGAAGGATGAGTCAATGTTTGTTGAATCATCTTTAATTATGCATGACGAATCATTGGGTGATGCGTTTAGTGATGCGATTAATAACACAGTGATGCTTGCGCAAGCGATTAATCAAAAAGGGTTATTTAAGTGTTGTTTGTTTGATGCCCGTAAAACTATTCAGTTAGAGCGAGATGGCACCGGTGCATTTAAGTTTGATAGCCTACCAGAGCTTGAATACGAAGTTGTAAGCATGAAAGCAAACGACATAACCCGCCCGCATTCATACTTTGAAGACGGTAAAGACCCTGATGAGCAACTACAGCTACCTAAAAAAGTTATTAAATGCGTATTTGAGCTTAACCAAATTCATCATACGGGGTGTATTATTTTTGAAGCACTGCCGGACAGAATGAAGATTCACCATTACTACCGCTTACTCGATTCGAGCAAAGAGGTTGAGTTTAAACGTTTGCTAAATAAACTTATGCAATACGCAGTAAATATTACGGACGTGGGTGTTGCGGGCTTTATGAAGTTGCCATATAAAAACACCCGTGAGTTTAGTTTACGTGTGCAGCAACAAGAGCATTACTTTCCTAAAAATCCCAAGCTTGTATCTTTATAGAAAGAACCCTTCACTAAAGAGTGTTAAATAAGAAGACAAAGATAAAAAAGAGCACAAATTTGTTTAACTTGTACTCTTTGCCACTTAATTATTTAGGTAAGTATTACTAATTATTAAACACCTTACTAAAGGGCGACGTTGGTGATAGCTCAAATTGATGAGTTAGCTTTTGCGTTTTATTAGTCGCTGTAATTTGATAATGCTGCTTGTGCTCATTGTTACTAAATAGCTTAACGTTAAAGTTAACTTTGGTTAGTTTACTAGGCAAAGAGTAGCGCCCAGTAATGGTTACTTGATCTATGTTGTTGCTTTTATGTTTATGTGACGCTTCTGGGTTTAGCAAAAGTCCGTCAATAGTAAATTTATACTGATGATCCGCTAAATAAACGTTTTTTTTAACTCGCTTAGTTATTAGTTTTTTATGAGTGTTAAACTCAATTATTGACACTTTGCCATCCTTGTTTTCATCAATCCCTTTAAAAGCCGACATAGGGATTGAAAGTACAATAAACACGTTATTATCAACAAAATTCAGCGTACCGTGCTCTGCAACCATTAAATGCGCGTTTGCTAATGTTGATGTGCTCAATAAGCCCAATGTGGTTACACTTAACAGATAATTTTTTATATAAGGCATAACTTACTCCTAATTAAACTTCGCCTTTAACGCAGCGTTGAAAAAACGGGTAAGTGTCTGTTGCGTAGTAGTGGTATATCCCATCAGGAAACTCAGGTGTTACGCCAACGCGGCCATTACATTCATCTAAATCACCAGAGCCTGCTACGTATTCCCAATCTTGTGCAAATGTACCTAATGGGTATATATCGGTAGAAGGGCGGTTTACGCTTACAGATGTTATGTGTTGGTAGCTACCGGTCATTACGGTTAGCGCTGAAGTTGCATCATTTGAGTCTAAATAGCCGTAACGTGCATAAATGGGAAAGCCGTCTGCTGCCCAGCCTATTAAAGTCATAGTGGTGTTATTACCACCTCGCAGTGCTACAAAGCCTTCAGGCATACCGTGATAGTGGTATGTGCCATCGGGTTGTACGTGTGCATTGTTGTCGTCTGTTCCAAAACTAAACGTGTCTTGGCTTAAAGCTTCTATATTCCAATTACCGCTGTTGTCGCCTAAATTACAATCGGTGCCTGAATCATCGCAACTTCCGCCTGTGCCGGCGTCTATTTTAATGCCGTTAAGTACAACACCTATCGTTCCACGAGGGCCACCAAGCATGGTTGCTTGTGTTGTTTCTACAGGCTCAAGTGTGTAGCTTTCATTTACTGATTGTTCAGAAATAGTATTTGGGTTATCGGCATTAGGGAATGTACCTACTTCGTGATCAGGTATGCCATTAGCTACTAAGTCGCGTGTAGTTCCTGTGCATGACCAATCTGCAGCGCTGGTGGCCTGTACTGATACTGACTCGTTATATTCACTGTAGCTATATTCACAAAGCACGCCTTGGGTTGAGCTACTCGTACCTGTACCGTTATCTAAGGTGGTTGGTGATGAATCTGTAGTTGTTGAGGTATCAACTATGCCTTCGCCATCTCCGCAAGCAACTAACGATGAAACAACTAGAGCCAAGGTGCTTAGGTTTATAGCATTTACCCTATTTCGATTATTATTAAGTGCGTGTAGTTTCATTGCTGCTTACCTGAACAATTAAGTTACTCAAACAATAATCAGCAATTGTGCAAATAATGTGTAAACAATGATGACAAATTAGCAATGATGTAAATAGACGAAGTATTAAAGCTAAGTTGAGATTTAACTTTATTGGATTGTGTTTTATTTTAAAAATTCAAAAAGTTAAACTAATGCAAAAATAGCTAATATAAAAGGTTACCTTAATGGCTAAAACAAAACCTGTAGTGACGTTACAAAGTCACGGTATTTACTCTAAGTGGGATAGCGAAAGCAAAGCATTGCCACAAATAGAGCAATTTACAACAAATGTAATAGCTGAGGTAGATGTTGAGTTTGGCTTAATCGTAAATATTAAAAAGGGTAAAGGCGAAAAGCTTCACTATTGTATATACCATCCAGATATTCCAGACAGTGACGGTGATGTAATGGACCCCTTTGAAGGCGACGTATACGTTAAAAACAGTGATTGGAACTTTTATTTAGGCGACACGCTTTGGTTACCAATAGAGAATAAGTTGGGTGATTGGCGTATGACGATTGAGCTAAATGGAAAAATTATTGCTGATAAAACTTTTAAGGTGGCATTAGAGGTAGAGCGTACTGAAACAGATTTTTGGAAAAACCGAGGGTATTGATTTCTATTTGTTAGCTATACGGCGTGGATGTAATAGAAATTAATAAAAGAGACTTGTAGAGCCATTTAAAATAGCTCTACAAAATTAAATTAGCGTGTTTAGTTACCCCAAGGGTTACTAGAATTAGAGCGTTGTTTGCGATCACGAGCACGTTGCTTTGATGCTTTTTTTTCCATAATACGTTTTGCATCACTAAAACTTAACTCACATGGCTCACCAGGTTTATGATCAGCTGGGATAACGCGATCACGTGGCGGTAATTCGTATTGCACATCATCAGGTCTAGGTAAGTTTTTTAAGCGATAAAGGTAAAAGTTATCTACTTTTTCTTGTGCCCATTGTGTTTTACGTAAAAATTTAACCGCTGACTTTATATCAGGATTGTTTTTAAAGCAGTTAAGTTGTAAATAAGCGTGTAGGAGCTCCCACCCGTATTGTTCAACCAGCTCTTCAACCACTTGTTCTAATTTAACGCCTTGCAGTGGATTATTACTGAAAAGTTCTTGGTTGCTCATAGGTGTTGCCTCGTTATTAAAATACAAATTGCATTATAAATTTAATAACGAGGCTTTAACAGAGTAAATAGCTTAACTTTGACAATTAACTACAACACGACCGCGAATTTTGCCTTGCATAAGCAGCTCTGCGTTATCAATTACGTGTTCTAGTGATATTTCTGTCGAAATTTTATCTAAGTAATCAGCGTTTACTAATTTAGCTAAACGATCCCACGCTTCAATTCTGTCGGCTTTAGGGCGCATTACGCTATCAATGCCTATTAGTGACACACCACGTAATATAAATGGGGCAACTGAGGCAGGTAAATCCATGCCTTGGGCAAGTCCGCAGGCGGTTACTACACCCCCATACTTTAATGATGCACAAATATTAGCAAGTGTATGGCTACCTACTGAATCTATTGCCGCTGCAAAGCGCTCTTTTTGCAAAGGCTTACCAGGGTTTGAAAGCTCGTTTCTGTCAATTACCTGTTTAGCACCTAACTCTTTTAAATATTCACTTTGATCTAATCGACCCGTAGCTGCTGTTACGTTGTAGCCAAGCTGGTTTAATAAATAAATAGCAAAGCTGCCTACGCCACCATTGGCACCTGTTACAAGTATTTCGCCAGATTCAGGGTTTATTCCTTGTTTTTCAAGAGCTATAACACTTAGCATAGCGGTATAACCGGCTGTACCTATTTGCATCGCTTGTTTTGGAGAAATACCTGCAGGCAAGGGGATTAGCCAATCGCTATTAAGTGCCGCTTTTTGAGCAAGCCCGCCCCAATGTTTTTCGCCTACACCAAAGCCATTTAATATTACGTTATCGCCATTTTTAAATTCATCGCTGGTGGAATTTGTAACCGTACCCACTAAATCGATACCTGGCACCATAGGAAAACTGCGTACAACAGGGCCTTTACCCGTAATTGCTAAACCATCTTTATAGTTAAGTGTGCTGTATAGCACGTCGATAGAAACGTTTTCGTTTGGTAAATCACTGCTTTCGATAGTCGATAATGAGGCGCTGTAGTTATTATCTTCTTTATTAATAACAATGGCTTTAATTGGGTTACTCATGGGATATCCTTTTAGACCGATCGTCTTTTAATTGGTAAATAAAAACGCATTAGGTTAGTAATGCGCGTAAAAACATTTCTGTATATAAAGTAAGTGGGGTATTTGATTTTGTGAGCTTGGCGCGCATAACCGCACCTTCCCAGCCAATCCAAAAGTACTCACTCATCAATTTTGTATTTACATTGCTTGCAATAGTGCCTTGTTGCTTAGCTTGGTTTAAGCAAACCTCTACATGGTTTTGCCAAGCGGTGTAGCTTTGCATTAATCTGGTTTTAAACTCATCACTTAAATGGTTAAGCTCTTGATTTAAGTTACCTACTAAACAGCCACGTTTGTAATCGTATTTTTTCATTCCTTTAATTGCGCTTTGGGTAAAATTAACGATTCGCTCAAGTGGGGGAACATCTTCTTGCTGTAGGTAATGGGTAAGCTTTGCAATAAAGTAACTGTCGTATGCATCAACTAGGGCAATGCCGTAGGCTTCTTTACTTTTAAAGTAATGATAAAAGGAGCCTTTAGGTACAGCTGCTTTTTTTAAAATAGTATCGAGCCCCGTGGCGCTAAAGCCAAATTCAGTTAAGGTTTCTAGGCCCGTGTGAATAAGTAACGCTTTGGTATCGGCGTTCTCTCTGGCTATTTTAGGTGGGCGACCACGGCGTATTGGTGTTGATGTATTTTTGTTCATGTACATATATTAGACCGATCGACTTTAAATAATCAAGCATAAATTTAAATTGTTTAAAAATACTTCAAGTTAGGGGCGGGCTACTAATTTAAGATTAATGAAATAAAAGTGTCACGATTACATTTTTGTTTGGAACTTAGTCAATATTAGTCGGTCACAAATAAAGCACATAAGTGCTTTTTAGCGATTATTGAGTCGCATTTTATTTAGCATAAAACCGGTCAAATTAAATGTTGTATGACCACTTACTTTTTTAAATGTTAATTCATTTTTGCATCAGCAGCTTAGTTAAAGTCAAACAATTTAATTGCTTTTACGATTTGAATTTTACATTTTTATTAACTATTCATTAAATGTAGATTTCACTAATGCTACACAATATACAAATAAAAAGGTGAGGATATTACCGATGAAGAGACAGAAAAGAGATCGTTTAGAAAGAGCTCATTCTCAAGGTTTTAAAGCAGGTTTAGCAGGTCGCTCAAAAGAGCTATGCCCTTATCAACAAGTAGATCCCAAATCAGAGTGGTTAGGAGGTTGGCGTGAAGCGATTGAAAACCGCAACATGTACAAAACCTAAAATCAATAATCGAATTTAAGCAAAAAGGCCTCCACGTTGGAGGCCTTTTTGTACGCATTTAAAAATTAAAACGCGCTAGTGTCTTGGAACAAGCCCACTTTTAAATCTTTTGCTTCGTAAATTACTCGGCCATCTACTTCTACAGTGCCATCTGCAACGCCCATGAACAATTTACGTTTAATTACGCGTTTCATTACAAGGCGGTAAGTTACTTTTTTATTAGTTGGTAAAATTTGGCCAGTAAATTTAACTTCACCCACACCTAGCGCACGGCCAAGACCAGGGCCACCAGACCAACCTAAGTAAAAACCAACTAGTTGCCACATAGCATCTAAGCCTAAACAACCTGGCATTACTGGGTCGCCTTTAAAATGACAATCGAAAAACCAAAGGCTAGGGTCAATATCAAGCTCAGCAACAATTTCGCCTTTCCCATGAATACCGCCATCAGCAGTAATAGAGGTAATGCGATCCATCATTAACATGTTGTCACTTGGTAAACGGCAGTTACCTTCACCAAACATTTCACCTTGACCACACAGGATCAACTCTTCTTTTGTATAGCTATTTTTAGGTTCCATAACACTTATCTTCGCTTAGAAATTGCCAAGTACTTTAGCGTACACTTGTACGCTAAACAACTCGGAGCAGTTAAAAAATCAAAATATTGCATATTAAATCATCAATCAATCAACGCGATTGGTTTTTGCACTATAAAACCGCGCAATTACAATCAGAAATCATTATAATTAACGCTGTCTTATAACCAGTCTAAAGGAAGTTTATGATCCTTTTTGTTAACTCACTAACTGTGATTGATTTTTCTTACTTATGTAACAAACGCGGCGCCGTTGGCGAGAGCTGGATTGTTGATTTAACTTTGCACGGTAAACTTAACGAAGAGTCTATGGTTTTAGACTTTGGTTTAGTTAAAAAGCAAATTAAAGGCATTATAGATGAGTGTATTGATCACCGTTTAGCAATTCCTACAGGGCTTAATGGTACTGTATCTGAATTTGACGAGCATAAAACACTCGACTGTACATTTGGTGAAAATAATCACTTAGCTATGAGCGCTCCTCATCAAGCTTATTGCATGATTAACGCAGATGAAGTAACTGTTGAATCGGTTACCGAATTTTTAATTGCGACTATTTTACCGAAGCTACCAGATAACATTGAAAAAATTGAGCTGTCTCTTAAGCCTGAACACAGCCAAAGTTTTTACTATCATTACAGCCATGGCCTTAAAAAGCATGACGGTAATTGCCAGCGTATTATTCATGGGCATCGTTCTCAAATTGGTATTAGCCTAGATGGCATCTCTATGCCGCGCTTGCAAAAAGAATGGTCTCAAAAGTGGGAAGATATTTATTTAGCCACCAGTGAAGATCAAATTAACGCTGCTGATTTAAAACACATAACAGCCAAAGCGGGTGATGTATGTTTTGCTTATACATCGGCACAAGGCTATTTTGAAATGGCTATAAGTGAGTCTCGTTGCGACATTTTGCCAGTAGATACCACTGTAGAATGTATTGCTGAACATGTAGCTGGCCAAATTAAAGCCCAATACCCAGAAAAAGCAGTGAAAGTAACGGCTTATGAAGGTGTTGGAAAAGGATCGATTAGTTATGTTTAAAACACTTTTAGCAACTGCGCTTGTTGCCTCTGCTAGCTTTAGTGCTATGGCGCTTGAGTTAAAAGGACATTTAACACAAGGCGGTTTAGTTACTGGAAAGCTAGAAAACGCTAAATCAGTAAGCTTAGATGGCAAAAGCTTAAAACTTTCACCAAAGGGTGACTTTGTATTTGGTTTTGGTCGTGACGCTGAAACTACTCATACTTTAAAATGGGTAGATAACAATGGTAAATCGCATTCACAGCCAATAGCTATCACAAAGCGCGAATATAAAATTGATAAAATTACCGGTGTAGCTAAAAAATATGTCTCTCCGCCAAAAGAAGTTAGTGCGCGTATAAGCCGTGAAGCAGTTGCTGTGCGAAAAGCCAGAGAAGTAGACTCTGATTTATTGTACTTTTTAGACCCTGTGTTAAAGCCTGCAGAAGGGCGCATATCGGGTGTTTACGGTAGTCAGCGCTATTTTAATGGCGAGCCTCGTCGTCCGCACTTTGGCTTAGATATCGCGAATAAAACGGGCTCTCCTGTTTACGCGCCTATTAGTGGTACCGTGGTATTTGCTGAACCTGATTTATACTACTCTGGCGGAACATTAATTATTGATCATGGCCATGGTATTACCTCAACTTACATTCACTTAAGTAAGCTTGATGTAAAAGTGGGTGATAAAATTGAGCAAGGTAACAAAGTGGCTGAAATTGGTGCAACTGGACGCGTAACGGGTCCTCACCTAGATTGGCGTTTTAACTGGAAAGGCGAACGCCTTGATCCTGCATTACTAATGCAAGATACATTAGCAAACAAAAAGTAGAGATTATGACTGACGTAAATCGCGATGCAATAATTGCTCAGCGTATTGAAGACTCAACCACATCGGTAACTAAAACCGTGTTTCCAGGGCGTACTAATCATCACAATACTTTATTTGGTGGTGATGCACTGGCGTGGATGGATGAAGTGGCATTTATAGCAGCGACTCGTTTTTGCCGTAAGCCTTTGGTAACTATATCTTCTGATAGAGTCGACTTTAAAGAAGCCATACCAGCAGGTACTTTTGCAGAGTTAATAGCTAAAGTAGTGTATGTAGGTAATACCAGCTTAAAAGTTGACGTAGATATATTATTAGAAACCATGCACAAAGACGACAAGCATTCAGCCATTAGTGGCAGCTTTACGTTTGTTGCAGTTGATGATAACCACAGACCGACTCCGGTAGTATGCGAAAAAATGATTTATGGTTTTGATTAACTTAAAGCTTTGAATATGCGCTAAAGCAAATTTATATAAGCACCTTAATTGGTGCTTATATAAAACACCTAAAAGAACACATCATACTAAATATTCATAAAGTATAACCTCAACAACAGAGTGAGTATTAACTAAAAAAGTAATCAAACTGAAGGGGATTGATAGGGGGGAGAGTTGTTGGATTTGGATACTAAAAAGGTATGCTTTTAACATACCTTTTTGGTTATATTTAGCTTTTAATCACATTTATCAACAATTACATAAATACTACTTAAAGCACCATTGCTGCAATCCAGCCAAATATCAGCAGCGGTATGTTAAAGTGAATAAACGTTGGAATAACAGAGTCTCTAATGTGGTCGTGCTGGCCATCGGCATTTAAACCCGATGTTGGGCCAAGCGTTGAGTCTGAAGCAGGAGAGCCTGCATCACCTAAAGCGCCCGCAGTACCAACAAGCGCAGCGGTAGCCATAACAGAAAAGCCAAGGTCTAAACATAAAGGAACAAACAAAGTTGCAATAATAGGCACTGTTGAAAACGAACTGCCAATTCCCATTGTAATTAATAACCCGACTAACAAAATAACACCGGCGGCCAAAGGTTTATTACCATCAAAAAGGGCGGCTGCGCTGTGTACTAAGCTTGCTACATCGCCAGTGGCTTGCATAACCGATGCAAAACCTTGTGCCGATATCATAATAAAGCCAATCATGGCCATCATCGCAACGCCTTTACTAAATACGTCGCCGTTTTCTTCCCACTTAACTACACCAAAAACACTAAATATCATTACACCTACTAAGCCACCTAAAATCATTGAGCCACTTAGGTTTTGTGCAACAAGTGAGGCAAGTACTGCAAAAAGCCCCACAATCATTACTTTTTTAGGGTTTTCTACCTCAGCAGATTTACTCACAGTTGTTAATGGGAGCTCGGTGTATTCGCGGCGTTTTTTGTAAGTAATAAATACCGCAATAAGCAATCCAATAAACATACCTAATGCAGGAATTATCATCGCCACAGGGACTTGGGTATTTACAATGTCTAGGCCGTTATCAACTAGGTTTTTGTGCAAAATCGAATATAAGTAAATACCCCCAAAACCATAAGGAAGCACCATGTAAGACGTTGCTAATCCAAATGTTAAAATACACGCTATAGCACGCCTGTCTAATCTTAACTGATTAAAAACAACAAGTAACGGCGGGATCAAAATAGGAATAAACGCTATGTGTACAGGGACTAAGTTTTGCGAAGAAATTGCACAACCTAAAATAATTAATAAAATGAAGTAACTTAAAAATGTTTCATTACCGCTGCCTTTTGCATTTACTTTAGCAAGTAGCTTATCAGCGAGAATGCGTGTTAAACCCGACCTAGAAATAGCAACGGCAAACGCGCCGAGCATAGCATAACTTAGTGCAATTTCAGCTCCAGCTGAAAGGCCAGAATTAAACGCATCAACACTTTCTTTTATGCCCAAGCCTGCAGTAAGACCTGCAACTAACGCGCTTATGATCATGGCAACAATGACGTTAACGCGAGCCAGAGATAGCCCGAGCATTAAAATAACGCCTATAACAACAGCATTCATAGTATTCTCTATTTGGAAATTTTAATTAATTTTATCAGATCTTTAGCCTGAGTTTTACGCTCTTTCGTAAAAGGTTTTTTACCATAGCGTACTTGGTTAAATAACTGCCTAAAAGTGTTTATAGATTGTGCAGAACGAGGAAGTTGATCAGCAAAAAAGTCTAACTGCTGACTCGGTGTTAAATTATCGGGTGTATTTATTTTTTGTTTTTTAGCCCATGCTTTTACTTCATAAAACTCTTTAACCATAGGCGCTAATTTAGACGGGCGTTTTGGCAAGTTTAAATAAATAAAATAACCTATAAAACAAAAACCAGCTGTTAGTAAAACTATTAATGGTACAAGCCAAATATTTTTACTACCAAAAATTGATTTTAAAAAATCATTTTGTTTTTCTTCGTCAAAACCAAGTACCCAGCTAGACCATTGATAATCGAGGTTTTCAAGTTCCAACCTTAACCAATTAATAGCGGGGAAACTACTTAAACTCACTAAACCAAAATCAAGGTTACTTTTAAATTCGTCATTCAGCTCTTCGTTTTGCGAAAGTGAGCCATTTAAACGCTCGGGTGCGACAACAGCGGTTGCATCAAAAATAACCCAACCTTCGTTTTGTAGATATACTTCTACCCATGCATGTGCGTCGTATTGGCGAACAGTGAGCGTATTATTATCTTGGTTTAATTCACCGCCTAAATAGCCACTTACTAGTCGAGCGGGTATACCTGCGGTTCTAAAAATGTACGCGGCGGCACTGGCATAGTGGCCACAAAAGCCACGTTGGTTTTCAAATAAAAATTGGTCAATTGTATTATCACCGCTCATAGGTGTAGGAGTTAGCGTGTAAGTAAATCCCGTACCTGCAAAGTATTGTAATAAGCGGTTATAAAAATCGCGATCAGAGTGTGTATTTTGCTTTAAAGTTTTAGCAAGTGATGATGTTTTTACATTCTTTTTATAAGCGAGGTATTTGTAGCGTTTTTCTTCAAATTCGCCAAGCGGTAAAGCTGTGAAGTTAAAGCTATTTACATCGTATTGTAAGTTTTTAGCTTGGCGACTTTTTTTACGTAATAAACCTAGCGAATTACCTTCAACATTTGGTGAGTTACTACTGGAATACGCTAAACCATAGAGCCATTTTTGTGTAGCAGGCTCTGTAATAACTGAGTAGCTTGCAATAAGTTGCTCATCATTTTCGCTCTGCGTATTTGTTTTTACATTATTATATTTTAAAAAGTCAGACGTAAGCCACGCATTACCATTAAACTCATCATGGACTATTGCTCGCCAATAATAAGGCGCTACAGGTTTTTCTTCGTTAAATTTAGCTCTAAACACAAGTTCATCTGAGTTTGAAAGCTTTGCAATATCGAATGGATCGACTTGTTCAGAAAGCCCTGTTTTAGCAAGCTTAGGCCCAGGAAGCTGCCAAAAGGCGGGCATTTTTGGCAAAAAAAGCAGTAAAAATATAGCTAAAGGAAGCGCTAAAAGTAGCAGTTTACCGCTTTGTTTAGAGGCTATTTTTAAATTATGTTTGGACTCGAGTAAGCCAAGTACTGCAAAGTTTAATATGTATAAACTACTAACAGTTAAAGTCGTTAAAATGCTTTGGTTAAATAAATACACAGATGAGAGTGAAAAAAACGTAAGCGTTGTAATTACATGATAGTGTTTTTTGGTTTTAGCCTGTAGCAGCTTAAATAAACTAGCAAGTAGCAGCATGGCCACAAATAAAATAACCGTATCCGACATGCCTACTGTGTAGAGCATTAAACCGAGTGACACACCTGCGAGTATATTTGCCAGCCAAGCATTTGGCTTTGGTTTATTACTCAGCGTTATGTAAAAGTTCCATGCACAAATAAGTGAAAGTACACCAACAAAAACAAGCGGTAAATGTGATACAAAAAATACAATCAAACATGCATATATAAAAGACAGCGAATAATTTATTACTTTTTCGTTTTTAAGTATGTCCATTACACATCACCATTAAATGAGCATAAGAATTCTAAGCATTGCTGCTTATGTTGCTGTCCGGTATTTGTATTTATTGTTTTATTCGGTAGCTTTAACATAAAAGGGGTGTTTTTCTCGGTTGCTTCACACACTAAAAAGCATAACTGGGTTAACCGTTGTTCTGTATCTCCATTCATTAACGTAAAATCGAAGAGCGCATTCGCTGTTTTAAAGTCTACAAACTCTTTAACTAACAACTGCTGTGTTTTTGCGTAATGCTTCCACGACACTCTTTGCAAGCCCATCTCAGGTAAGTGTGGGATAAGAGACTCAAACTCTTCGCTACCAGATTGTGTAGAAATACCTTTATCGGCTTGCTCATCAAGCATAGAAACATGCGCGTCACAGTGAACCTGTTCAAGCGACGGGTATACAAATACATCTTGTTGTAATTGAATGTAGCTCCAAACAGTTATCAAACCAAAGGGATAGTTACTCGCTATTTTAATACGTTGCACTGAGTACTTACCGCGTGAGCTGTAGGGTAAGTTGAGTGTAAGTAACTGAGGTTTACTATCAACTTGGCCGGTATGTTTGTGAGTTTGCTCACTACCTTGATATGTTAAATTAATAGATTGGGTAACAGAAGGGCTTTGTAATTCAAATATAATACTCGGTTTTTGAGGAGCGTAGCTGTTAAATGCATCTTTAAATTTAACTGTTAAGCCTTTAGCGTTACTGTAGCCCATTAATACAGCAATAATCATTACCACAAACATAAGATAAGACATTATTAAAATTAAATTATTTTGATAATTAATGCCCATCACAAAGTTTAAAATAGCTACAACTATAAAATACCAACCAAGGGATGATGGCAATACATAAATTGTTCTGTGTTCAAGTGTAATTGAGTTTTTTAAATGTTTATTTTTTAATAACTTATTAAATACACTTTGCTTAAATGACTTAAATAAAGAAGGGCGCTTAGCTGTTTTTTTTGGCATAAAAGTTTATACCGGAACTAATACGTTTTTTAAAATATCGTTTACTTGTGCTTCACCTGACTCATTATGCAAACCTAATCGATGCTGACACACACTTACAAATACGGCTTGAACATCTTCTGGCATTACAAAATCACGACCATCAATAAAGGCCCACGACCTAGCTGCTTTAGCCAAAGCCATACTAGCACGAGGTGATAACGATGATGCAAAAGCGTTGCTTGTGCGTGTGTAATTAACAAGCTCTATAATGTAGTCAATAACCGGGCTACTTAAAGAAATTTGGCTTATCTGAGTTTGAATTGCCGCTAACTCTTGTTGGTTAATACGCTTAGGTAATTGGCTGTAATCTCGTTTTTGCATATTCAAAATTAAGCGTTTTTCGGCTTCTTTAGGTGGAAAACCTAAGCTAATGCGCATTAAAAATCGGTCTAATTGCGACTCAGGTAACGGGTAGGTACCTGATTGGTAAAGCGGGTTTTGTGTTGCAATCACAAAAAATGGATTTGGCAGCGTATATTTTTTTCCATCAACTGTTACTTGTTGCTCTTCCATTGCTTCAAGCAACGCACTTTGTGTTTTGGGCCCTGCGCGGTTTATTTCATCAGCTAAAACAACTTGGCTAAAAATAGGGCCTTTATGAAACGTAAAACTGTGCTCGGTAGAGTTAAATACATTAGTACCCAGAATATCAGCAGGGAGAAGATCACTGGTAAACTGTATACGCTGATACGATAAACCTAACACAGCTGACAATGCATGAGAAAGAGTGGTTTTTCCCATGCCAGGCAAATCTTCAATGAGTAAATGCCCTTCGCTAAATAAGCATGTAAGTGCCAGTTTTATTTGTTGTTGTTTACCAAATATAACACTCGAAAGATCTTCTATAATCGCAGTAACAGTACTATGCATGCTAACCTTATTATTATTCTATTATTTCTAGACGCTTCATTACAGTGTCTACTTTTTTTGTATTAAAAGGTTTTGCAATAAAACCTTTAGCGCCCATTTCCCACGTGTTTTGTACGTTTTCGAGACTATTGTGGCCCGAACACATAACAACATGAGTGTGCGGGTAAGCACTATTAATGTATTCCAATATCTCTGCACCGTTAGAGTCTGGTAAATCTACATCTACAAATATAACGCCTGGCGGTTTATTGTCCATAATAGGTTTGGCAGAGCTAAAATCAGCACTTTCTAATATATCTTCAAACCCTAAGTCAGTTAAAATTTGGTTTAGATAATCACGAATTTCCTTAACGTCATCAATAATGAGGATGGGCTCTAGCGGGCGAACAAATTCCATATGTAGGTTACTTCTATTTTGAATACATCTAAGTGCTTTAATACTAAGCTAACCCCATCATAAGCTCAAGAACGTTACTTAAAAAACACCAATAAATAAACTGTTTATAGGTTTGCCCAACAACGTATTTTTAAATGATTATCTGCTCTCATATCTTCTACTAACTTATATTTTCATTAATTGTAATGAACAATAATGACGTATTCATAAGAAATTCCTTAATCCAATACAACATTCCATCAAAATTTGATGTAACAAATTTGCTACTTAACTTATTGATTCAAAAATATTTACATATGAATTCGATTTTTTGTAAACGTTTTGTAATAAAAAATCGTTGACCTTCTAAATTCATTCTGTGATTATGCTCAGCAGATGGGCTTATGCTCACAAGTGCAGTTTCATTGACCACTTAATGTTTTGCTCAGTCAGCCTCATCTATACACACTGAATTAATACCAATTTCATTAAATGAAAATGCAATTTAATAAAGTTGGCATCACACACCACACTAAATAAAGAGCTTATTATGTTGAATAATAAAAAGACTAAATTTGCAATTTCTCTCATAGCGGCAGCTATGGCTACATCGGCTCCAGCACAGGCTGATATTTCTGAATATTTAGATCGCGTTAACGTAGACTTTTTACTAATGCAAAACTTTCAGTCAATTCAGGCTAAAGATGGTGCATTTCGTCCAGAAGATGAAGAACAAGAATCAGGATTTGGCCGTATTAGAGCTAATCTAATGCTTAAATTTCATATTAACGAGTTCATCACTGCCGATATAGATATTGCAGAAGAGCCTAATGACTTTGGTGGCGAAGATCGTGACTTTTCATTTCACAACGATTTTGCAGGTGTTGAATTTGACTTACTAGGTCTATATGGCACACCAAAAGAAAACGCAAATTTAACACTGCGTTTGGGTAATATTGGTGGCTCACCATTTCAATTTAAAGGTTTTCAAGACGGCGCAGATAACCAAAGTAATGCACTTATTGGTAATGGTATTACCGATTACGCAACCGCAGAAAACGGCGCACAGCTTAGTTACAGCGAAACTTTCGATAGTGGTGTAGTACGTGCTTATAATGTTACAGGTCACATTACGACTTCAAGTTTCGGTGAAGCATTTCAAGAAGACAGAGGTTATAACTACCGACTTCAAGGTACTCTAGAATTTGAAGGTGGCTTTAAAGCAGGCTTAAACTTATTAAAAGCGAATCAAGGCGACCAGTTACGTTTTGAAAATGGCGTAGCAAGTCTTGATGGTGTAACCACAACAAACTATCGCTTTGGCGATGGTGAAAACTATAATTTCTCAGCGTCACCTTCAAACGAGCGTGACACTCACGTTGGCGCAATGCCAGGGCTTGAGCAATCAATCATCCAGCTTAACTTAGCTTATCAACCATCTGACGAAACTAGCTTAATTTTTATGGTTGGTAAATCGTCTGATGATTACACATTTGCAGATGCCGCTGGTAATGCAGTTGCCGGTATTACCTACTTTGGTACAAACGGCATAGCTGATGAAAATGGCACTACTTTTGATTCAAACAGTGTAATAGAAGGCGACTCATCGGTTGAGTACTTCGTGTTTGAAGCACAACAATATCTAATCCCTAAAAAGCTATATGTAGCGGCTCGTTATGCAGAAGCCGATAACACTTCCGACTTAATTGAACAAACAGACAACACAGTAGAGCGTATTCAAGTAGCCGCAGGTTACTGGTTTAACGATAAAACGCTTTTAAAAGTTGAGTATGTTAACCAAGAAGAAGGTGTTAATTCGGGCGGCCAAATCGGTAAAGGATTTGACGGCTTCACTTCTGAAATATCTGTTAAATTTTAAATCATTATCAAACTAGTCTAACTATTTAAACAAAGGACCTAAAAAGGCACTTTGCGGGCAGTTTTATGCGTTAAAACTGCCATAAATAGAATTGGTAATAGATTGAAATTTAATAGCACTTGTTAAAACATAACGTGTATGGGGAATACCCGATGAAAAATAAATTAATTATGCTCGCGTGTGGCTTTATAAGCATGGGCGCTGCGGCAAAAGAAACAATCACAATAGCGACTGTTAACAATGGTGACATGATCACCATGAAAGAATTAAGCAGTGACTTTACCAGCCAAAACCCGGATATAGATCTAAAATGGGTTACTCTAGAGGAAAACATTCTTCGCCAACGTGTCACAACCGATGTTGCAACAAAGGGCGGCCAATACGATGTTATGACCATAGGTACTTATGAAGTACCAATTTGGGGCAAGCAAAATTGGCTAAAAGAGCTAGATAATTTAGGTGAAAACTACGATTTAGACGATTTAATTCCGGCAATTCGAAGCGGTTTAACGATTAACGACAAGCTTTATGCTGCGCCATTTTATGGCGAAAGCTCAATGGTTATGTACCGCACTGACTTAATGGAAAAAGCAGGGCTGACAATGCCTAAAGCCCCAACATGGGACTTTATACGCAAAGCTGCTAAAGCGATGACAGATAAAAAAGAAGGTGTTTATGGCCTTTGTCTACGTGGTAAAGCAGGTTGGGGCGAAAACGTTGCGCTTATTACATCCATGGCAAATTCGTTTGGTGCGCGTTGGTTTGATGAAAATTGGAAACCTCAGTTTAATACCCCAGAGTGGGAAAATACCCTTCAGTATTATGTCGATGTGATGAAAGAATCTGGTCCTGCTGGTTCATCTGCAAACGGTTTTAATGAAAACCTTGCACTTTTTCAAACCGGAAAATGTGGTATTTGGATTGATGCAACCGTTGCAGGCGCATTTGTTACTAACAAAAAAGATTCAGAAGTTGCCGATAAAGTAGGGTTTGCACTTGCGCCAGATAATGGTCTAGGTAAACGCGGTAACTGGTTATGGTCTTGGACTTTAGCCGTACCGGCAAGCAGCAAAAAACCAGATGCCGCAATGAAATTTATTAGCTGGGCGACATCAAAAGAATACACTCAACTTGTAGCTGACAAAAAAGGTTGGGCAAAAGTACCGCCAGGTACACGTAAATCACTTTACAGTAATCAAAAGTACATGGACGCAGCACCGTTTGCGCAAATTACCTTAGATTCTATCCAATCTGCAGATCCTAAAAATCCAACCGTTAAACCGGTGCCTTATGTAGGTATTCAGTTTGTTGCTATTCCTGAGTTTCAAGGAATTGGTACAGCTGTTGGGCAACAATTCTCAGCAGCATTAACTGGCCAAATGACCGTTAAGCAAGCGCTTAGTACGTCTCAGCACCTCGTTGAGCGAACAATGCGTAAAGCTCGCTATCCTAAATAGCATGTAATGGGCGGGTAAGTACTCAAACTTACCCAATATTTTATGTCAATTCTATTTACTTGTTAGTTATAAACGCTATCAAGGGTTTCTGATTTTCACTTGATAGTTAACAAGTAAATAGAATTGGCTTTTTTAAGGTCACCTTTATGGCAACAACTAACTCGCGCACGCTTGCTCGGTTTATGCTTCTTCCAAGTGTAATTTTATTACTTGCTTGGATGATAGTTCCGCTGTGTATGACACTGTATTTTTCTTTTATTGATTACAACTTACTCGTTCCAGGGGATAAAGAGTTTGTAGGCTTTTTAAACTATGAATTTTTCCTAACAGATCCGGCTTTTTTTGAATCATTTTTTAACACGCTCTACCTAGTAACTGGGGTTTTACTTATCACTATTTGTGGTGGTATTAGCTTAGCTATTTTACTAGACCAAGCAATATGGGGACGAAACTACGTTCGCATTATGGTACTAGCCCCATTTTTTGTAATGCCAACTGTGTCGGCATTGGTATGGAAAAACATGCTAATGAACCCAGTTAATGGCTTATTTGCACACTTTGCTATTTGGCTTGGCTTTGAACCTATCGACTTTTTTGCTCAAATGCCGCTATTTTCAATCATCATAATTGTGTCTTGGCAGTGGTTACCGTTTGCAGCTTTAATACTGCTAACAGCAATACAATCACTCGACCGTGAACAATTAGAAGCGGCTGATTTAGACGGAGCTGGCCCATTTAGTAAGTTCTTTTACATCGTTTTACCGCACTTATCGCGCGCTGTAACTGCGGTTATATTAATCGAAACTATATTTTTACTGTCAATTTTTGCTGAAATATTAGTTACAACCAGTGGCGGTCCTGGTTATTCGTCAACCAATATAACGTACTTAATTTACACGCAATCGCTACTTCAGTTTGATGTAGGCGGCGGTTCGGCAGGGGGCATAGTTGCAGTTATTATTGCAAATATAGTCGCTATATTTTTAATGCGCTTAATTGGCAAAAACTTGGAGGGTTAATTATGACTATAAAAGATAGCCGTCGTTCCAAACTAATTTATACCATTGCTGCATGGACAATAAGCGGCATGATTTTCTTTCCAATTTTATGGACGTTAATCACCAGCTTTAAAACGGAAGCTGAAGCAATTTCAGCAAGTCCAAGCTTATATGCATTCGATTGGACACTCGAAAATTACCGAGATGTACTGTCGCGCTCGCCATACTTTAACCATTTTTGGAACTCTGTAGTTATATCACTAGGTTCAAGTTTACTGGGGTTATTAATTGCGGTACCTGCAGCTTGGTCTATGGCTTTTGTACAAACTAAAAAAACTAAGCATTTATTAATGTGGATGCTTTCTACCAAAATGTTACCGCCAGTAGGGGTACTTATTCCGATTTATTTATTGTTTCGAGACTTTGCGCTACTCGATACAAAATTAGGTTTAGTAATTGTAATGACACTCATTAACTTACCAATAATGGTATGGATGCTGTACACCTACTTTAGAGAAATACCAAACGAAATACTTGAAGCTTCACGTATGGATGGCGCAACAATTGGAGAAGAAATATTTCATGTTTTATTACCAATAGCCTTACCGGGTATAGCCTCAACGCTATTGTTAAATATAATTTTGTCGTGGAACGAAGCTTTTTGGACACTTATTTTAACCGCTGCAAATGCTGCACCTTTAACGGCATTTATTGCCAGTTACTCAAGCCCTGAGGGGTTATTTTACGCTAAGTTATCGGCAGCATCTGCCATGGCCATTGTGCCAATTTTAATACTTGGTTGGTTTAGTCAAAAACAATTAGTGCGTGGATTAAGTTTCGGCGCAGTAAAATAGGAGAATACACATGGGCAGCATCACACTAAAACAAGTCACTAAAAACTTTGATGAAGTTAACGTAATTAAACCGCTCGACTTAGAAATTAAAGACGGTGAGTTTATCGTATTTGTTGGGCCATCAGGCTGTGGTAAATCTACATTACTTCGTATGATCGCAGGTCTTGAAGATACCACCAGTGGTAATATAGAAATTGACGGCATTGACGCTACAAAAACACCGCCTGCAAAAAGAGGCTTAGCAATGGTGTTTCAATCCTATGCGTTATATCCGCATATGACAGTGCGTAACAATATTGCTTTTCCTTTAAAAAGAGCCAAAGTTAGCCCTACAGAAATCGAAAGTAAAATTGCTAACGCCGCTAAAATTCTTAATTTGACCGATTATTTAGACCGAAAGCCTGGGCAATTATCGGGCGGTCAGCGCCAGCGTGTAGCGATAGGGCGCGCAATTGTTCGTCAGCCTTCGGCATTTTTATTTGACGAACCACTTTCAAATCTTGATGCATCACTACGTGTAAATATGCGTTTAGAAATATCTGAATTACATAAAAGTTTAGCTACAACAATGATTTATGTTACGCACGATCAGGTTGAAGCTATGACAATGGCAGATAGAATCGCGGTATTTAATGCCGGTATTATTGAACAGGTAGGAACACCTTTAGAGCTTTATAAAAACCCAGTAAACAAATTTGTAGCTGGTTTTATTGGCTCTCCAAAAATGAATTTTATAGATGCTCCACAAAATGAAAATGCGAATGTTAGTTGTATTGGTATACGACCAGAGCACATAACACTCTCTACTGAGCAAGGAACGTGGGCTGGTACTGTCGGTGTAATTGAACATTTAGGGTCGGAGAGCTTTTTACATATAAATATTGAAGGCAAAGGGACCGTAACAGTAAAAGCAGATGGTGATTGTCCGTTAAAATATGGCGACAGTATTTACCTAAGCGCACCGGATGATAAAGTATTAAAGTTTGATAATAACGGTTTAACAATTCGCTAAAGCCAATCTTTAATTACCGTAAATAGCACCTTTATAAGGGTGCTATTAACTAAATTCTAATTACATAATCCTATGAAACCTAGGTATTTTTTATTAAGGAATGGTATATTTAAAACTATAAATAACAAAAACGTTATTGATAAATAGATAATCCAAAATTAATAAAATAATTTATATAGCAGCACATATAATTAAAATTATGTGATGAAAATAAGGACTTAGTTTTCCTTCTATTTTAAGAGGTTTACGTGGTAAAGCTATCAAATACAGAAATTAGAAAGCTAGATGATGCAGCCAGAGCAGGGTGGTTATATTATGTTGGCGGTAACACACAAGATGAAATTGCCAAAAAGCTAAATATATCTCGTCAATCTGCACAAAGAATGGTCGCATTATCTGTGAGCCAAGGATTAATTAAAGTTAGACTTGACCACCCGATTGCTAAATGTATGGATTTGGCCGAAAAATTAAAAAGCCGTTTTGGGTTAGATTCGTGTGAAGTTGTACCGAGCGATCCATCTGAACCTTCATCTACATTAGGTTTGGCTCAAGCTGGCGCGGCAGAAATAGAACGTCATTTAAAATCAGAACAACCCAAAGTACTTGCTATGGGAACCGGTCGAGTTTTACGTTCATGTGTAGATGAGCTAAGAACCGTTGATTGTCCGCAACATAAAATTGTAGCAATGCTAGGCAATATGGCTTTGGATGGATCGGCTTCACCTTATGATGTTGTAGTAAGAATGGCCGAACACACCAATGCAAAACATTATCCAATGCCATTGCCAGTTTTACCAAGAAGCATTGAAGAAAAAGAACAATTACACGCACAACAAAATATTACCGGTAATTTAAAACTCGCTAAAGATGCCGATGTAACATTTGTGGGTATTGGTAGCTTAGGTGAAAAGTCGCCATTACATATAGATGGTTTTATTGATGCGCAAGAACTTAAAGAGTTACAAGATTTGGGTGCTGTTGGTGAAATGATTAGTTGGGTGTTTGATAAAAACGGTAAGCTTTTAGATTGCACAGTTAATCAGCGTGTAGCAAGTACGCCATTAAAAACAAAAGCTAACAAACAGATTTATGCGATAGCTGCTGGTGAAGAAAAAGTGTTAGCCATTTTGGGCGCAGTAAGGTCAAACATGATCAGTGGATTAATTACTAACGAATATACAGCTGAGCGTTTACTTAGTATTGATTAAACAAATTGATAAATAAAGTATCTGTATTAGTAATACTAGTTATTGTAATAAAAACACTTAATGTCCGATACCGTCTAGTATTGGACATAGCAAGGGCGCATTTAGGCGCTCTTTCTATATATACATTAACTACCTATAATTTATATTATGTTAAATTGCATAAATAAATACATAACTAAGTTACTCACCTTCATTAATTAACGTATAAACGCGAAATTTTGACTATTTAATAAGCATTAACCTACTTATCTTAATAGTTAATGTTTTTCCCATTTACGCTATTAGCTTCTTGAACATATAAAAATACCGCTTGGTTATTAATATATCCAAGCGGTATGAACAATAACTTCCTAGTAGATATTTCATCCAGTAAAATTCAAGATGTTGAATTTAATGGATTTTTAACTATCATACTGATGTACTTGCTGAGACTTTAGAATTTTTTATCATTCATAAATTCACTAATAAGCTCAGATACTTTATCTGGATACTCATCAACAACCCAATGTGCGGCTTTATCTATCCAAACCAATGAAGAATTTGGAATTGCTTCTTCTAACATTGGCGCATATTTTGGCTTTTGAAATTTGTCTTCTTCACCCCATAATATGAGTGTTTCATGAGGTAAGCTTTTAAGATCGCCTGCAATAGCTTGTGTATATTCTTTATTGAGTCTGCGCATGTTGCTAAATAAAGCGGCTTTTCCTTGCTCATTGCTCCATGGTTTTAAGTATATTTCCATTAACTCTTCAGTCATTACGCTAGAATCGTATACACCTTTAGGCATGAAATCTCTTAATGTATCAACAAATTCAGCTACACTTGTCTTTTCTTCTACACCAGGTTCTAGCAAAGGTTCAAATTCTGGTATTGGCCAAGAATCAAAACATACACTATCTATTAAAACCAATCCGTTTACTTTATCAGGATGATTTACCGCCATTAATTGAGCAACACCACCACCAATGTCATGTGCAGCAATATTAACTTTAGAAATACCGAGTTCTTCCATAAACTTACACATTATTCTACATTGCGCATTTATAGATACATCGGTGTTAACTGGCATATCTGATTCACCAAAGTTTAGTAAATCAGGCGCTATTACTCGATGTTCTGATGCGAGTTTGGGCATCACATTTCGCCATAGAAATTTGTTGGTTGGTATGCCATGTATTAATAATAAAGGTGTGCCTTGTCCCATTTCTTGATAAGCAATTTGATGACCTTCTACTGTAACGTACTGTGTTTTGCTCATAATTTTGCCTCGTTAACTTTAAAAATTATAATGTTTAATAAACTATAAAATTAGAATATAACCTTATAAAGCAAATTCCATCCCAAGATGAGTATCTATTAGTTATTAAAAAATATTAATGTTTTAAAAGTTAAACCCTTGTGATAGGTGGGCTCTAGGCTAAATAAATTTACTAACTTTATAATATTACAGCGTTTAATAATTGAGATTATTAAACCGCTTTAAAAAGTGTGAAACGATGACTCGTATACATGCAACAATTACAAAAGCGTAGTTTGTAATAATTTGAAGTAATTATTCTAATTAAAGGATTTTTACAAATTTAAATAAATTAAAGGTTCATATACACAAAAGCACTAAATAAATATTAGTCTTTAAAAAATTATAATTTAATTTTTTAATAAGCTATAAATAAAAATAGTTAACCGCCCTACTGTTTCTATTTATCATTCCAAGAAAGTTCTAATATTTTCAATTAATACGCTTTGCTTAACTGGCTTTAACAAAAGACCGTTAAACCCAAGCTTTACGTACTTATTATCACTATTTTCGTTTTCACTAAATGTATGAGCTATAATTTTTGTTGCTGATGCGTCAGCATGCTTCCTGATTTTTAGCATTGCATCAGTGCCTGTAAATTGCGGCATTACTATATCCATTAAAATAATATCGTAAATATTTTGAGAAACCATCAATAGCGCCTCTATAGCACTTGATGCGAAATCTATTAAAATATTTTCTTCATTAAGCATTTTTCTTATTACTATTTCTATTAGTAAGTCATCATCTACTAAAAGTAGTCGTTTAGTTTTATTTATTGGCGTTACTTTAAACTCGATAACTTCTGCCATATTTTCATTAATGTTTTTCATTTATTACCCCAGCGGCTTATCTTTTTAAAATACGTGTTATTTGGTTTATTAAAACACCTTGTTTCACTGGCTTTAATAACACGTCATCAAAGCCCTGATTTACATATTTAGATTCTGTATCGGGTGTCGATGTATGCGCAATTATTTTAGTTTTAGAATTATCACTGTGTTTTTTAATTTTTAACATAGCGTCAGTTCCCGACAATTCTGGCATTACTATATCCATTAGAATAATGTCGTAACTATTTTGCGAAACCATCAACATAGCCTCTATCGCACTGCATGCGTAATCTATTATGATATTCTGATCTTTTAGCATTGCCCTAATCACAATTTCTACAAGTGGATCGTCATCAACAAGTAGTAGCGTGTTTTGTTGCTTATTAGTCACTAAACTCGCTTTTACTAAATGAGTATTTAATGAGCTACTTGGTACTTTTTGCACATTGTCTTTATCTTGCTTCGTTACTTTTTTTACCAGCATAGAAAGCGTTATCGTTGATTTATTCGCGTTACTACTTACAGTTATCGCTTTACCACCTAACATTTTAAATATTGAGATAAAAAACTTTAACTCTAATGACACGTATTTATCATCTATGAGGCGTGCTATATCATCACCCGATATACTTTTAAGCTCAGCTATAAAGTAACTACTGTCGATTAAATTGCTTAATGAAAAGTCTAGGTGTAAGTAATTACGGTTACTTTCATTTTTAATCTGAGCGTTAATAGATAGCGTTGTATTATTTGACGAATCCAAAACCTCTGTCACTAACTGAATAACCAATTGAGAAATTAACTTTTCATCGCTTACTACGGTTAACTCAGGCGTAATATTATTTTTAAGAACTATTTTTTTGTTTTCAGCTTCTTTAGTTAAAATCGAAATATTATTATTGATCATATGATTCAGGTTAACGTTTTTGGCCTGTAGTTTTAACTTACCTATTTCAGATTTATTTATATTTACGAGTTGTTGAATTACACTTTCGAGCTGGTCGCATGCATCAGAAATATTCCCCACATTGTTTTTAAATTCGTTAAAGCTTATTGGATCTTTAGATATTTCAACTAATGACTTTAAAGATGAGAAAGGCGTTTTTAACTGACGGCTAAGCCTTGTAACAAATTTTTCTTTTAATTGATTTGTCTGTTTTGATTTTTCAAGAACATCAGCGAGTAAACATTCTTTTTGATGTGCATCTGTATCATCTCTAAAGTAGCAAACGAAACCATTAAAATCTGTATGTCTTTGTAATACAGTTATCCACTTCCCGTCGGTAAAACCTATATCTATTAATTGGTTACGATCATCATCAAGCTTATGATGTTCATGGTAGTGATTTATAATATTATTCTGCTGCGCAATACTTATTAGCTGGCTATACGATAGCTGACTATTTTGTTTATTCACTTGTGCAAATAAAAGGTTAAATGCATTGTTGGTGATCACAGGAAATTCGTGGCTATTAAAAATAGCAAACCCATGCGGCAGTGCATCAAGAGAACTTGAAAAAAGCTCTTCTCTATTGAGTATTAACTGATTTTTTTGTTTTATTTCGTTGTGTAAACGTCTTGGCAAACGTAAAAAATAATACACAAAGGCAAATACACAAAAAGAGATTAACCCTAATCTAATTAAACTATATTTAGTTATTTGTGGGCGTACTATTTTATTCATAGGTTGCACATGTAAGCGCCATGTAGGTGGAAAACGACTACTTAAAGCGCTAATACTATTTTTAATTATACTCGGGCTAACTTCTCCTTGTTTTCCTAAAGTAAACTGTGGTGTTGCTATAAAAACGTTATAATTTTCAGTGTTTAATTTGCCAATAACGGCTTTTAAAAACTTACTTAAATCAAATGCTGTAAGTGTATAAATAGAGCCTTGTTTAATTTTTATTTCAGAAATTAAGAAGGCCGTATCTGCAACAGTAAATACTTCTACTGCTTGTTTATTCGCTCTGTTATTGAATTTTTCTAACCAGTTTTTAAATCCATACGCGGCTAAATCAAAATTATTTTTTGACCAAAGTGCAAGTTGGTTATACTCAGAATCAAACACAATATACCCTTTATAAGTTAAGCTTTGTGAAACCTGACTCTGTACTAAATCATTAAGCTGCTCTTTTGTATAGCTATTTTGGCTTTGTAAAAAGCCTGCGATAACTAAATCTTTTTGCGATATATATAATCCTTGATTATCAAATCGCTCTAAAGCATTAAATAACGTTTTACGTAATTGCTGAGTTTGTTCATTGTAATTACTTTGCAGCTCCTTTTTTTCTATAGTATAAAGCAGTAATGCAGTGAATGAGCATAATACTAATGCAATTAATAATGCCACGGGCGCTAAACTAAATACATGAATATACTTTTCCCCATAATTTTTTTTCACAGGATTAGTACTTTGATTACTTACTGAATCTGAATTTTTATTTAACTGTGTCTGCAATAATTGAGCAAATGAAATAAACTGATTTTTTTGTGAACCTATTAATGTTTTAGGTGCTAAATCAGCCATCAGCACTACGCCAATTAATTTATTAGTGACACTATAAATTGGATATTGTGCATAAAAACGAATTAATTTGTGCGTGTTGTTTGATACATCATCAAAAAAAGTATCTTCAAATAAATATAGTTTTTCTTGTGTGCAGCGTAGTTGATAGCTTAATAACTCATTTTCTACACTTTCTTTATCGTTGCAGGTTATTAACTGCTCTGAATAAACCTCTCTAAAATCGATAAATTTAACAATTGGAACATCATAAAACTGTTTTAGTAGCGTTAGCGTTTCTTTAATTTCTGTTGATATTTCATCAGTTGGTGTATCTGCTAAATTAGCATGTGAGGTAAATATATTTGAGGCGTTCATTGACGTTCTCCTTCCCCTTTTGGGGGAGTATGTATCCACGTTGTCCTGTTTTGGCCGCTATGTACTGGCAGTAAAACTTTAAATGGTGGCGTTAAACTACTAAGAGCAGGTTCGCCTGTGGTGATATTAATTACTTGTTCTGCATTAACTAAATTAAGTGATGTTTTGCAATATGTAATACCTGGCTCAATCCCTATTAAGCTCAGTGTTTCACTAATGATAAGGTTATTTACTAAATCGATACCGACCAGCTCAAATGTGGTTTGTAAAATAGTGAAAACAAGTGTTTCTACAATGTTTTCATCATCTTCTAAGCGTGTACCTTCTGGGCAGCATATTGTGCCAAGCTCTATATCAACGTTTGTGCCTATACCTACTAATGAAAGCGCATTAAGGGCTGTATTTAAAAGCGGTTCTACCTGAGGTAAATATAAATCAAGTATGTCACCTTGCGATTCGTACCCTGTTTGGCATGTATCACACGATTGTGATAAACCTTGATCGCTTGTACCTAAAAGTGGATTTCCTAAAGCTGTTACTCCAACTAAACAACTGCTGTCGGCTGGTTGCTTATCTATTTCAAAGCTTTCACAAGGTGAGCCTGTTACTACTTTTTGGGATACATAACGAGATAGAATTTGTTCACTATTAGCAGGGCATTGTTGTGGCGTGCTTCTTAATAACTGACCAATAACGCTGTTACCTAACTGCCCTATTGCGTAATTTGGACCTTGCTGCAGCGCATTTATATAACTTACATTACCGGTATTATTTAACTTGCTGACACCTTGGCTGTCTGTTGCTTCGTCGCTTAAGCCCTTTAAACACGGGTTACCTTGGCAATTTGGAGCATCGTAATAAACAGCTTCTCGCGAGGTAAACCTATCATCTCTTATGCCTATTAATGCCCTGTACGTGTTGTTTGCTCCACGATCTGTATAAAAAATGAGTGGTGCTTGATGCTCATCAAAACTTACTGCAATACCGAGTGGTCTATTGTTAGCATCAACTACAGTAATTTGATTATCTACCTTAGTTTGATGGCGCTTAATAAGGGCATCCCTTACTAAAATCACCCCACCAATTGAGCCAATAATTAAAATAGTTATAATTAATATAAGCTCAATAGTAAGTATGTACCCTTGTTGATAATGCTTTTTCATATCAGGCTCCTATAACACTTCTACAAGCATTTTAAGTACGTTCATTACTTGTAATGCTGCGGGAAAAAACACCAATACCAAAAACATCGGAAAACAAATTAAGATAATGGGAAAGGTTGTGTGCATCGCTTTTTTGTTTACCTTTTTAGCGAGTAAAATGTTCTTTTTTAAAGCTAGGCCTTCAAGTTGAGCCTCTACTGCTTGGATAAGTGGCGTACCAAGTTTTGACCCTATTAACATTAAGTTTGCGAGTTTTTTAATTCCTAATACGCCGGTTCTTTCAAAAAGTGAATTAAATGCAAATTCACGATCTTTACCTGCACTTAGTTCGAATAAAAATAACTTTAGCTCTTTGTATAATGGGTGTTTTTGACTCAATCCATGATCAACCGCCAGTGCAAATGAACGCTCTAGTGAAAATCCAGCGCGCATGTAAACCAGTAACACCCGTAAAAAAAACTCTAAGCTGTTATTTATAGTGGTTTGACGTTGATTTTTACGTAATAAAAACCAGCATTCGGGTGCAAAAAAACACATAAAACACAGTAATAATTTAATCGATTGGCTCAGCTCATACCCTGTTAGCTCTATAACCGTAAATGCACTAAAAGTAGCAGCCACTTTAAAGCAGTACAGGCTTATTAATATTTTATTAATTTGAATCCCTGCTTGTCTTAGTTGACGTTTAGAGATGATAATTAGCGGATACCAGTTAATGTTTTTAGTATCGGGTTTATCTAATTCGACTTTAAGCGATTGCCTATGAATATGGATAAATGAGCCCATACTTACTAAAAGCCCGATAAGTAAAAGTATATCAATCATAATGTTACCCTTAAGCTAAGGCGTAGCCATAAAAAGCCAAATAGCTGACAAAGAAGCGCAACCGTTATAAATGCAATCCCATTAGGATCGTTTAATAATGGTTCAAACCAGGTTGGATCGGTATAGCTAAATAAAGGAATTAGTGCGTAAGGTAAAAAACCACTAAACACAGCAGCGTATTTAGTACCGGAAAGCTTAGCTTTCAGCTGTTGGCGGTCGAGAGTTATTAGCGACATCATGTTGCATACGCTTTTTAGCATGTCGGTCAAATCGCACTGGCTTTGTGTATGTGTAATGATGCTATGAGCAAACAATCTTACGGTTTCGCAGTTGTATCTTTCAATTAATGGGGCAAACGACGTTTCGGCATCACTACCCATGCTCATGCGTTGTATTAGTAAGGTGCTTTGTTTTTTTATATATGGGTCTGCATGTTCATCAGCAAAGTGCATTGATTGCTGTAGCGATAGCCCTGTGCTTAAACACGATTGTACGGTTTCAATAAATTCTAAAAAGTGATGCTCAAATTTTGCTAATTTATAATGAGCCAAGTCAATCACAGTTATAAAACAGGTTACAAAGACCACGATTGAAATAATAAACGCGCTGGTTGATGCCTCTGGGTAATATAATTTAGCTAAAAACCAGGAGCTACTAGAGAGCGAGCACGCCATGCTTATAAACCAGGCGTTACTAATATTTAAACCAAGCACTCGTAGTGACAGAGTAAGGACATCTTTTTCTTCTAAAATATCTGCTTTTTTAGTGCTTTGGTTGCTTTTATTATTCACATACAAAGAAGCCAATACACTCGCAGCCAGTACAAAAGTTATAACCGCCGCAATAGCTAATAAATAATCAAGTTTAGTCATTGTTAGCCTCCGGGTTATTGTGCAGTAATGCTTTCAATTCTTGTGCATTTGCGCCTTGACCTTTCATAAACTCAATAACACTTGAGTTATCTATTAAATCACTTTGTACTGGTTCTGCTTCGTTAATACTATAAAGCGGGCTAAATTGTGCCCCGCCATTAACACGCTTAATTTCACCAATACTTTTTAGAGTGCGGATGCCATTAGTTGAGCGAGAAACATGAACTATGAGCTGAATACTCGACGCGATTAGCGAACTTGTATGGGTATCGCTCAGTTGTGCATTGTGTAACTGCACTAAGGTAGATAAACGAATAACGGCATCATTTGCACTGTTAGCATGTATGGTCGTCATCGAACCTTGGTGGCCACAGTTCATTGCTTGGAGCATATCGATTACTTCGCCTGAGCGTACCTCACCTACAAGTATTCTATCTGCGCGCATTCTAAGGGCTGCTTTTACTAAATCTCTTAGGCTTACTGCACCTTTACCATCGCTGTTAGTGTCGTGGGCTTCCAATTGCACAACATGGTTGTGATGCAAATTAAGCTCAGCGCTTTCTTCAATGGTTACAACACGTTCGTTTGGATTAATTGAGTTGGCAAGTACGTTCAATAATGACGTTTTACCAGCCCCCGCATTGCCACAGACTAAAATATTAACGCCTGTTTTAACTGCACTTTTTAAAAATAATAAGATGTTTTTATCTAAAAAATGGTTATTAACTAAAAAGTCATCGTTTATTTTTTTATGATTAAACTTACGAATAGACACAATAGCGGCGCCGGTACACGCAGGCGGTACAATAATATGAACACGGCTACCATCTTTTAATTTGCCATCAACAATTGGCATAAGCGCATTTACCTGGCGACCACAGCCATCAAGTAAGCGATCAACAAATCGGCGTAAATGGCGTTCGTCATCAAACTTACTGGCTGTGCAAAGTAGTTTGCCTTGCTTATCAATCCAAATATCTTGCGTGTCGTTTATTAAAATATCACTTACCTGATCGTCCAGCATAAACTGTGCAATAGGACCCAGACCCTGAATTTCATCAAATACAACCTGAACAACCTGCTCTTTTTGATGCTGATTAAATGAAGATTGATTGAATTGTGGGATTTCACTGCACAATGCAGAGATTTTTTCGAGAACATTACTTGATAAAAGCGCGGTTGGTTCTTGTTCGTACTCTTCGATAACGGCATCATGCAATAGCTTTTTAAGCTCTTCAAAGGTACTTAAACTGGTTTGAACTTCTTCATGTTTGCTTGATAAATTAAACATAAAAACTCACTTAGCTACATATACAGCTTCATTTTTAACGCCTTTAACCACTTCGATTGTGCGACTGGTTTGTAAGCGTGAAAAGTTTTGCAAACGACCTTGTTCAATGTCATAAGCGCTATGCACAATAATTGAAACTTTGTCAGCGTTATCTATACCCGCCAACGAATAAACATCTTTTGGAAGTACCGCGAGGACTAATGAAACACCGCCTGTAGCAGAATTAGACTCTTTAGCTAAATTATCCATTACGCCACTTTTAGCAGCTTGCGATTTAGGACCTTTTGAAACACCAATAAGCTGTACATCACGGGCAACGGTTCTTACTAAGCGATTAGTTTTAGCGACTATGTCGAGTCGGTCACCTTTGTGTATGCGCGAAAGCGGAATATCCAAGGTGTTTAGTTTTAAAGTATATAAAACACGCCCTGCCGGTATGGCTTCTGATAAATTTTGGCTTTTCGCTCTGATAAAATCTGTGTCAAATAATGGTTGTTCAACCATTTTATTAGTTGCTAATTTTTGACCAATTAATGCACGTGGGTTTTGAACGCTCAGTGCAATATTTGAATAGTTACTTGGATCTATACTCTTTTGCTCAACATCGTGAACGGTTACTGTTTGACCGGCCGACATATTTTTGTTTACTACCCAAGCTGTTACGCTATTTTCATCGTTTACCTGTCTAATACCCAAAGCCGAAGCTAACATGCCAGAGGTGATGAGTAATGTGAGAGCCGCTGTGGTTGCGCCTTTGTTACTTTTACTTTTCATAATATTCCTCCGGAGTAACTTTCACTGCCACAATTTTGTGGCAGTGAGCCTTAAGCTTGGTATTCAAACCTGGTTACCTTGCGTTAGTTACCTTGTGAACCGCCTGCTGCTGTACGTGTTGCAGCATCGCCGCTTGGTGTTGCATTAACAAGTGCGGCACTTTCACTAAAGTCTGATGCAACAAAAGTGAATGAACTACCATCGCCTGCGTACACGTCAACTGAATCTACAAACCCAGAGCCAGACACTTCAGCTGTGCCTTCGGCGTTAATCATCCCGTCAAATACATAGCTTTGGTCAAGTGAGCCAATTGCTTCAGCTACATCTTCAAGCTCGCTGGTTACCGAGTCACGTAATGTAGATAAACCAATTACAAGTGCTGCTACCATTGATGTAGAAAGAATGATTAGCTCTGACGTTAGTACAAAACCTTTTTGCTTTTTGCCATTTAAGTTATGTTTAATAGTTTTCATAATCGTAGCCTTTAAATTAAGAGAGCTTATGCTCACTTTATATATAGCGAGGACCATGCCAATTGAAAATAGCTTTTAAATACAAGTTGTTATAGTTTTTATGTGTGTGTTTTTTAGCTTTTTTTATTTTTGATTTGCAAAATGCAAATCAATATTAAAATGAGACTTGTGAGATTACGTATAAAACGTAGGATGAGCGAAAGCTTTACTCCTATTTTTAATAAATAATAAAGTGGTTTTGGCTCCTTAATAATGCCAAATTGTAGGCATAAAAAAGGCCCTGAGGCCTTAAGAGTAGCAATTACCTAAAACGGAGAGTTTTCCGCGCCTAGCAAGTGCTTTTTGATGCGTGGGTTCTGCACGTAAAACTTGCTCATAGTAGCCACAGGCCAATAAATTATTAGTATTCGCTTCTTCAATTAACCCTTTATGGTAAAAATAGGCGGTGCTATTTAAACCAAACTTAACCGAAAGCTCTAAATAGTTTGAAGCTATAACGTAACTACCCTGAGTATAATGTATAGAGGCCATTTGTAGGTATGGTGAAGCATGTGTACTAAAAACATCAACGCCGTATTGAGCAATGCTTTTTGCTTTAGCTAAATTACCTTGCTCTATTGCTAACGTAACCCCTAAAGTAATTGCGTTTAATGGCGGGTTAGCTTTATTAAGTAGAGTGTTTATAACTTGTTGAGACTGATTAGCACGGCCACTTTTATAAAGTACATAGGCCGATATCGACAGTATTGCTGTGTTATCGGGGTGTTCAAGCATGAGCTGATTCACCTCATGGACTAAGTTCAAACAGTTACTTGCATTAATACCTTCGCACTTTAATGGTTGGGCATTTAATTGGTATTTTTTTACTATGTCACCCAACGCACTGTAAGGATTTACTGTTGGCTTGTAATCAATATGAGCGCAACCCGATAAAGTAAGCAGTAAAATAATATAAAATATTTTCATAGCCCTTGCTCCTGTATATAGCTAAGTACCTGGGTGTCTATATTTGCGTGTTCCCACGAACGTAATGTGTTAATTGGTTCACGCACTAGGTTTGGAGTTACAACAATTATAAGCTCGCGGTTGTTTTCACTTTTACTGGTTGTTTCGCTTAACTTTCCAAGCATACTATTGCCGTTGCCATCAGGTACAAAGTCGTGGCTTGCATTGTTATCAGTGCTAATTAAGCCACCAATGATAAGAGGCTGCCCATCTTTTAAACGCGTTGACGTTTGCATGCTGCGTGTATTAAATGCACTACTGTTTAAACTGCTGCCTGTGCTTTGTGCAATTTCGGCGGTTAACGTGGTATCGGGTAGTGAAATTACTGGGTTTAGATCAAGTGTGATTCTGTCTTTGTCGTCAACCATAGCGCGTACATTTAATTCAACTCCGAATGATTTAAATTCTGTGCCGCTAAACACCGACCCACTACTACCTTGCTGCCCGCTTGTAATTCCTGAAGGGCTATAACTTGTAGGTACGGGTACTTCTCCACCGACCTTAAATACGGCACTTTCACCAGCTAAAACCGTGATTGTAGGGCGAGAAAGCGTTCGAGAAATACCTTCTTGTTCAAGTAATGAAAACAACATATCAATGGCAAACTGTGAGGTAGAAAGCTGTAAGTTATTAGTTAATTGACCGCCAATTAATTGCAGCGCATTTTCTATTGTTGCAGAGCCTGATTCGCGTTCAGTCATACCGTCACGACCAAACAATCCCGCTTCTTTTTCATACCCATTAGAGAGCACGCTAATATCTGGGCGCCATTGCTTTAATCTACGTTGATTTACTTCGTATAATTGCACCGACACACGCACTTGAGGTAAATCTTCAACTTCAATGCTCGACAAAACTTTACCGCCAGCCACTGAAAGAAGCGTTGCTCTGGCAATATTAGAACTTACATTACTTAAGTTTAACCCTGAGGTAGCATCATTTATTAAACCACCTGACTCGTTGGCAAGCACTTCAATACCTGAACTTTTATCTTGCGTTGCGCCGCCCATTAAATTATTAGGGTCAAGAGGAGAACCCTGATTTTGTAATGCTTGCTCTGGTTCGAATAATTTATTAATTGTATTTAATAAGCGCACTAGCTCTATCTGATTTTTTACAGAGCCCGAGAGTAAAAACACATCGTTGTCGTCATTTGACAATTCATCAACCGAGATGCGCTTAATAGTTACTTTATCTGCACCCATTGATTTAATTACTTCGCTAATACGCTCTTCTTTTGGCTTGGGTGCTTGAGTTACTTTTATTAAATTAATAATAGCGACTTTACTCGAGTTTTGAGAGCTGCCGCCGTTTGCGTTACCTAAGCCTTGCAAGCGTTGAGCAAGTGAATTAAACATACCTTGGTTAGGATTTGAGGTAATAACGGGTTGTGATGCTTGTGAGCTACTGGCATAAAGGTAGTTTTTTGCAGCTTCATAAGCGGCATGACGATAATTTATAGTCGGTACTTCACCACGTAATACAACAGCATGGCGATCAGGCGCTATGGTTAGCTGCACGTCAGGATGAATATCGTTGAGGGCATTTTCAAGCACGCTGTAATCTTCGGTTACGCCAAGTAAAAATGTTTCAGAGCTTTTATCGTCGTACCATACCATCATCGATGTACGGCCCAACTTTTTAGCTAAAATTAGTAGCTCACGGCCATTAACCACGTTCACATCAAGTGTTGTTTCGTGGCCTAGTGCAATGCGAGAAATATCACGGGTAAACACAAAGCGAGTATGCGTCCATTTAACCAAGTGCGATACTTTTTGTACCCGCTCACCATTTGCATTTTCTATATAATCTAAATGACTTTCGCTGCCCATGGCGGTAAAAGATATTAGTAATAGTATAAAAATAAACTTTAACATAAGCTTTTCCCTCAATTTGCTTATTGAATAGGTAGCAAGTATGAGACCAAGGGTTTTTATTTTTATTATCAGTAGATTGAAGTTTATAAATGTGGTTTTTATTATTTTGATTCGCAAATTGCAAATCAACAATTCATGAAGAGATTAGCAAAGGAGTAAGAGCAGAGAGGTATGGCGCAAAGCGAGTAAAATAAGCTCTGCGCTAGTTTTAATTAATGCAAAGCGGCTGTAAACGGGATGCTTTCACAGATTTTTGCTTCAGCTATAAGTAGCTCTTCTAGGCGAACATCAACTTCTTCTTTTTCAAAGTATTCGTAAGCGAGTTCTACAAATAGGTTTTTATGTTTTTCTTCTGATTTGGCAATAGCAACGTAAAAGTCTTTTTCTTTACCCTCAGGAAGTGCTTGTGCAACTAAAGAAAAACGCTCGTGACCACGTGCCTCAATTACACCGCCAACCAGTAATCGGTCCATTAAAAAACCATCACGACCATGTCTAAATAGTGCACGTATTTGTTTTATGTACGGGTCTTTTTTGTCGTCACCTAAGTTTACATCGCGCTCTAAAAGCAATTTAAGTACTTGTTTAAAGTGTATTAATTCTTCTAGCGCTAAATCGGTCATAGCTTTTACTAATTTACGTTTGTCTGGATAATGCGAAAGCATAGACATAGCCATACCCGATGCTTTTTTTTCAGCAGCGGCATGATCTTGTAAAAAAGTATTAAAGTCAGCAAGGACAACTTCGGTCCATTCAAATGGGGTGTGGTATTTTAATTCAAACATGTTCTGTACAACTTAAATAATAATGCGGGGATTTTAACGTATTTGATTTAAAAAATCTTGTAAGGCAGTAATTTATCTATGCGCCCTTTAGCCGTAGACTCAACTTTTAACGGGTGTTTAATATCGTTCCATGCGGTGACTTTTCCGCCCATATTCATTTTTTCAAAATCAGTTTTATCACTTTCTAATCTTAAAAAATTACACAACTTTTTGTAACTATCAGGCTTTGCTATATCAATGGATAAAAAATCGTCGTCACGGTTATTAAAGTACGTTTGAGCATCATTAAAATGTGTTTCATAACAGTCTGCTAAGTAACTATCGTCGCTAATATTATCAAGCGAAAGCTCACTAAACGTATTTAAATAACAGCGTTTTATATGAATATTAAAGCCCCCGTCTGCACGGGTTAAATTAGTGTGCATACGCGTTAAAAGCTGTTTTATTGAAGGTAGCCATGCACTCAGTTCGCGTTCTAAATAAATAAACTTAGAGTCTGGATAATGAATATCAAGTGCTTTAAAGTCATTAAATATGGGAGTGTCGGCAATCGCGTTAGCATTTTCAAAACAAGCATTAGTATACGCGGTATGCGCCGTTGTAATGCCGAGCTCTAAAAATGCGTGGCACACACTCGTTGTGCCGGTACGCGGTAAACCTATTATAAATATTTTGCTCATTAGCTTTTCTTTAATTAGCCACGTGTTACTAGCAATAAAAAGGCGCTAACAATAATCACCAAAAATGTAGCAATAGTACCAATTTGGCGATATTTCAGACTTTTTTCTACTATGCCTAAATTTTGAAATACACGCCCTATTAATAACGCACCACCTAATATATGGCAGTAATGGCTAGCAAGTCCTTGGTACTCTGCCAAAAAGAGTAAAATTAAAGCAATTGGCACGTATTCCATAAAGTTAGCGTGGGCACGTACAGCACGTTGCAGCGTTGCGTTACCGTTATCACCAAGTGATATCTGCTCCGCGCGGCGCACTTTTATTACGTTAAAGCTCAAATAAATGTAAAAGAATGCAAGTAATGCAGCATAAGTTGAAATGATCACGGCGTTTTCCTGTTATTTTTATCGCATAAGCATGCGCTTTATTATTGTGGGCGTGATAATAACATATAAATTTGAGCAGCATTATCAGAAGTTTAATAAATGCCTATGCTAAGCTAGGGTATTAAGTAAGTAGAAATTACATAAGGATTTTATGTTTGTACCTCGCAAAGTAGCCGACAGTTACCGTGAAATGATTAACAGTATTGGCTTTTACCCTTCGATGCTTTCAGTGGGCTTTTTAGCATTTGCCATTATTACTATGTCGGTTGAATATTTAGCGCCTATTGAGCAGCTAAAATCGTTTATATCGGTTGTACTTGTTGATAGCGCTGAAAACGCACGTACTATTTTAAGCACCTTAGCGGGGAGTATTATTTCGCTTACCGTGTTTAGTTTTTCAATGGTAATGGTCGTTTTAAATTCGGCCAGTGCGAGTTTATCGCCCCGCGTAGTGCCTGGGCTTATTACGCGTAAATCACATCAAATGGTTTTGGGCTTTTATTTAGGCAGCATAATTTACTCCATTATTATGCTTATAAATATTAATAAACTTGAAGGTGGCAGTACGGCTATTCCTTCAATAGGTGTGTTGTTTGCACTTGTTTTTGGATTGATTTCATTAGGTTTATTTGTATTTTTTATACATTCAATCTCTCGTGCCATTCAGGTTGATAACGTATTAAATGGCTTGTTTAGCCAAACTAAAAACGAAATTAAAACAATAATACAAAGACAACAAGAGAACCCAGTTGAAGACTTTCCAGACTTTAGTAAGTGGCATTCGGTTAGCAGTAAAACAGAGGGATATTACAAAGGCGTCCAAACCGATAAGCTCAGTGCCATTTTGGCAGAGCAAGATATAAAGGTGTATATCTCTGTTAACCAAGGCTATTTTACAGTTAAAGGCTATCCGTTTTTAAAATGTAATAAAGACATATCAAACGATGAAGAGCTGATAAATAAAATTCTCGACTGCTTTATTTTTTATATAGAAGAGTACATTAGCGATCATTACCGTTATGGGTTAACGCAAATATCAGAAATTGCAGTTAAGGCAATGAGCCCGGGCATAAACGATCCAGGTACTGCGGTTAAATCAATTGATATGCTGAGTATTTTACTTATTCAACGGCTTTCAATTAACGATATTAACTACTCGTTTAAGCACAGTGATAATGGACCATTACTATACCTTCATGAAACAAGCTTTGATGAGTTATTACATGACAATTTTACACCGCTGCGTAATTACGCCAAAGGCGATGCATACGTAATGACAAATGTGCTTGAGGCATTTAAAAACATTTTGTTTATTGCCCATAAAGATACCGATGCACGAAACAGTTTATTTAATTACTTAAATGCGATTGTTGATGACATAAATGAACATGTAACTAATGAATACGACAGACGCGAAGTGACTAATATGCTCAACTCAATAGCGCGCATTAGCCAAGAGCAAGGTGAGAAGTTGGTGGCACGTTTTGAGCACCACCAAAAATAAATTTAATCTATGTAGTACACGGCATAGCTTGAAGCCGTTACTTTAATCTCTCCAGCATGGTAGGCATCAGGTACATAGTTACTTGGTGCGCTATCAGCCATCATTACTTTTTCTGCGCGCATATAAGGCTGCGACTGAACATTGAGTGGACTCAGTGATGCGCTGTACAATCCTTTTAAATCAACGCCATAATCTTCACTAAATTCTTTTGCTGCATCCCGTGCATCTTTAATTGCTAACTTTTGCGCTTTTTTGTGCAGCTCGTTGTAGTTACTTGCTAAAAATTGCGTTTGATTAATTTCGTTAATACCGTTGTTAACTAAGCTTTGTAGTAATTCAGGGTATTTATTTATATCGCTAAGTTTTACAGTTAATGTACGAGAAACCTTAAAGCCTTTAAATTCTTGATTACCGGTAGTGCGGTTATATTGGCTATCACGGTTTATTGAGATTTGCCCGGCGTTTATATCTCCCTCTTTAACACCAATTTCTTTTACGAGCTTAATTGCTTTAGCGATGGTCAAGTCGGTTTTATTTTTAGCAGCAATTAAGTCTTTATCAACTTCGGTAATACCTACGCTAAGCTGCACGTAATCTGGCATTGTGGTAAGAGTCGCTTCGCCCTTAACATAAATATGAGGAGCATCGGGAGTTGCAGCCGCCAGTGCATCAAAACTAAGTACGTTAAAAGCCAGTGCACTACCTAAAACAAGAGTCAGTGTTTTCATTAAGTCGATCCTTTAATTATGTAAAAGCAAGTAAACACCGTACGTGGTTAATTAAATATGAACAAGCACAAAAAACAGGCAATTGCCTGTTTTTTGTTAAGCATTGTAACTGTGCCTACAACGTTATTTATTTTTAATTACTTATAAACCTAATTAAACACTACAACGTTTATAGTTACGGTATTTTGGTAACCAGTAATTTTTGTCGATTGCTGCCCATAATGCGTCATCCGTAATCTCAAGAGCAACGCCCTCTTCGATTGCCTTTTTAGCGATGGCAAATGCAATACGTTTACTTAGCGTTTCAATTTCAGTCAAGGCTGGTAATAAACTACCTTTACCTGTGTTTGCACGCGGCGACGACTCTGCAAGCATTTCGCTAGATACACTTAACATTGCATCTGTAATGCGTGTCGCTTTAGCGGCAATAACCCCTAAACCAATACCCGGGAAAATATAACTGTTGTTACATTGTGGGATTGGGAACGTCTCGCCATTGTACTCAACAGGATCAAATGGGCTACCTGTGGCAACAAGTGCTTTACCGTCAGTCCACTTAATCACATCAGCAGGATGCGCTTCTACTTGCTTAGATGGATTACTTAATGGGAAAATAATTGGCTGTTCACAACCGGCATGCATAGCGCGTATTACTTGTTCTGTAAATAAGCCAGGTTGACCAGAAACACCAATTAGAATGTCAGGTTCAGCACAGTGCATAACATCAAGCAGTGATGCGTACTCGCCGCTGTATGTCCAATCACTTAACGAGCCTGTAGGTTGTGCAAGTGCTTGTTGGAAATCGCGTAAGCCTTCCATACCCTCACTAAGCAAACCAAAACGGTCAACCATAAATACTTGGCTACGCGCTTGTGCTTCTGAAATACCTTCAAAAACCATTTGGCTAATAATTTGCTCAGCAATACCACAACCAGCAGAGCCTGCACCCACAAAAACTACTTTTTGCTGGCTTAGGGTTGAATTTTTAACACGACACGCAGCAAGTAAAGAACCGACCGTTACAGCCGCAGTACCTTGAATGTCATCGTTAAAGCTACAAATTTCATTGCGGTAGCGCTTAAGTAATGGCATTGCATTTGGCTGTGCAAAATCTTCAAACTGAAGTAATACATTTGGCCAGCGACGTTTAACCGCTTTAATGAATAAATCTAAAAACTCATCGTATTCGTCTTGAGCAATTCGCTTATGGCGTGCGCCCATGTACATAGGATCGTTTAAAAGCTTTTCGTTATTAGTACCCACATCAAGCATTACAGGCAATGTGTATGCTGGGCTTATACCACCACACGCTGTGTAAAGTGACAATTTACCAATTGGAATACCCATGCCACCAATACCCTGATCGCCTAGGCCTAAAATACGCTCGCCATCGGTTACAACAATAACTTTTACTTTACCTTTGGTAGCGTTGCGTAAAATGTCGTCAATTTGGTAACGATCTTCATACGAAATAAATAAACCACGTGCGCTGCGGTAAATGTCTGAGAATTTTTCACAAGCATCGCCCACTGTCGGTGTGTAAATGATTGGCATCATTTCTTCAAGGTGGTCACGCACTAAACGGTAGTAAAGTGTTTCGTTGTTATCTTGAATCGCACGTAAGTAAATATGCTTATTAAGGTTGTCGGTAAAGCTAGAATACTGCTGATAACAGCGCTCAACTTGCTCTTCTATTGTTTCAAAGCGAGGAGGAAGTAAACCAGCAAGATTGAAATTTTCGCGTTCTTTTTTACTAAAGGCACTGCCTTTATTTAATAGCGGTGTTTCAATTAGGCCAGGGCCAGAATGATGAATATATAAGTAGTTAGGATCAGTATTAGTTGTCATATTTCCAGGCTTTAACGGAGTCTTAAGTTATGATCTGTCATTATCAGTGTTAAAGGTTTAATTGCAACGACAATTAAGCTAGTCAGACCATTGAGAGAAAATACATGCAGGCTTCACTGCCCGCATGTATATTATACATAATTTAAAATTGTATAGTGGCGTTATTATCAGTTAAATCAGATAACGCAATACCTTCACGGCGTGGATCAGCTCCGCCGTAAAGTTTGTCATTTTTAACTTCAACTGCGTGTAAGCCCGAGTTTAAGTCAATAATACGTACATTGTGGCCGCGTTTAGTAAGTGCAGGCGCAATGGCTTCAATGGCTGTGCCTTTTTCAAGGCTGGTGTAATCGTTACGATTTGTTGTACGCGGTAAGTTAATAGCGTCTTGCGCTGATAAATTCCAGTCAATAACACCCACAACAACTTGTGCAACGTAATCTATGATACGACTACCGCCAGGTGAGCCTACAATTAAACGTAAGCTGCCATCTTTATTAAATACCATTACCGGTGACATAGAGCTACGCGGGCGTTTACCAGCCTCTACACGGTTTGCTACAAGCTTACCGTTTTTACGTGGCGATAACGAAAAGTCAGTTAGTTGATTATTTAAAATAAAGCCATTAACCATAACCGTAGAGCCAAACGCCATTTCAATTGAACTAGTCATCGAAACGGCATTACCTTTACTATCTACAATAGAGACATGAGAAGTAGAAGGTAACTCGTATGAATCATCCATTGCATAACTTAGGTACCCTACTGGATTACCGGCTACGGCTTTTTGGTCTGTTTCGGTAATTAATTTAGCGCGTGAGGCAATATAATCTTTGTTTAATAGCTCTTTTGTAGGTACTTGGGTGAAATCGGGATCGCCCATGTACATATCGCGATCGGCAAATGCAATACGCGAAGCTTGGCTAAAGTAATGAATCGCCTTTTCGCCATTTGGTTTAAGGGCGCTCATATCTTTATGCTCAAGTAGGCCAAGCATTTGTAGCACAGCTACACCGCCACTACTTGGTGGCGCCATAGAACACACGTTATAAGCACGGTATTGTATACATACCGCATCGCGTTCTTTACTTTTGTAATCTGCTAAATCTTGCACACTTAATTTACCAGGGGCTATTTTAGAGTGCTGTACAGCATTAACCATTTGTTTAGCGTTTTCGCCTTTGTAAAATGCATCAATGCCCTGCTTTGCAATGTCTTTGTATAAATCAGCAAGCGGTTGATTCTTTTTAACACTACCTACTTCAATTAACTTACCATTTGGGTAAAAGTATTCGTTAATAATCGGCATACTCAATACACCAGGGTTTAATTGGTGTGCTAATAAGCCATGTAAACGCGGCGAAATTACAAAGCCTTGCTCTGCAAGTTCAATAGCCGGTTTAAAAAGCGCTTCCCATGGCAATGTACCGTATTGTTTATGCGCGCTTGCAAATGCGTGTAAAATACCAGGCACACCAACAGAGCGTCCGCCTACTACAGCTTCAATCCATTTAACGGCTTTACCGTGCTTATCTAAAAACAGCGTTTCGTCTGCATTTGCAGGTGCTGTTTCGCGGCCATCAAAACTAGTCAATTTATTGTTTGCTTTGTTGTAGTACATCATAAATGTACCACCGCCAATACCTGAGGATTGCGGTTCAACTAAAGTAAGCACTAGTTGAGTAGCAATCGCAGCATCTACGGCACTGCCGCCTTGGGCTAAAATTTGTTGACCGGCTTTTGAGGCATATGGATTTGCCGCAGCTACCATGTATTTATCACCTTGCACTACTTTTTTATGGATTAATCCGGTAGCAGCTTCAGGTTCGCGAGTTTCAATTTGAGTTGCTTGCTGTGCAAATGAAGGCAGTGATACTGCGCACAGTCCAATGGCAAATAATGAGTTAAGTTTAAAATGCATAAAAATACTAAAAACACTTAATTACGTAGTTGTATTTGGCATCTTAAAGTTAAACGGGCACAATATGCAAAAATTTTGACTAAAAAAATATAATAAAATGCTTAATTTACCTATTCAACCTCGTTATATATTACCGCCTATTATTTTGCTGCTTTTTAGTACCATTTTTGCTGCATTTGATTTAAATAGTTTACTTGAATTTAACCGAAGCCTAATTGATGATGGCGAACTGTGGCGAATCTTTTCTAGCCAATTTGTTCATGCTAATTGGGCTCATTTGGGACTAAATGCCAGTGGTGTTTTACTAATATGGTTACTACATGGCGAATACACATCACCTACTCGTTACGCCGTTAATATAAGTGCGCTGGCACTGTGGTGTGGACTTGGCGTGTATTGGTTTTGCCCAAGCATACATATTTATACCGGATTAAGTGCTCTGCTGCATGGCGTAATTATTTGGGGGGCAGTTAAAGATATAACTGTAGGGCTTAAGTCGGGGTATTTATTATTTATAGGCGTATGGATTAAAATAGCGTTTGAGCAATTTAGCGGCCCTAATGCTGATATAGGAAAGCTTATTAACTCCACTGTGGCTATTGATGCACATTTAATTGGTGTAATTGGCGGGACTCTGCTTGCCATACCACTGGTTATAGAGCTCTTTAAAAAGAAAAAATAAAGTTAGATTTTGTTCAACCCAATAAAAACGCCGCATTAGTTAACTAAACCAATGCGGCGTTTTTGTTTTTATAATTAAAGCTTAAAGCGTTTCTTTAAATAATTTATGAATACGGCGGTATTCGTCTAACCAGCTTGAAGGCTGTACAAAGCCATGCGGTTCAACAGGGAATATAGCTGTTTCAAAGTTTTGTTTTTCAAGCTCTATTAAGCGCTGTACTAAACGCACTGAGTCTTGAAAAAACACGTTATCGTCAACCATTGGGGCATTAATTAATAAACGTTTGTTTAAGCCCTCAGCGTAATAAATTGGCGAGCTGCGCTCATACGCAATCGGGTCAACATCAGGATGGTTTAATATATTAGCTGTATAACCTGTATTGTAATGTGCCCAATCGGTAACAGGTCTAAGTGCCGCACCCGATTGAAACAACTCAGGCGCGGTAAACAATGCCATAAAGGTCATAAAGCCGCCGTAAGAGCCACCATAAGTGCCGACTGCTTTGGTATCAACGTTGGCATTTTGCGCCATCCATTTAACGCCATCGGCTAAATCTTGTGTTTCAGGCGTTCCCATTTGACGATAAATTGCGGTGCGCCAATCACGCCCGTAACCTTTAGATGCGCGGTAATCCATATCCATTACTATGTAACCTTCATCAGCGAGCAATGAATGAAACATAAATTCACGAAAATAAACCGAAAATCCCATATGTGAGTTTTGTAAGTAACCCGCGCCGTGGTTAAAAATAACTGCTTTGCGATTTTTACCTACTTCACCTTCAACGTAATCAGCTGGGTAGTACACTTTTGCGTATATTGGTTGTTCGGTATGGCTCGATGGCACAGCAACAATTTTAGGTGCAGTTAGCTTTTTAGCTAAAAACTCATCCGACACTGTATGAGTTAATCGCGTTGCTTTTGTATTGGCTTGTGCGTCAGCTACATAAAGCTCATTAGGCATCGTAATTGTAGAGTGCTTAAGGAGTAACTTAGTTTCATCTGGGCTCAACGTGTAATCGGTCATGCCGTTTAAGTCAGTAACTTGCTCACTCTTACCAGTTTGCGGGTTAACGCGGTAAATTTCGTACAGACCTGGGTGTTCAACATTCGCTTTATAATAAATTGCGCTGTCGTCACTTGTAAGCGTTAAGTTAGAAACCTCAAATTGGCCTTGTGTTAGCGCGGTTGCACTACCATTAACTGGTTTTTTATAAAGCTGGCTGTAACCCGACTCTTCCGATAGGTAATAAAGCGTGTTCGAGTTATGTAACCACCCAAAGTCGTTAAACGCATAAGCAATCCATGCGTCGTCATGCAGGCGATGTTGCGACACAAGTTTGTTGTTTTTAAAATCTACAGTAGCAAGCCAACGGTCTTTGTTGTCCCATGCTTCGAGCATGATAGCCACTTGCGAGCCGTCATCGTTCCATACTATAGGGCTTTGCTCAAAACCCCAGTCCATAATAAGGTTAATACCACGAGGTGCCTTTTTAGACTTATATGCTTTACCATCACGTGCATAATTTTCTTTTTTAACTGCGGCTAAAACATCTTCGTCAAAGCCCGGTAAGGTATTAAAGCTAAGTGATGTTTGCTCTTTGTTAGTTAAATTGATGTAGACAAGCTTTGAGGTTTCTTGTTTAGCGTCGGCTACACGGCGGCGTGCTTTTTTAGGTTCTATAGTGGCGTCATTTGTAATGTAGTTAGGCATAATATCGCCATCACCACGCCAGTCTGTTTGCTTTTGTACAACGACTAACAGCGCATCACCATTTGGCGAAAGCTGCGCTTCTGCAACGGTATTTCCTTCGCCTAAGTAATAAGCTGTGTTAGCAATTGAATCGTTTTGTTCATTAATTTGCTCACTGCGTGCTTGCTTATCTTTTTTATTTTTTTGTTGAAGCGCCACAAATTTAATCAATTTATGCTGCTCTTTAGCAATATACGTGCTTGGCTCTTCAATACCTTTTGGCTCATCAGCAAGTTTTAAGTTAGCAAGCTCGCTCGTTAAGCCTGTTTTTAAATCAACTTTAAAAAATACATTGCCTTGGCGGTAAACTAAATCGCCATTATTTAAAAATTGTGGCTTTGACTCGCCCGCTGATGTAGCTGTAATTTGTTTAAGTTCGCCGGTTTTTAGGTTTTTAACAAATACATTGCCTTTAAATGTGTAGGCCGCCATTGTTTTATTTTTAGAATAAACGGCTTTATTTGAACCCACAGTATGAAGTTTATTAAGAGCTACTTGCTCTGCTGTTTGGCTAGTAACCGATTGGCTAAATAAATCGCGTAGTGTATTACCCTGCTCTTTTTGAGCATAAATAATAGTAGACGAATCGCTAGCCCAGTAAGCACCCTCTGGCTGATTACCCATCCAATCGGGATCGGCCATTGCTTGTTCTAGCGTTATTTTTTGTGAGCCGATATCTGCTGGCGTGTTTACAACCGCAGCAATTTTAGTTGCTGGTAAAGCACTTTGCTGTGTTAAAGAGGTGTTAGCGGTAGCGCTACAACCTGCAAGCATAACACTTGAGGCAACAGCTAAGGCCACTAACGTTTTAGATGAAGAAAAATTAAAAATCATAGTGCTTCTATACGGTTATTATAATTAAGCCGTATTTAAGCAGAAGCACTTAAGTTATTGCAATTTTTTAAGATAAATAGCCATTAAACAGGGTAAAGCTCAGTTTACTAGCGCTTCTCTTGTTAACAGGCGTTATTCAATTACCAAATCAAGCCAAACCATGCGGTGATCGCTCGATGCGTTTCTATCTTTAATTAAGCGATACTCACTACTCATTTTAGTAGGCCAAAACACACCACCGTCCTTAATTTTTAAACCATAGTTTGATGGTAAAACGTAATCAACACGGGCTTGCCAATTAGCACTGTAATTTTGTGCATATGGCACATCATATTGCTCTTTAGCACCTTCGCTTTTTGGAACAAAGCTTGCGTTGATAAGTGGGTTTTTAAGTAATTGGTCGGTGGTATTTGTACGGGCTTTGTCCCCCTCAGGGGCTGCATTTAAATCGCCTAAAATAACAAAACGAGAGTGAACTTTTAAACCGCCCTTTTCGCCTTTATCGTCATAAATATACTTAGCATTTGAAACGTAATCGGCAATTAATCTTACTTCATCGTGGTTACGCTTGCCGTTTCTATCCTCTTCACCGTCAAATACAGGCGGTGTTGGGTGAGATGCAATAACATGAATTGTTTTATCATTTATGCTGATAGGTAAATCCCAAAACGATTTAGAACTGAGTCTAAGTGCTTGCCATTCTTGTGCGTTATACCAGTTTTCACCTGTTTTAGGCATCACAGGCATTTGTGCATTTGGCATGTCTTTATATTTAAAGGTTTGAAGGGTTCTTACTTTATCAAAATTAATTGGGTATTTTGACAAAATAGCCATACCATAATGCCCTTCAAAAAAGCCAAAGCCTTGTGCATCGCCCATCACGCCATTTTTATTGCCATCGTTATCTAAATCAAACTCGGTAGCTAGGCCTGTATTTACTGGTGCAATATAAGAGTAAGGGTAGTTAATAGCGGCTTGTTTTTGCTGACCTACATTTAAATAATGCTGATTAAAGTATTCAATGCCTTGCTCTTTTGGGATGTAATCAAATTCGTTAAGTAAAATAATATCAGGGCGAACACGCTGAATAATTTCCGCTATGTTCTTAATTTGCTGGTGGTTAGCTTTAAGTGCATTAACTAAAGCATCACTTTTAACTTGCTCACCTTTAGGCGTGTGATTAGTTGCATCCATACTTACATTAAAAGTTGCAACACGAAGAGATTCCGATGCAAATGTATTTAAGCTAAATAATGCAGTAATGGCTAGCACACCAGATATTGTTTTTAGTTTCATTGTTTTACTTCACAAATTTAAAATTAGACTTTAACAGTATTACTTATTCAAAGCCCATTTTTATGACAAAAAAATACCGGCTTAAGCCGGTATTTATATAAAGGTATGATAACTATTCACTGAGCACTAAATTGGCAGCTGCTTTTAAAATACCAGGATAATCTTGCTCTGGTAGGTACTCTGTAAGTTCACCAAGTTTGTCCGCAAGCTCACTCATATTAACAGCTGATACATTAATATGGCCCATTTTACGACCTGGTTTTGCAGTTTTACCGTACCAATGGCTCGTTACATCAACTGTTTTTAATACTTCACTTGGAATACTTGGTTGGCCTAATACGTTTATCATCGCGGTAATGTGTTTAAGCTCTGTATTACCAAGCGGTAAGCCTGCAACAGCACGCATGTGGTTTTCAAACTGCGAGCAATGGCAACCTTGTTGCGTCCAGTGGCCAGAGTTATGTACGCGCGGTGCAATTTCGTTAACGAGTAACGTGCCTCTTACATCAAAAAACTCAATTGCTAATACGCCAACGTAGTTAAGCTCGTTTGCTATTTTTGTAAATGCATCGTTTGCTTGAGCTTCAACACTTTGATTATTTTTACCGGCAATAGAAAGCGTTAATACACCATTTGTGTGCTCGTTTTCTGTTAGCGGATAAATAGCAACATTACCGTGTTTGTCGCGCGCACCAATAATAGATACTTCACGATCAAACGGAATCATTTTTTCAGCAATAATTGTATGTGGCGCAAGCTCGGTGCCCGATGCAATAAAATCAGCCATTTGTGACCAAATCTCGTCTATTTGATCATCCGATTTTAAACGCCATTGGCCTTTTCCGTCGTAACCCGCTTGGCATGTTTTAATTACAAGTGGTTTACCTAGAGTTTTAACGGCAAGTTCTAAATGCGCTTTTTCAGTAATTAATTGGTACGGCGCACAAGTTACGTTTGTTTTATCAAGCAATGCCTTTTCAAGCGAGCGATCGCCACCGGTTTTAATAGCGGCTTTACCTGGGTAAAACTTATTACTGTTACAGCAAAGGGTTAAAACATCATCAGGAATGTGCTCAAACTCGGCAGTAATGGCATCAGCGTTTGATATTGCTTGCTCAAGCGACGTGTTATAAACCTCACCGGTTAGCGGGTGCATAATTTGTTTACTGCCTACATCGTACGCAACAACGTTTAAATTAAGCGGCGCTCCTGCAAGGCTCATCATACGTGCAAGTTGCCCTGCACCTAATATTAAAATATTCATCATTACTCTGCAGGGTTTGGATTAGCTAATATAGTGTCGGTTTGAGCTTTACGAAACGCTTCAATTTTTGCAAAAATTTCTGGATTTTGACATCCTAAAATTTGTGCAGCTAATAAACCCGCGTTTGCTGCGCCCGGCTCACCAATTGCAAGCGTACCTACTGCAACGCCTTTAGGCATTTGGCAAATAGATAAAAGTGAATCAACACCATTTAATGCTTTTGATTTTACAGGTACGCCAAGTACAGGAAGCGACGTAAAAGCAGCCGCCATACCAGGTAAATGCGCTGCGCCGCCAGCACCAGCAATAATAACTTTAATACCACGTTCTGCGGCTGAACTTGCGTAATCAGCAAGTAATTGAGGAGTGCGGTGTGCAGACACGACTTTGGTTTCGTACTTAATGCCAAAATGCTCTAGCATAAGTGCTGCATGTTCCATGGTTGGCCAATCTGATTTTGAACCCATAATAATGCCAACAGTCATAAATACTCCTCAGTAATGTATTTTGAAAATAGCGGACTTATGTCCGGTTTTAGGCGGGTATTATACCCAAACCAAGTTTAATTGCGACTCACAAAAACAAAAAAAGCCATGTTTAAACATGGCTTTTTAGAGTTAACGGGTAAATAGCTAATTAAGCTTCTTTACTCGCTAAGTATTCGGCGTAGTTGCCTCTAAAGTCGATAACTTTACCGTCTTTAATTTCCCAAATACGGGTTGCAACCGATGATACAAACTGACGGTCGTGGGAAACAAACATCAATGTACCCTCGTAAGCTTCAAGGGCTAAGTTAAGCGCTTCAATTGATTCCATATCCATGTGGTTAGTTGGCTCATCCATTAACAATATGTTTGGCTTATGCATCATAATTTTACCAAACAACATGCGGCCTTGCTCACCACCTGAAATTACTTTAACTGATTTTTTAATATCGTTTTGAGAGAATAACATACGGCCTAAGAAGCTACGAACCACTTGCTCGTCGTCGCCTTCTTGTTGCCATTGCTCCATCCACTGAAACAAGTTCATGTCGGTTGCAAACTCATCAGCGTGATCTTGCGCGTAGTAACCAATATTCGCGTTTTCTGAGAACTTAAACTCACCAGCTTTAGGTGCTAGGCGCCCTGCTAATGTATTAAGTAATGTTGTTTTACCAACACCATTTTCACCAATAATAGCAATACGTTCGCCAACTTCTACTAAACCTTCAAGTTCAGAAAACAACGTATTGTCGTCAAAACCTTGTGTTAAGTTTGTCATTTCAAGTGCGTTTCTGAATAACTGCTTTTCTTGATCAAAACGGATAAACGGCGTTTGGCGTGAAGATGCTTTAACTTCGTCTAATTGGATTTTGTCGATACGTTTAGCACGCGATGTTGCTTGCTTAGCTTTAGATGCATTAGCAGAGAAACGAGATACAAACTGTTGAAGTTCAGCAATTTGGTTTTTCTTTTTCGCGTTTTCGTTAAGTAATTGCTCACGTGCTTGCGTTGCTGCAAACATGTATTCGTCATAATTACCTGGGTAAATACGAAGCTCGCCGTAGTCAATGTCGGCCATGTGTGTACACACAGAGTTTAAAAAGTGACGGTCATGCGAGATGATTATCATGGTACAGTCGCGCTGATTTAACACGTCTTCTAACCACTTGATGGTGTAAATATCCAAGTTATTAGTAGGCTCATCAAGTAGCATAATGTCTGGGTCTGAAAATAATACCTGTGCAAGTAGCACGCGCAGCTTAAAACCCGGTGCAATTTCTGACATTGGGCCAAAGTGTTGGTCAGTGCCAATACCTACACCTAATAAAAGCTCACCTGCTTTAGATTCTGCAGAGTAACCATCCATTTCAGCAAATTCAGTTTCAAGATCGGCTACTTTCATACCGTCTTCTTCACTCATTTCAGGTAAAGAGTAAATACGGTCTCGTTCTTGTTTAATTTCCCACAACTCTTTGTGGCCCATAATCACGGTATCGATTACTGAGTATTCTTCGTAGGCAAACTGATCTTGGTTAAGTTTAGCAACGCGTTCGTTAGGATCAGTACTTACATTACCTGCAGACGCTTCGAGCTCACCACTTAAAATTTTCATAAATGTTGATTTACCACAACCATTTGCACCGATTAAACCGTAACGGTTACCATCGCCAAATTTTGCTGAGATATTTTCAAATAATGGTTTAGCACCAAATTGCATGGTGACATTAGCTGTACTAATAATAGCGCTACCCTCCAAAGGAGTAATGATGTATTTAAATTGCGCGCAGTTTAAACCAAAATGGCCTGTTTTTCTATGAAAGTTTAAAAGCAAACCACTGCGTTTTAGCCATTTATTATGGCTATGTAGTTAGTAGTAAAAATAACGGATTAGATTTAATGGTTTCGTTAATTTTTATTCAGCTTATTCTAATTAAAATCCATAAAGTATGTTTTATAAACGGGCATAAGAGATTAGAAATTACGATACAAATTAGAGTAAAAACACTTTTAACGTATTTGTGTGTCTACTTAACTCATTTTTGTTCACCCTATAATAATAAAAAGTTATATTTATGAAAATAAAGTACTTTTAGAGCTTTTACACTAGTTACTACTTTTTAACCAAGATGAAATTAATTCAAATTACTATTTTTATACATCGCTAATTTCTCATCCTATTTACCTATCAAATCATTAAAAACATAAACTTTTGCAACACCTGAAAAACAAAATTAACCTTTAGTGAATATCCGTTAAGTTTAACGATTAATTTTATTGAGTATTTTTCACTTTTGAGCCGTTTATTGCTTTGTTAGTCTTCGAATCTGAATTTTTACCTACGTAAAAAATTGACCAATTTACACAGGGCAACACACAAGATGAGCAAAAAATTAGCGACGCTTATTAGCGCAAGTATTGTATTCGCACCCGCTGTTTCGGCAGTTGAATTATACAAAGATGACAAAAATACTGTTGAAGTTGGTGGATATCTTGATGTGCGTGTAATTAATACACAAAACGAAACCGAAGTTGTTAACGGTACCTCGCGCATTAACTTTGGATTTACCCGAAAGCTTAAGAAAGACTGGACCGCACTCGCACTCGTAGAATGGGGTGTAAACCCTGTTGGCAGCAGCGATATTATTTATAACAATCGTTTTGAGTCTATCCAGGATGAGTTTTTATACAACCGTTTAGGTTACGCAGGGCTTTCGCACGAAAAATATGGCCAACTTACCATTGGTAAACAATGGGGTGCATGGTACGACGTAGTTTACGGCACAAATAATAGCTTTGTATGGGATGGCAATGCGGCTGGTGTTTACACCTATAACAAAGACGATGGCGCTGTTAATGGCACTGGCCGTGGAGATAAATTAGTGCAGTACCGCAATAGCTATAACGATTTTAGTTTTGCAGTACAAGCGCAGCTTAAAAACAGCGAATTTTATACCTGTGACGTCACCGACATTTCAGAAGAAGAATGTGAAGCACTTTGGAACTCTGGCGATAGTGCAGCCCAAGAAGTTGAATTTAATTACACATTTGGTGCGTCTGTAACTTATACCCCAACTGACATGCTAACACTTACAGCAGGTGTTAACCGTGGTGAGTTTGATTTAACGTTTGGCGATGGTTCTACTCGCAATGTTGAAGATTTAATTTATGGTGCAGGTATTATGTGGGGCAACATTGATGAGCCCGGCCTATACGTTGCAGCCAACGTAAATAAAAACAAAAACCACGACACAGATAACATCGGTCGCTTAATTAAAGACGCAATCGGTGTAGAAACATTTGCATCTTACCGCTTTGATAACGATTTTCGCCCTTTTATTGCCTACAACGTGTTTGATGCCGGTGATGATTACGTAATTCAGCCAAACTTTAACGCCGACCCAGACGATGTATTTAAGCGTCAGTTTGCTGTTATTGGCCTTCATTACCTAATTGACGAAGCTACTATTGCCTACATAGAAGCGCGTAAGGACTTTAGTGACTTCGAAAGTGATAACGACGATCAACAAGCACAAATGGAGCAGTCGGAAGACGACGGTATAGCATTTGGTTTTAGATATAAGTTCTAAATATAAGCTCTAAATATAAGTTTAAAAACGACTACAACTTCCCTAAGCACAACCCTTTTAGCCCTTTTGACTTTTTTAATTGGGCTTTTTTATTCCGCCATACTTTTTTTAATACTTGGTTTTGCATTTAAGGCTATTTCAACAAATGCATTAACAGCCGCATTGGTATCTGCTTTTTTAAATTGTAATAGCACCGGAATTTGCGTAAATACATCGCTCAATTTTATAAAATGGCACCCTTTACTATACAATTTACGTACGCAATAAGGCGCAATTGCCACACCAAGGCCTGCAGCCACTTCGGTAACTAATGTTTGCATATGTCGAGGTTGGCTAATAATGTTCGGTGAAAAACGAGCTTGTTTGCATTGCAAAATGGTTTCATCAAAAAGACCAAGTGCTTCCTCTCTATTAAAAATGATAAATGGCTCATTTTTTAGTTTAACTAAATCAATGTTTTTATAATTTGCCAGCGCATGGTTTTGATTAACTATGGCCACTAATGAATCTACATAAATAGTATGACTTACAAATTCATCATTAATCGAATCAGGTAAAGGCCGTGAAAAACCCACATCAATTAAATCATTTTTAAACGCATGTATCTGCTCAGTTGCGGTCATTTCAAACAATGTAACGTGCACGCTTGGGTATTGCTGTTTGTATTCTCGAACCAGTGCTGCCATAAAGGCTAAACATGCCGAGCTTAAGTGCGCAATATTAAGTGTACCTACCTGCCCGTTGTGGGCACGTTTAACCTGAGTTTTAGCTTTGTCAGCTAGAGCCAAAATAGCGCGTGCATCTTTTAATAGCTGCTCACCCGCTTGAGTTATTGCAACATCGCGTGAATTTCTTATAAACAGCACAACATCAAGCTCGCTTTCGAGCTGTGCAATATGCCTACTTATTGCAGGTTGCACGGTGTGTAGCTCTTTGGCCGCTTCTGAAAAACTCTGATGCTTAGCCACGCTGACAAAACTTTTTAATGTTTTAATATCCATTACGCACCTTAAATACATTTTTTGTATAGATTCTATAAAATAATGTCATTTTTGTTATAGGTAAAGAACTCATACCATAGCGGCATGAGTTAACAACACTAGACAGCTATGACCAAACCCAAACAAAATCAGTCATTAAGTCGATTTATTTTATTACTAATGACCACTGCAATTGCCGCAACAGCAGCAAACTTATACTACAACCAGCCTATTTTACCGCTTATAGCGAACGAATTTAATTTAACTGATTCACAGCTTGGGAGTATTCCCGCGCTTACACAAATTGGTTACGCGTTTGCGTTATCATTTATTTCTCCTTTGGGTGACTCGATTGCTCGCAGGCGTTTAATTACTATTTTGTCGAGCTTATTAGTAGTGGCTTGTAGTGCAGCAATGCTTGCACCTAACTTACCTTTATTACTTATATCGGTATTTTTAATTGGTGTAAGCGCCAATATAACCCAGCAATTAATACCCTTTGCAGCATCGCTTGTATCGAGCGAGCAAAAAGGTGCCACGTTAGGCACATTAATGATGGGCTTAACTATCGGTATTTTACTTTCAAGAACGTTAAGTGGATTTGTAGGTGAGCAATTTGGTTGGCGAAGTGTATTTTTAATGTCGGCAGTACTCGCAGCATTATTTGGTATATTACTGCGCGTGTTTTTACCTAGCAATAAGCCACACACTAATTTGCGTTATTGGCCTCTCATTAAAAGTACGTTGGCGTTGTTTATTAAACATAAATCACTGCAGCATTTTACACTTTCGGGCGCATTTTGGTTTGCATCATTTAATGTGCTTTGGGCAACACTTGCAATTTATGTTAGTGATGAGCCATTTAACTACAACGCTCAACAAGCTGGTTTATTTGGTGTAATAGCATTGGCTGGCGTAATAGGCGCTAAGTCATCGGGTAAATGGGTCAGCAAACTAGGGTCTAAAGCTCTAATTATGATTGCACTTACGCTTGCGGCAATCGGCTTTGCTATTACAGGTTTGTTTAATGGCAGTTTAGCGTCGTTGGTTATTGGTATTATTTTAATCGACTTTGCCATATTTAGTGCGCAAGTGGCTAACCAAGTGCGTATTTTTAGTATAGATCCAAGCGCACAAAGCAGAATAAACGGCATTTATATGCTCGGTTATTACATAGGCGGAGCCGTTGGCTCTGCAGCAGGTGTAAAAGCATTTGATTTATACAAATGGGATGGCGTAATTGCCATAAGTATTATTTTTATAGTTATTAGCGGGATTTTTAATGCCCTTGCTAAAAAAGCTTAATTTTTACATTAATTGGAGAAACGATGAATTCACTCAAAGCGGCCGGTAGCTTTACGTTGTTATGTATAGCCAGCTTAACCATTATGGTTGGCACTCTTTTAGCGCCAGGCTTAGTTAGCATTTCAAACGGTTTAGGTATAACTAATAACACTGTACTTTTAATTACATTACCTTCTTTAGGTGCTGTTGTATTTGCGCCAATTGCCGGTCGGTTAATAGATAAATATGGCGCGTATAAACTTTTAATAATTGGATTATTTTTATATGGCTTTGTAGGTGCCAGCGGCTATTTTTTATATGGTCCAACACTTGTATTTATTAACCGATTTATTCTTGGTGGTGTAACGGCCATAGTGATGGCTGGCTGCACTGTATTAATTTCTATTTGGTACAAAGGTGAAGCTCGCTTAGGCATGATAGCCAAACAAGGCATGGCAATAGAACTTGGCGGAGTAATATTTTTATTTTTAGGTGGTTATTTAGCTTCACTGTTTTGGGGTTTACCGCTCGCGCTTTATTTAATTGCCTGGGTATTTTTAGCCATGCTTTTATTGTTTGTGCCAAGTAAAAACTCACTGGTTAGTAATAACGATGAAGCGCCAGAACATCTACACCAAAAAGCTAACAATGGCCTCTCGTTAAAAAGCGTTTATGTAATTTCAACACTTGCGATGATCATATTTTTTACATCAACCGTTTTACTGCCCATTACAATGAACCAGCAAAACTTTAACGAGTCACAAATAGGCCAACTACTCGCATTTATATCTTTAGTGGCTGTAGTTACTGCAGGCTTTATGCCTAAAATAACAAAGAAATTTGGTGAGCCTAAGGTGTTAGCATTAGCCTTTTTAGCCTTTGCTTTATCGTATATTTGTTTTACACAAGCAAGCACCCTACTTTTAGTTTTAGGCGCAATATTAATAGGTATAGGATTTGGTTTTAGTATTCCGCTTTTAAACCATATGACGGTAGAGCTCAGCGATGTGAAAGTACGCGGCCGTAACTTATCGTACTTTACGATGGCTGTATTCTCGGGTCAGTTTTTTACCTCATTTATGGAATATATACCTGGTGGTGAGAAAAACGTATTTATAATTTGTAGCGTTTCAGCATTTATAATTGCACTGGTATTGTTTTTTAAACCGACCAAAGCAAAGTAGTCGTAACTTACAAAAGAGCATTTTTATAAATGCTCTTTTTTTATCTAAACCTCCCGCTTTATTTGCACTACTTTCCTGATTACTTTTTTCTAATTTTACTCTATTGCTAAGTTTAGCATTATAATAACATTTAGTATGATGTGTTCTTTCTGTAAAGCCACCAGCTAACTTATATTAATTGCATTAAGAGTATATAAAGATGGTGAAACTATATTGAAATTGCAAAGTGCTTGCACTGATTATTGCTGATCACAAAGGCGTAAGGCTAATTAAAAGCAGTAACAAATAGGTGTGATATATGCTCATAGGTACTGCCTGTATTCTAACTCAACACCTACGCGCTGTATATAAACACAGTGCGCGTATTTACTGTGTAAAAATAAATTAAAACAACTCCCTTTGTAAGTCGTTAATAACATTAAACTAAGTAAAGTGCTATGAAGCTGATTCGTTATCATAAATAGTTAAAACACCGGTAGCTGTATATGCATACAGCTACCGATTAAACCTATCTAACCTACTTTTTAATAAACTTACTAAAACCAGCTAATGCCTTTGATACACTCAGTGTTGGATTATCTGAATGCTCAGCACCTTTGTTTATAGCACTTTGCCACACAAGGTTATTGTTAGGGTTGGCTGTTAAAACGGCCTCTAAATTACTAAACGATTTTAACATTAGCGGATGCTCTGCCCCGCCCACCGAAAGATATAAATAAGTAGACGACTTAACTTTGTTATCTTGAGCACTTAAAAACGCTTCTAAATTATTAACTACGGTCATATCGTCATACCAAGCCGCAGGGCTAAAAGCAAAATAGCCATTAAACAATTCAGGCTTTGTATGCAGCGTATACAGTACAAAGCTACCACCTGCCGAAAAACCACTTAAAACACGGTTATTACTAAGCTTATATTTTGCTGATAGATAAGGGAGTAACTCAGTTTCAATAAACGCTAAAAACTTGTCGGCTTCACCATTTGGTTCAATAAGTGTTTCATGCTCTGGACGCGCTTGTGTATTTACATCTTGGCGGGCATAAGGAGGTACTAAATCGCGATTACGTGTATCTGTAAAAAACAAATTAGGAATAGACACTAATATAGCCTTATCCCCTTTTTCGCTCTTAGCTTGTTTTGTAAGTGCTTTATCCCATGTATCTAAATTAAAGTTACCATCGGTTTTAATAATTAACGGATACGCTTTTTTAGGATTATAATTAGCGGGCAATCTTATAAACACTTTGCGCGACTCATTAAGCACGCTTGAGTTAATTGTTACATCTGTATAGGCCGATACATAATGGTTGTAATAGCGTATGGCTAAAATACCAATAGCAAAAATGACTACGGCTAAACTTAAATTAATAATATAGTGTTTTGTTATTTTTATTGCCATACGGCATTCCTTTCAATGTTTAGGAGTTATTTAATCGAGCTTAACCCATTGCTTTATTTCCAGCGCGGTCATAATAAGCTCAACCGAAAATGCGGCTAAAATCATGCCCATCACTCGCGTTAAAATAGACGCGCCGCCAGTACCAATTAGCTTAATAATTTTACCCGAAAGCAGCAACAGTATTAAGGTAATACCCAACACACCAAGTGTAACAAGCGCTGTGCCTATTTGAGTAGTAATTGGGTGTATGTGGTTATCGGTAAGTAGTATTACCGCCAAAATAGCGCCAGGAGTCGCCGTTGCAGGTATAGCAAGCGGAAACACGGCTATATCGTGAGCGGGGTCTTGTTTGGCTTTGTTAGAATCGTTTCCAAAAATCATTTGCAGGCCAAATAAAAACAATATAATTCCGCCCCCTAACTGAAACGACACCAACCTAATTCCCATCGCATTAAGTATTAGTTGCCCTATTAAAATAGAACCCAGTAATACGCCCCCGGCATAAAGTACCGTTTTAAATGCAGTTTTACGACGTTGTTGATCAGTTAAATGAGAAGTAAGCGCAGCAAACAGCGCCATTGTGCCTATAGGGTCAATGGTCGCCCAAATTACAAGCGCATCTTGAGAGAGTTTTTCTAGCATATAAAATCCTTGTTAAGCGTAAATGTTTAATAAAACACGGGTAACAAATTCATTTGCTTACGCTTAACTATAATAGAAAGCCGCTATTTTTTGTATTTTATTTACTGAGCTTTAAGGATTGAGGATTGAGGATTGAAAAAAGGTAAGCACTTATAATTGCCGTCTTGAGTTAAAGTGATTTATGCCAAATAGAATTTTCTCTTAAACTAAAGCCCAGTTTCATAAGTAAATTATGGGAACGTGCATTATGTGCACTCACCTCAGCAGACAAATGTTTAAGCGAAATATGCTTAACTAGAGTTTCAATAAAACCGGTCACCACTTCAAACATTACGCCCTTATCCCAAAAGTCAGGATGCAGCTCAAATCCTATAAACGCACTACTTTTACACGGGGTTAAATTATAAAGCCCACAAGTACCCATTAACTTTCCAGATATATTATGTTCAATTGCAACTCGAATTACTTCACCTTCGTAATATGCACTAATATCATCTTGTATTAATTGTTTGATTTGCGTTTTGCTAAGTGGTGTTTCGTAGTCGTTAAATTCTGACACGTGCGGGTGATTTAAAATATTAAATAAACACGCTGCGTGTTTGTGGGTAACTAAACGCAGCGTAACGCGCTCAAGCTTTGTGGTGTTAAACATTTTATTTAAGTGGTTAGTTAAATTAGCTCTTTATGGGCACGCATTATTAACTTACCATACCCTATTAACAAGCATTATCTTTAAAGCAAAAAGAGTAAGAGAACGTAATGAGTGACGATTTTAAAGTAATACAACCCACTACCACAGTATATTGCCCAAAGCGCGGCGAAGGCTGGACCTTAACAGGCATTACTAATATTAACGAGTTTACCTCAGTAATGTTTGACGGCACACGCTATACGCTTCCAGCACGCGAAATAGTAGAAGAACTTCTTCCTAACCAATTAGCGCGTGAGCAAAATAGCTAACCAAACACATACACAGTAAAAAGGCTGCAATTTTGCAGCCTACTATCTAATTAACGAGTTAAAATGCATCGTCTTCGCTGTAAACATTAACGTTTAGCTCGTCATCATTTTCAAATACCACAAACGAAATAGGCTTACAGCATACTTGGCAGTCTTCTATGTATTGCTCATCAATATCTGCTGCATCAAGTAATACTTCTATACTTTCTCCACAATAAGGGCAGCTTATTGATGTTTCTGTTAACTGGTTCATTTATCACCTGCTAATTTATATCACGAATGTTGTCACTTTAATGAACACGTAAGCATAATTCAACACCCCATTAAATAACGCATACTTGGCTAACCCAATTAAACCGTGCTACTAACTTAAATAGTGATCTTGTTACTCGCCTTATCCCTATAAAACTTGTCAAAGCACAATATTTTTCACCATAGATAAGTTGGCCAGCCCTCTACAATGAAATTGTATTAGCACTTAGCGGGTCTAACTTTATAAGTATTTATAAACTCACAGTACAGATGGATAATTTTATGAAAAAATCACTTACGCTTGCATTAACATCTGCCGTTATTTTGTTTAGTACATTTTCCCATGCAGCTAAAACCGAAAAAGCCGTTCTAGCTGGAGGTTGTTTTTGGTGTATGGAAAGTGACTTTGAAAAGCTAGAAGGCGTAACCGATGTAATATCGGGCTTTACTGGCGGTAAACTTAAAAACCCAACATACAATGGTAATCATAAAGGCCATTACGAGGCGGTAGAAATTACTTACGATCCGGCCATAGTAAGCTATCAAGGTATACTTGATCATTACTGGGTAAATATTGATCCCTTTGATGCCAAAGGCCAATTTTGTGATAAAGGCCCTAGTTACTTAAGCGCTATATTTGTACAAAACGACGAACAACGTAAATTAGCCGAAAAAACAAAAGCTGCAGTAGTTGCCGAGTTCCCTAATCAAACTGTGGTTACACCTATACTAAACGCAAGCACCTTTTACCCTATAAAAGGGAGGGAAAGCTTTCATCAAGATTATTACAAAAACAATCCAATCCGATACAACACTTATCGTTGGCGTTGTGGTCGTGACAGCCGCCTAGAAGAAATTTGGGGCGACAGAGCAACCCATTAATCGCGTTTAATCAGGTAATCCACTGTAAAATATTAAAAGGCTGATTTAATTATCAGCTTTTTAATATTTTAGTTATTGCGAGATTCTTTAATAAATCGATATCTAAATTCAGATAAGTAACCAACAATGCTAACAAGCAAAGCTGAATTAAAATCACCTCTCACAAGCTGTGTCCAAACATTTCCCTCTCCATTAAAGCTAATGTAAATAACCATAATAAAAGCAACAAACGCTGAAACTTGATACATCCAAGAATATTCACCAAAAAATTTCTGTGTCACACTTTTTTCTTTTAATTTATCTTCCACAATTAATCTCCATTTTATATTGCTATTAAATCCTAGCTATAACATAGGCAAAATAAGGAATTTATAATAAAGGTTTATTTATACACCGTCTATTTCATAAAGCCTTTGTTATTAAGCTAAATGCTTGAATAGCAAATAGGATACGTGGTACTTCGCTTTAAGTGGACAGTATTGCTTGACTAAAGATACTCAGTTTTAGGATTCATTATCAATAAATAGTATATTCTGTTTCCTAAAGCAGGCTGTTTATCTACTAAATCAAATACAATAAATTGCACTCCTAGATTGATATAAACAAAATTTAACAGCTGGAGTTACACAAAATGTTTGCCAACCAATTACAACTAGCGCGTGCTCTAGAGTTACCAACACGACAAGCCATGCTTTACCGTGAACCAGCAGTACAAAACTTTTGGATAAGCAACACTGACCTAATTGCAAACGCGTGGAGCGAATGGGAAGCAACATTAATAGATAGCTCAACGTTTACGCTAGACGACACACTACTTGATAAAAACATACGTGAAGCAGTAAAGCAAGCATGGGAAGATCCATCAAAAGAGCTAGCCGTAAAAGCGTTATTACACGAAGTAGCGCCTAATGTGTTTCAATTTCAATTTTTTGATCCTGAGCGCCTAGCAGTATTACGAGGATATTTAGAACAAGTATGGAATTCGCAAATTCCTATGCGCCCGCCATACGGCATAGTGTTAAATCGCCGTGGTGCCATGCTTGATAGCCGATCAGAAGGTTATTTAGCCGCGCCAAGCTTTCAGGCATTTTATAACGAAATACTAAACACTTATATGCGCCCTATTTCACGTATGCTGTTCCCGGAAGTTATGGGGTTTGATACACAAACATTTGGCTTTTCAATTTATTATGAGCCAAATACAGATTCGTCAATTCGCCCACATACCGACGCATCAGCTGTAACGCTTAACATTAACTTAAATTTACCAGGCGAAGAGTTTACAGGGTCACAAGTGGACTTTTATCACCCGTACACAGGTGACATTAAATCACTTACCTTTAAGCCTGGTACTGCCATGTTACATCGAGGCAATATTGCACACGCAGCCAAGCCTATTACCAGTGGCGAGCGAACTAACTTTGTATTGTGGTTGTATGGGGAGCGCGGTCGATTACCAGCACAAGGTGCTCCACGCATTCCTGTTGATGCTAAACAGCGCTGGACTAACCCAAACAAACCAAATGATGGCTATGCACCATTTTAAATAATCGCTTTTAAAGTTTTAAATACAAATGGCTGCCTAATTTAAGCAGCCTTATAAAAATAAAGCTCATCCAGTAACCAACACGTTTTAAGTTTAGTAATATTAAAAAAACCGCCCTATTCATAATCTATATTGTCGCCACTTATAACAATAGATAACACAAATTTTCCGCCTTGCTTTTCTTATGTCCCAGTACTTCGCTTAACAAAGTACAAAATTTAGGAGGATGTCATGTTTTTTTGTATTTAATTGATAAGCCACTGTAATGCTTAAGTTGGTAATTTAATAAATTGTGCTATCTTTTTACTATCTACATTATAAAAATACGAGCTAACATGTTGTTCCGAGGTACAATTGCCATAGCAATATTGGCAATTTCTGCTGCTAATAAAACCTATGCAAACGACATAGATGTACAATTTAGTGGTTTTGCATCCTTAACACTCAGCTACACGGACGATTCAGATATTGGCTTTGCATCGAGTTATTCAAATGTGAACGAATCTGGTTTTTCAGCAACGCGTGATTCAATTTTAGGTGGTCAGGCTAATATATCACTAGCCAAAAATTGGGACTCTGTAGTTCAACTAGTAATACAAGATCATGCCTTTAAAAGCTTTGATAATTTTTTAGAACTCGCCTTTGTACGCTATCGCCCATCACGTAACTGGGCCATCCGCGCAGGTAGGTTAAACAGCGACCTTTACTTACTGTCTGAGTACCCTTACGTTGGATACGCTTACTTATGGGTGCGCCCGCCTCATTCGTATTACTCATTTGCAAACATTGCAGGTAATTTTGATGGAATAGACGTTGAATACAGTAAAGCCATTAACGATGGCTTCTTACGCTTAAAACTCGCTTATGGTAGCTCCACAGCAAAGATACAAGCCTATAATGACGACTTTTTTATTGATTTTGATAACTTAACAACCCTTAGTGCAACCTACTCTTTAGATGCATGGACAATGCGTTTTTCGTTATCAAGGTCAAACTTTGGCGATTATAAACTAACCGCGTTGGACGAATTTATAACCGCACTCGATTTAGTACCACAAAGTGTATGGCCGCAAGCACAAAGTATATCTAACAAATTTAACACCAAAGGCAACAGCATAGAATACGCAGCCTTTGGCGTTACTTACGATAATAATAATTGGCTTATTCAATCTGAGTTAGGTATTTCAGAATCCGATTGGATAATAGCTCCATCTGTATTTAGCACTTATATTAGTGCGGGCTACAGAGTAGATGATGCAATATTTTACACAGGCTTTACGGCAGCTAAAAATCGCCATGATGTAGTTGAAGTAAACAGCCCTATTTTCCCACCAGGTACTCCTGAGCAGTTTTCAGTACCCATACAACAACTCGCGGTTGCCACTCAATCTTCAGTTCAAATTACAAATGTTCACCAGCACTCTATTAACGTAGGCGTAAAATGGCATTTTTCGGATCGTTTAGTATTTAAAGCGCAGTTAGACCGCTTTGATATAAAGCCTCAAGGCGCTGGCTTATGGAGTCTTAGCAACCCTTCAGATGTTGATGAGGGCCACAAAGTACATATACTTAGTCTAAATGCTAGTATGGTGTTTTAATGATGAGCCCTCGTAACTTTTTTATAACTGCATTGCTGCCCTTGTGCCTGCTTTTTATGAGCTTTTATGCTAAATCTACAGAGTTTGTTGTAGTGGTAAATAAAAGCAATGCGATTAACGCATTATCAAAACGAGAAATTATTGATATTTACATGGGTAGGTATTTAACTTTTCCTGATGGTGAAACGTCAAAGCCACTCGATTTGCCCGCTCAATCAGCATTAAAAAACGATTTTTACTTAAAACTGGTCAATAAAGACGAGCAAAAAATAAATGCGTATTGGGCCAGGTTGTTATTTTCTGGCCGTGCAAAGCCCCCTACACCTTCGGCATCCGTTGAAGATGCAATAAATAAAATTGCAGCATCACAATTTGCTATTGGCTACATTCCGCTATCGCAAGTTACAGATGCAGTAAAAGTGGTATACACATTTGATTAAAATTATTAGCCAAAAACTCTACATACGCGTTGCTATAGCAATTGCGTTAGTTGCTATTGTTGTATCTTTAGTATCGTCAATGCTGTCGTATTATTCAGGCTTTAAAGAAAAGAAAAACACCAACTACTTACTCGTACAACAGTTAGCGCAAACAATGGAAAAAACAGCCGCTATTGCCGCTTACTTAAATGACAAAGAATTAAGCCAAGAAATTATTAACGGCCTACTCAGTAACGACTTAGTGCAAGGTGCAAGCCTAGAAGGAGAAGTAAACCCTAAAGGAGAGATGGATTTATTTATTACAAGTGGCTCCACTAACAAAAAAAATGAAGCTGTTTTAATTAAATTAGTTCACCCTTTTATAGAAGACACTTTTATAGGTGTACTCGCCATATACCCAGACGATAATTTTATTGAACAACAAACACAGTCAGCGCTTATAAAAGAATTTATCTTAATGCTGATTCAATCCATTGTTATCGCATTTTTTGTATCGCTGGTAGTTCAGCGCTGGCTTACACAGCCAATTCAAAACCTAACCGACAGCTTTGCTAAAATAAATCCAAGCGAGCCAGAAACCCTTAAAATGCTAACCTTCAAGCAAGGCAAGCGGGACGAAATAAGCCGTTTAACCCAAGGTATAAATGCCTTAATGCACGAGCTACATTTAACTATTAGTAATGAGCAAACACTGCGTAAAAAAACTCAAGAGCTAGAAGCTAAATTTAGACTTATTTTTGAACAAGCCAGCGCAGGTATTTGTTTACTAGATGACAAAAACATTATCACCACCTTTAACCCTGCATTTAAGCATTACTTTACCGTACCTGGTGAAGAAGAATTACCAACCTTGCATTTTCCTGAGTTACTTAGCAATGTAGACGAATTACAAAGCCTACTGGCAGATATTCGCTCTGCTAAAAACCCACCACAAACCACCTTAGATGTAGAGTGTAAAGTTGGCTATAAAACGGTGTGGTTTCATTGCTTATTTGTAAGATTAACAGACCAAAGAGATACCAAACGAAACCCCAAACAAGAACAGCTAGTAGAAGTAATTTTACACGATGTAACCGAGCGCGCAGAACGCGAACAGCAAACCCGCTTTGAAGCCGATCACGACCCACTCACTGGCTTATTAAACCGACGCGCCGGTGAAAAACGCCTTAAAAAAGCACTACGTGAATGTATTAAACATAATGAACATTTAGTGCTTATGATGATTGATTTAGATAAGTTTAAACCCATTAACGACACCTACGGACACGAAGCCGGCGACAAAGTGCTAATTGAAATAGCGCACAGATTTAAAACACTTTTTCACGAAAAAAACGATATGTGTATCCGCCTAGGCGGTGACGAATTTATTGTTGCGCAGCAAATTAATACCTACGATAAAACGGCAACACAACAAAAAGCGAACGCCTTACTCAATGAGTTACAACAGCAGGTTAGTATTTCAAACACAAAAACATGCGCAGTAGGTGCAAGCATAGGAATTGCAATAGCCCCATATGATGGCAATGAACTACATCAATTAATGCACAACGGTGATAAAACTCTTTATCACGTAAAAGAAACAGGCCGAGGGAAAGTTGCCTTTTATGACGATATAAAAAATTAGATGGCGTGAATTAGTAACTACATAGTAAATGCTATAATGTTTTTATGGCTTTCAAATAGTCTTTATTATAAAAGTACGCTGCTAAACCAAAGTAAATAACAGGACCAAAATAAGCGATTGGGAAGTGAGCATAAATACTAAGATAGATAATCGATAAAATAAAAAACAGACTCATGCTAAAGCAAACCACTGCCAAAAGCCTGCCTAACCAACATATAGATTGGGCTGCAATATTTAAAACAAACAAGCTAATAGCACCAAGTATTACATACACTAAAGTGTTTAAATCTTCCCCATGCGCTAAACCATCTTCGGTATAGTACATCATGTAATGAGCAAGCGGAGTCAGTGCTAATAAAGCCCAGAAACCATAACTGCTCCAAGTTGATGAGACAAAATAGTTACTACCAATGTCAGGCGCAGGAAACGATGCTTTATATCTATTTTGGTTCATGTGGATTCCAGTTAAGCCGTTTTATATAAGTTGATAGCTAGGCTTTTATTTAAAACACAAAAGGCCAATAGACAATAAAAACTGTCCGTATTATTGATTTTTATAAAAAAATTACAACTTGATTGCTCTACTAACCACAAAACAGAATAACAATTGTACTATTAGCAATTAATCAAAGTAATAAAAAATCTAATTAAAAAGAATATTGAACAATAAACTTTTCAATTGATAGAATGCCCTACTTTTTCCCATAAAGAGATACAATGGCAAACTTCAATACTCATCTTAATACTGCCGTAATCATCACAGGCTTAGCCTCAGCCACCTTATTATCTGCAGGACATATTGAATTAAAGGGCGCGCTCTGGTTATGGTTTTTAGGCTCAATCGGCGGCTTATTACCCGACATAGATTCAGATAACTCAACATCACTCGATACTATTTTTAACTTATTCGCACTCAGCGCTGTATTACTGGTACTGCATTACATAACCACCGAGCTCATTATTGAAATTAGCTTTATCGAGTTAATCGTAGTGCCGTTATTGGTTTACGGATTTATGAAATACATTATTAGACCCATTTTTGAATGGATCACAGTACACAGAGGTAGTTGCCACTCTTTACTATTTATACTGTTATGCGCGCTATTAACAACTCAAGTAACATGGAAACTAAATGACCAATCAACCACACAAGCAGCCGTTTTTGCCTGGTTAACGGGTGGGTTTATTTTACTAGGCGGGTTAATTCATTTATTGCTGGATGAAATTTACAGTGTAGATTTAAGCAATGTCACCATTAAACGCTCTTTCGGAACAGCTTTAAAAATAGCCGACTTCGATAACAAATTAATTACGCTAGCATCAGTTATTGCCATTGCAGGTTTAATCTATGTTGCCCCTCCCACAGAACAAACTATTACAGCGTTAAGTGACTGGTCTCAATTTAGGCTTTTATCTTAATGAAGGCGATTTAAGCCCTTTTATAGACTTGCCCTACTAAAGTAAGTGACTTTTGCAAAGTCGCTTATCCCCATTGCTAGAATGAATGCAAAATACCCTCTTAGTAATTTAAAAGTTTATGCACAAAGAGGGTAAGAGGCGCTGCGCTTTTAGAGGTTTACCAGCTTAAATCAATGCGACTTTGCTCGTTTAAGTTTAATTAAAAGCGCAAGTTTTAGCCTTTTTGTAATTAATTATTATTTTTATTGGTTTTAGTGAAATTTTTAAATCGCTTTGCCTGTCTTATAGTTTCAATATTTATATAAAAGTTTCAACGGTTTGATGTGTGCAAAACTACTGCATCTTTTAAAAGCGTTAAATATAAAATTATAAGAGGTCCATAATGGAATTTACACATAAACGCACCACCCTAATTACAGCATCGTTATTGTTGGTATTGGCGATATCACAGGGTATTTATTCAGCCCTTTACAGTGCTGAAATTAGTTTTTCAAGGCAGGTTGCTTGGGGACTAGAAGCACTGGTATTTACTTTACTTGTTGCCTTTGCAGGCACGGCTATGGTGCAAGCAAAAAACGCTCAACTAGGCTGGTCGGCTATCGCGTTTAGTGCAGTACTTAACATAGTGCAGGTAAGCGTTGGACTTACTTTGTTTTCTACATTTGGTAAAGTTGCAGGCACAGTAGAAGGTGCACAACCTTTAATTGGTGGCGTGGTTTCTTTGTCATTCATGATTTACTACGCAGCTAAGTTATTATTAGGATTAGCAGCACTTGTTTTTGGCCTGTCTTTTCTAGCTAAAGGCGGCAAAGCAATTGGCGGACTTACAGCCTTAGCTGGCGGAGTTGCAATGCTTGCCAATGGTATTTTAATTACCTTTGGCCGTGATGGATTTCTTCCATCAGCAGTTGCTGGCGCTTCAGGCATGATTGCAACGTTACTTTTAGCAATATGTTTAATAAGCCTTTACCGTAAAGCAGACTAAGGCTTAATACCTTACGAGTAAGGAACTCATTTAAATAAATTATAAACATCGGCGTGTATTAGAGATGCTAATTCGCCGATGTTTTGCGTTTAATGTATACGCTTAGCGCATCCCTAGTTTGTTCCCTCTTAGTAATCTAAAGTTAATTCACAAAGAGGCTATGAGGCGCTTCGCTTTTAGAGGACGAAAATAGCTAATATCAAAAGCTTTTAACCAATTGATGTATGAAGTCAGGACTTTACCCCATTCATTTAAAGCTCTTGCTATGCGTTTCTAGACAGTGTTCAACATACTCTAAAGTTGCAAACTTATCGTAACGACCACCAGGGTTCCAATTTTCAAAAATATCAGCACCAGCTAATATATCTATATCATTAAATTTACTGATAAGCGGAGTACTATTTTCTCCGAAAATTGGTATTGTAAAACCATCAAATTGATCACAAGTTAAATCATAAGTTAACTTGTCAACTTGCACCCAATAATGTCGATCGTCATTTGGATGATCGTAGCCCTCAACAACAACTACTTTAGACTCGGGATACCGCTGGCTTACAATATGAGCAAAAAACCTAGAAGAACCTTCACAGCTTGCAGTTGGAAACTGAAATGAGCCCATAAATAAAGGAAGTTTCTCTTCAGTACCTTGCTCATATATCAAACGAAGTTTTCTTGCTAAATCATCAATTTCACTTTTCATTGAAACTCCATATTATCCAGAAATCATAAACGCATAAGGCGAGCAATTTTCCCACAAGACCAATCCACGACTAAACTAGACAGCCACTTTAATTGAACAAACAAAACTATGCTAAAAAACCATACCAAACCAGACAGCCACCTTAACTATACCAAACCATACCAAACCAGACAGCCACCTTAATTGAACAAGCAGAACTATGCCAAAAAATTCGCTCTTCAGGTTAAGAATTTATCTTTTATTGCTGGGTCACTTTTATTTCATCCGTTAAATAAGTCATTAGCCCTATTAAACCTAAATTACACACATGAAAATAACTGCATAATGCAGTTATGATTTATTACTGAATAGCTTTACTGAGTAGCTTAAGTTTTATGCGAGTAACTTTTCGCAATTACTAATATTTGATCGCCGTTTACGCTTTAAATGTTCACAGTAACTTGCTTGTGAATTGGGTCTTCCTACCGCACCATGAAATACGCGCGTAAATTGCGTAGTGAGTTTTAACCAGTTCTCTGGGGATATATTAAGCCTTTCTAACAAAGGAAGGTTCATATTATCAATATGCCCGCGTTTATCCTCTCGTATTATTCGCCCTGTTAGCTCAACAAGTTCAAGGTACGATTTAAGCTCAAACGGCAGCCCTTTTGGCATAATCTGACGTGGCATACCAGCAAAACGTAGTAACTGTTTTGGTTGTTTACCTTCTGCTGCGCATGTTAAACGCTTTTGTACACTGGTATGGTCTGACTCTTCTGGTGTGTTAGCCATTTTAGCTCTAATGGGATTTAAATCCACATAGGCCATACAAGCTGCAAGTGCTGCTTCATCTAATAATGCTTGAGACGTAAAGCGCCCTTCCCAAAACCTACCTGTGCAGTTGTCTTCTTCATTTGCTCTGCGGGCAATATCTTCATTTAATAGCCGCATAAACCAGCTGATACTTGATAAGCGTTCGCGGTATTGTTTAACCGTTTGGTTGAAAAACATGAGCTCAACTTTACTTAACTTTTTACCTCGTACATATTTCTGTGTTAACACTGTGCCTTTACAGAGTTTATGCCAGCGAATAACAATCGCTTTATCATTCAGCCTGTTTGCTTGATTATCATCAACATACAGGACTAAGTGAGTATGGTTACTCATAACAGCATAAGCACATACATCAATACAAAATACCTTAGCTAATTCAAGCAGTTTATCTTCAACCCAGCCTCTGCGGTGCTCGTAAGACTTGCCTGTAAAGTGGTCTTCGCCACATAAAAATGCACGACGCACGCAACGCGAAATACAGTGGTAGTATTTTGTATCAACCAAACTTATTTGACGCTTTCTTGCAATTGCCATAAGAAACCCTGATCGTTTTTTGCACTAACTAAAACGGAGTCCTAAATTTTGAAAAGAGCAAAATTTAGAATGGGTGTCACTGTTAATCTTTCTGCACCACTTCACTTATCTTGTTATTTTTTCTAATAACGAAGTTAAAGGTTTACTCCATTCACCTCTTTTAACAGAAGAAGAGTTTTTTAGAAAATTTCTGTGTCTTTCTAGCTGAGATTCTAGTGCAAAAAACCAACGTTTATCGTTAGGATATACTGCAAGTATTTCCTCAAAAGAAAATAACATACTTGAAACAAACCACTTATATTGTTCATACCTAACGTCAACGTTATCACTTTTTTCATTAATTCCTTTTGCATAATAAGGATTATCAAAACATAACTTTAGGTAGCCATTATAAGTAGTGTGAGCAGTAACCATTTTGTTATTTTTATTTGATGATTTTATTTGAAAGATAATAAAAAAAACAGCTATTAATGCGGTAATACTTGAAGAAATAGTAGCCACCTGTGACATAGCGTTTAAATCAATATTCATTTTTTTCCTTTATTACGTGAATAGCCGGCAGGTGCTGCCTTTATTTCCGGGTGTTTACTTATTTTTCTTGTAAATGCGGCTAAGTCAACATCAGCTGTACTTATTGCAATTTGGCTAACACCATGAGTATGTGAGATTAATTTTTTATGTTGCTCCTTATATGGGGCTTGAATACTAGAGCCACCAAATTGTCCAGTATTTGAAAGAACTATATGTTGAAACATATGCCATTGTAGTGAAGATGCCATATTATTAAATGTATTTACGTCCTTATTAAATGCCGAAATAATAAACATATCTGTTTTATTACGTAAATCAGAAGCTATATTAATATCTGTTGCATCAAAGCAAACTGATCCTGATATTGCAAAGGGTCCATCTTTATATCCATGTATTTCTATTATGTGTTGACATGGCCTGAAACTAATTATACCAGCCTCAATTTCAAACGGAGTTAAATTATGTTTGCCTTGATCTCTTATTTTCCAACTTAGGCGATCATCATTAAAGGTAGGTACAATCCAACGAGCTTTATTTACAAGTTTATCCTCTTCATTTAAAAAAACAAAACCGGCAAAAATTATTGAATTAGTTCTAAAAGCTAATGCTTTTAATATATCTTCATCATCTTTATGAACCGTGACTTCAGAGAATACAATTAAATCAGCTTGAGCTAAAACTTTACCTTGATTCTCTGTTTCAGACTTAGCTGAAAGTGTTTTTTCAATGATATTACAGATTGATAAGAGATGTTCCCTCATTTCAATTCTAATTTTTGGTCTTTCTAATAAAACATCTGTGATGTGAAAGTCTTCATACCTAGGAAGTAACTGTTGAACCGTAACAACTCGAAATTTTCCAGATCTAAGATTTGGTCTGTGTACTTTAGTTCTAACAGAAGGCATTTTTGAATTTCGACAAATATCTAGATTAAGTTCAATAATCCTATTTTCAATCACTTCCGATAAAATAGAAAAATCTTCTATTTGAAGGATTTTTTTATCATCAACATTAGTAGATGCAAAACCAGGCCATTGAAGCCCATGTCTGATAATTTCAGTAAACCAGTCACTTATAGTTGCATAAGTACCAACTATAGACTCTGGAGTATGGAGCATTCCCACCCTTCGCTTATGCCAATTTGATATAATACCGATATTCTTATTTTCTTTAAAATCAAAATCTTTTCTACACGTGTAATCTAAATTTGCTGATGCGGCTGAACGAATGATACTAAATAACCAATAAAACTTTTCTGATGATGAAATTGTATTTAACTCATTATTATCAGCTCTTAACCATTCAGGGCTTTTATATCGAGGATCAACTACACCATTAAAATCAAAATTACAGGTTAGTGCTTCTGTCCAGTACCATAAATCTTCCCACTTTCTTGATTTACTAATCGTAAGTTTTATTTCATGAGGGGATGGTAAACTATCAAATTTTCCAGCTTCGCAAGCTTTAATTAGCCCAAGCATTAGTCTTAATAAAGCTGTTTCATGTTTAAAGGGATTCTCTCTTAATCCATATAGTGATGACAAAAAATGTTCTTTATTATTTGTTTCTAATGCTACTGTCGGTATTGCCCACTTTAAATTACTAACAAATTCGTCATTAGATTTAAGAAGATTTTCCCATACATATTTCCAGAACTCCCCTCCCTCTAAGGCCACCTTTTCTAAAGAGTTAAGTTTATCCTTTTTTGAATACTTGTTTATATGTTCAACAAAAGAAACTGCGAAAATCTCATTTTTGTTACTAATTTGAGACGCTAGATAAAATAGGAAGTCTAACCGAGGATCATTGTTTGCTAATGTTCTTAACTGTAAAACTTGGTGTAAATAGCCATGTAAATTAGGAGCTAATTCAATCGAATCTAATTTTGCTGAATTACATACCGACGAGTTATAAATAGCTAACATATATGAAGCTGATTTAATTAAATAAGGCTGAATGTCTTCCCTATCTAACTCTAAAACCCTACGAGCGTATAAGGATAGCCTATCAAATAACTTTTCATAATGCGTGTCATTTTTATCTTTACTTTTCAAATCAGATAAACATCTAAAGATGTCAGATAATATAAACTGAGACACAAAAGAAACCTTTAGGGCAAGCTTTGGTTCTCCAGAAAGGTTTTGAATATTTAAATATATAGTGTCTATTATTGTTTGATTGAATTCTATATTCGGTGATATCTCAAATGCTTTTCTTAGTAGAACTAAACTTGACGGTTCTTTATACCAAGCTAAAAGAAGAGTTTTTGCGGAAAAATCAATATCATTATCTAATGTACTATTATCTGGTTCTATTAGTTTCTTATATTCTAAAGTACTCTTCAACCGGTAAGCTGAAAAACGCTTGATTGAGTCTGGCTTGATAAAGCTTTGTGTAACAAGCTGTTCAGGAAGTTCAGATAGGCTATCTTCTTGAATATTTATTAGCTCATGTAATGTAGGAATAAAGAGATCAATCGACTCCCTGTCAGGAATTGCTGAACAACCAATTTTAGATTCAACTTCAGTCATTCTGCTCTTAATATTCGATGAAGAATCTAATTGATTTAAGTTAAAAATTTTTGTTTTCTTTTCATTCAAGTTTAAAGTATTTTGAGATTGCTCTTTCAACAGTTCAAGAATAATACTGTGTATCTTAGCTTTTAAAATTTTTTTATCTATACTTGAAGACACTACAACACGAAGATCGTCCACATAACGGCAATAATCATGTATTTTCAAGTCGTCAAAAGTATTGTTTTTTATATTTTTAGAAACGCTTTCGTCAAAATCAATAAGGTATGCATTGGCAAACACTCCCGCAGAAGCCAAACCTTGAGGCAGACCCGTACCTTCAGTAATATCAAGCTGATTAATAATAGCTAATGACTTATCACTCCAATCCCATGATAATGATGCTCTTAATTTGCTCCAAAAACTCACATCACTTTTGTGCTGAGATTCTTCATCATATTTAATATTCAGAAGCTTTTGATGGGATAAAAAAATATTTTTTAATTTTGCAACTAAAATATCAGGGTCTATATCATTATAAAAATTTTCAATATCGAGAGAGATAATATAGACGTTATCCAAAGGGCTTACGTGGCTTTTGATTATCTTAGCAACCTCAACGGGTCTAGAGAGGAAGTTTTTATGGTCTACAAAATATTTTCTATAATATTCATTACTTCCCCAACGGAAGCGTCCAATTAAACCATTCCAATCACAAACTAATCTATTACCATAACTAAATATCTCTGATTCTCTTTGCTCTAAAACATTACGAGCTAGATCTGGGTCTTTTTGTCTTGTTTCAATACTGTCAGCTAAACACATCATATAAGATGTAAGAAGAGTTTGCTCTTTAATACTTATATCAGCAAGGCCACGTATATCAATGCTTGTTGTAGGTTTTAAATCACCTCCCCAACTCTTTGGGTTTGAGTTTGGTTTTGGGATAGGGATTATAGATAAGCTTTTATTACTATGTGAATGATTTTTCAATTCTGACGACCATGTACTAATCAATTCTTTAATGTTTGCGCATGTGTAGTCTAAAGATAAGAGATCTACATAAGAGTTTTTAGTTCTAACGTATTGTTGTGTTTTCTTCCATGCAAGAAGTAAAATATTTTCATCAGATACAAGAGAAAAATTAGGCTTTAGCGTATGATATTGATCTTTCAATAATCTCAAATTTACATCCAATATGTCGTTTAGGGTAAGAAACCATTCAAGGTAAATTAAACTATATTCGTTATTACATATCTTAACTTTTAGACTTAAAAGTTATATGACACATAACCTAAAACCTTGAATCTCTCTCACAAGGGTCACCATCTTTATCCCCATCCATTTTTGTATTAGGGCAGTTATTAATAAAAAATACGGCTTCGGCTCGCGAACTCATTTGAGTACAGTACTGCCTGCCATCACACGTAAAATTTTGCGTGCTTTTTGGAATAACGATTTTTGGAATAACTACTTTCGGATATTTTTCATCAAAAGTGGCTAAATCATCATTGGAGATAACGGGAGTTTGGCTGTTTGAACGAACACTGCTTAAATTATTTGTATTTGAGTGAGTGTTGTATTTATTAATCGCATAAAAACAAAGTGCACCAATAAGCGCTATTGAGGCAACTTTACCTAAAAAGCTACTGGCAAAATTAGATTTAGCAATGCGGTACGGCTGTTGTTTGTGTTTTTGGTAAGGTGCTTTAAGCTCTGCAACGCCTTCTATGCGGCAGTTGATTGCTTTGGTTTTACCGTCGGGCTGCGTAGCAACTTCAAAGTAAATGGTGTCGCCTACTTTGGGCTTGCGGCTCATATGTTTGAGCGCTGATATGTGTATAAACGTGTCGTGTTCTAGGGTGTCTGATTTAATAAAACCAAAACCCTTTTCGTCATTCCACGCTTTTAACAATCCTTTGTTCATGTATTTACCTGTGCTGATTAAGCTGCGATTACGCAAATTCCATTTAGTTAACACTTGTTATTATACGTTCCTAAATTAAAACCATGCAACCAATTATTCATATTGCGTTAATTTTCACGCTTTCGCTATTAAAGTTAGCTGAAAAATAAACGCGCTAAAAACAACTAAATCCAACCTGTTTTATTTATACTTTGCGGTCATATGTCCTTTAATTCACATGAATCATTGCGCACCCACTTATGAACTTAACAGCTTGTTTACACTGGTTTTTGTTATTAGTTATTTCTATCTGAATGATGCTTTTTTAGTATGATTTTTCATTCGTTATTTACTTAATTTATCTATACAATCCACACCTTATTTTTACGCACGAATTTCAAGTGATTATCTCATGCTATTAACGATTGTTTATATTATTGGTATTACCGCAGAAGCCATGACCGGCGCACTTAGCGCAGGACGAATGAAAATGGATTGGTTTGGCGTAGTGCTAGTAGCCAGCGCCACGGCAATTGGCGGTGGTAGCGTAAGAGATATATTACTAGGCAATTACCCGCTTACGTGGGTACAACACCCAGAGTATTTATTAATTACCTGTATTGCAGGTATTGTTACTACGTGGCTTGCTAAATGGGTAGTTAAATTTAAAGGCATTTTTATGCGCTTAGATGCGCTGGGTTTAGCTGCCTTTAGTATTATTGGCTGCCAAGTGGGGCTAAATATGGGGCTGCATTACGGTATTTGTGTAGTGGCTGCGGTTGTTACTGGCGTATTTGGTGGGTTACTGCGTGATTTAATATGCCGCCAAGCGCCGCTTGTATTACATAACGAGCTATACGCGAGTGTATCGTTACTTGTTGCCTGTTTATACTTAGCGCTACACCATTATAATATTGACGACAACATCAGCATTATTGCAAGCCTTGTTGCAGGCTACTTAATACGTATGGCATCAATACGCTTTAAATGGCGCTTACCTACCTTTAGTTTATTAGAGCAGCATGCTAAATAAAAATAAGCTTTAATACAAAGTAAGGCAGGTTATACCTGCCTTAGTTCATATAACTATTGGCGTATTAATTTAATGCCGCTTACATCGCTTAACGCGGTTTTTAACCCACTGTTATTTTGCTTAAGTACGCTAAAACTGCCATCGGTTTCTAGCACTACGGCAGCTACATCTTCTATGGCTAATATACTCGCACCACGAATAGCAGCGCGAATTTCTGACTTTGTTACGCGCTGTGATTTAAGGGCTGCCGTGCAATATTCACCATCACTCAGTAACAACGTGGGCTCTGCTTTTATGAGCGCTGCAAATTTTGACGAGCGCACACTAAGCCATGTAATAACATATTGCAGCCCTATTAATACGACAAAGGCAAGTATGCCCTCAGCTAACGGAACACTTTTTGAAATAATCACCGAGGCTAAAATAGAGCCCAGCGCAATGGTGACTATAAAGTCGAACACGTTCCATTTTGAAAGCGTACGTTTACCCGATACACGAAGCCAAAACACCAGCGCGATATAACCCAGTACACCTATTGTAAGTACACGTAATAATCCCTGCATATCATCAAAAAACATAGTCACTCCTTTATGTGCGTTATTTTTTATATAAGTAATTGCCCGCAGTAGTTATTTAAACTCTACATGGCACTTAGTTAAATAACGATGAATAAAGTGCCCTATTTTATTTTGTTAAATGTTTTACAAACTTAATTTTGCTTTGCTCTGTACTTTGATTACGTGGTTACCCATGTTTAAAAACGAACATACATCCTACAAATAAACATAAGGGCTAAACGCTATGGCGTTATAAGTTTACTTTTTTATAGGATAGTATGATTATCAATTTAGGTACAAGTTAGCAGTTTTCTTTGCTCAATAACGTTATAAAGGGATTTATCTTGAAATTAATTAAAAAAGCGATAGTTATCGGTGCATTAATACTGGCACAAGGATGTGTTTCTTACGATTTAGTGCACGTTAAAACATATACTTCAGGGCAAAAGCCAGTCAAAGGTACAGCCGTTAAACAAATTAAGTATGGGGATGGCTTTAAATGGGTGGGTGTTATAATTTCGCCAATTATTCCTATTCCTCTTATATTACCTTATGGTCGTGAACGCACCACTACTTGGTTATCTGATAATGGTGCTAGTGTTTACACAGAAATTCAAAAAACAGAAGCCAAAGGTTATGGGTGTCTGTTTATTAGCTCAGAAATAAATGGCTGTAGCGATAAAACAACTTGGGGCGCATTAATGATAAATGATATTAAGCTTCACTAACTATTTTGCACCACTCTTTTATGCTCAAGACAGTTTAAATTTAAACTACGGTTGATTATGATGGTTTAAGCATTATATCTCTATTTTCGCTTTTTAATTATTAGAAAGGATCACCATGTCTAACTATAACGAATCTCCAGAACAAGTTGAACAGGCCACTCAGGGCTTTGTTATGCAACAAACTATGTTACGTATTAAAGATCCAAAGCCGTCGCTCGAATTTTACCAAAATGTATTAGGTATGAAGCTGTTAGGTAAGTATGATTTTCCTAGTATGAAGTTTACGCTTTACTTTTTAGGCTACGAACAAGAATTACCGCAAGGTGATGATAGAACTAAAGCAGAATGGGTGTTTCGTCGCCCTGCGCTAATTGAGTTAACCCATAACTGGGGCACTGAAAGCGACGACAGCTTTGAGGGCTACCACAGCGGTAACCAAGAGCCCAAAGGCTTTGGCCATATTGGTATTAGCGTACCGGATGTTTACGAAGCCTGTGAGCGCTTTGCAAAATACGATGTTGAGTTTGTTAAAAAACCAGATGATGGCTCAATGAAAGGCTTAGCATTTATTAAAGACCCTGACGGCTACTGGATTGAAATACTATCTGCCGAAGGTATTACTGATATTATTCTTTCTCAGTAATAATAAGCTGCTGTAAAAAGATCTTAGTTGTTCTCCACCAGCAACTAATTACCAATTTAGAACCACTGGTTTTGTTACCTTGCTTTTAAGTGAGGTAACCCATTTAAAACGTTTTAGGTAATTAGTTACCCGCCCCGCTGTATTTTAAGCATAAAAGGAGATTTAAATGCTCATTGGCATCATAGAAGATCATCAATTAGTAAGAGACAGCTTTAAAAAGCTTTTAGAGTTACAACTAGATTGGAAAGTAATTATTGAAGCCTGCAGCGTAACAGAAGCCAAGCTGGCTGTAGAGCTTGAACAACCTGATATATTTATTGTTGATATATCGCTTAACGGCACTGAAACTGGCCTTTCTTTTTTATCGTACCTTGAAGAGTCTTTCCCGCATATTAAAAGTATTGTTGCCTCCATGCACGACCACGAACCTTATGTAAGCAATGCTTTGCGATTAGGCGCTTTGGGTTATGTGTCTAAGCGCTCTGCCTCTGATGAACTAATAGATGCAGTTAAAGCGGTCGCTTTAGGTAAAAGATACATTAGTGAAGACGTAAATTTTTCGATGAGTAGCGAAAATTTAGCATTAACTGTGCTTACTAACAGAGAGCTTGAAGCCCTTCCGTTATTTTCTAAGGGGTTAAACGCTAAACAAGTGGCGCAAATACTCGAAATAATGCCTAAAACAGCACATGTACACAAAGCAAACATATACAGCAAACTTAATGTTACTACCTCGTTTGAACTGCTCAAAATTGCAATTGATGCGGGAGTAATACAGTTAGATGAACTTACCTAACGTTTCTTCTTTATCTAATGTTAGTTTTACTACCGCATACAAAGAGGTAGCTAAACAGTTATTGGTGGGGCTAATTTACTTTATTGCTTCACTTGCCGCTTTTTGGGTTAGCCAAAACCTTGAAACAGTACCCGAGAGCAGCGCGATATTTATTCCCGCAGGCGTAAAAATTGCGTTTTACTTACTCACTCCAACACGCTATTGGCTCACCTTATGGGTTGTGTCGCGCGCCTTAGCTGCACAGCTTGGTTTAACACACAGTGGGGTTTGGGAGTTTGATTTATTTCATGGCTTTTGGCAGGAGCTTTGTTTTATAGCGCTTGTTTATGTGTTTAAAAATAGCCGTTGGCCGCCAAGCATTAACGACAGCCTAGGTATACTTTCGTTAATACTGCTTTGTGTTGCGAGTACATCTATAAAGTGGTTTTTGTTTGCCAGTGCGTTTGAATTTACAAATGTATTGGTTGCAAAAGAGCTACTACAGTATCAGTTAAACATGTGCTTAGGCGATATTACTGGCTCGTTGTTAATTGCCCCTTTTATTATGTTAATTTACGATTCTAAATACAGTTTTAACACAGTCAGGCTCACTAAGTTATTTGGCCTAGTAGCCACTTTAGTGTGTTTTATATTAATTATATTTTTTGTCTATGCGGTTCGCCCAGACACCTACCCGCTATTAAGGCTTGCATCGTTATTACCGATAATTTGGTTTTCGTATAAGTATGGCTCGTTAGGGGCTGTAAGCAGTGCAGCGCTTATTAACGCGTTAATAATTGTTGAAGCAAGCATTACGCACGAGCCTAGCAATACCTACATTAGCCAGTTATTTATTTTAGCAAACGCAATTACCAGTATGGTTTTAGGCGCTGCAATTACTGAGCTTAAACGTAAAAACAACGAGTTAAAGCAAACCAATAAAGAGCTTAAAGAGCAGCTAACTCAAAACACGGCGCTGGCTGCCAAAATGGTGTCGGTGCAAGAAAACGAGCGAAAGCACCTTTCGCAAGAGTTGCATGACGAATTAGGGCAAAACCTAACGGCATTAAAAACAGATTTAGCTATTTTGTCGCACCTTAGTAACGAAGATACCCAATCGTTTGTGACTACATTAAAAAACAATGCTAATTCGATGTATGACTCTGTTTATCAATTAATGCATTATCTTCGCCCGCGTGAGCTAGATGAACTCGGTTTAGAAAAGGCAATAACACAAGGGCGACTAAAAAGCTTACTGCACAAGGCAAATATTAGGTATCAGCCACAATTTAAGTTAGATAATAGCCTTTCAAAAGATCACGAAATAGCTATTTACCGAATTTGCCAAGAAGCAGTAACCAATTGTATGAAGCACAGCAATGCCAGCAAACTGATTATAAATATAATAAACAGCGACGAATTTATTGAGTTAACAATTAGCGATAACGGGACTTTAGTAACCCCAACAGATAACTCAGGTCACTACGGTTTAGCGTTTATAGAGGAGCGCACTACGGCATTAGGCGGCACTTTTAAGGTGTTTAAACAAAATGGCTTTACCATTAAAGTAAAGCTGCCTTTGAGTTTTGATAGCGCGATTAACTAGCAAACATGAACTTGTTTGGTATAAAATTTTTGCCTTAATTGGCCTTCGTCAAGGTGGTCGGGATTAACTTGGATCTCGGCTTGATTACCTAATAGCTGTAATAGCATTCCTTTTGATATTAGGTAGTTGCCTAAACTTGATTTTACAATGACTTCTTTGCCTATGGCTTCTTGTAAGCGTGGCGTAGGTAAGCTCGGATGGCTAATTGGTTTTAAGCCCTCAGCTGAGGTAAATAAGTTTATGCAATGCTCTTTAGCTGCAACAATACTTTCGTTTTTACTTTTAATTACATCTACATTATTTAAAAAATGAATTAGTGCTTGGTTAGCCCGATCAAACTCTGCTGATACGTCATCTATATTTCGGGCGGTTGCCCATTTTCGCACAACTATGTATTCGTTTTTTTTAACACGAATTAAGCTTATTGAGGCTCCGGTCATTCTGCTATTCCACTCAATGCGGTAGCAATCAGTTCCTAAGCTGTGAAGCAACACGCTCATGCTTCCAAAATCCTTTGTACTTTCATCAATCAAGCTCATTTTCGATCCCTCACTTGCAAGTTACAAGGAGTGTATAAACGATTACTTAAGTAATAAATCATCCATATTCTTAATCGCTCTAGGAAAATGGCTTATATAAATTTTGGATTTAGTGGCTTGCAAGTCAATAACTAATATTACATCTAAAAAAGCGAGTGGTTTAGCTAACTGCTAATAATTAATTTGTAAGTGATTTATAGCTTATTTATAAGCCTAGGCATCGGTTATTGTTACTTGGCAATTGTTATAACTGGCCGCTTGTTTTTGCGCAATATCTCTTACTCTAAAGTTTGTTGAGTCATTAGGAAGTATAATTAGGTCTTCGTCGGTTATTGATAGCGTATCGACTAGCGTGTTTTGATCTGTTAAAAAATCGACCTTAAACTTTATATTTTTAAAGGTGAAGTTTGATTCGTTTTTTACCTGCCCTATGCATGTAACATACAATGTATCGTTTTCATTTTTAGTGTTAATTTGGCTTACATTAGCGATTAAGTTTTTTTGTGCTAGCTTAAAAAAGTAACGATTTTATAATACAACACAATGCACTGTATATAAACACAGTGCATTAGATTTTAGCATTTTAACGTAAACATAAAAAAGCCAGCGGTTAAGCTGGCTTAGAATATTTACTAACTTACATAGTTACTTGCGTAGTGCGTCGATTCGCGCATCAAGCGGCGGGTGGGATGAAAACAGCTCAGCAACACCTTTGCCACTTGCAATACCAAAGGCCATCATTGAGCCTTCTAATTGCGAAGGATGGTTTTGCTTTAACCGCTCAAGTGCGGAACGCATTTTATCAGCACCAACTAGTTTTGCTGCGCCGCTGTCGGCTGCAAACTCACGTTTACGGCTGTAACTTGCAACCACTATGCTTGCTAGCACGCCAAATAATACTTGGAATAACATATCGAATAAGAAGTATGTCCAGCTACTACCGCCCTCTTCTTCATCGCTATTAATAAAATTATCTACAATGCCTGCCAGTACTTTTGCGGCAAATATTACAAAGGTGTTTACCACGCCTTGTATTAGCGTAAGCGTTACCATGTCGCCGTTAGCCACGTGCGATACTTCGTGGGCAAGTACGGCTTCGGCCTGATCTTTGGTCATGTTGTGCATTAAGCCTGTGCTTACTGCCACTAACGAGTTGTTTTTACTTGGGCCCGTTGCAAACGCGTTCATTTCTGGGCTGTCGTAAATAGCTACTTCTGGCATTTTAATACCTGCTTTTTGTGCTTGCGCAGATACCGTTTGTACAAGCCAATGTTCGGTTTCGTTTCGAGGCTGCGTAATCACATGCGCGCCTGTTGATTTTTTAGCGATCCATTTCGACATAAATAACGAAATAAACGATCCACCAAAACCAAATACTGTGGCTATAAGTAAAATTCCGCCAAGGCTACGATGGCTTAAACCCAGCGCACTCATTATTATTGAAAGCACTACACCTAATACCAACATAACCGCTAGGTTAGTTAATAAAAACAAAAATACACGTTTCATATTGTCCTCACAAAATTAATATTGATCACCGAACGCTTAAAATAAATTAGGTTAAAGCAATCACTACGTTATGACACACTATGTCATAACGTTAGCGCTATTCTGTGACAAACTATGTCATAACACAAGTGTTATTTATGTGTTTATTGATAATTTTTTTGAGAGGCGTTTTATAGCAAATTTAAGACTAAAGTTTCTTTATAAATCAGTTTATTACAAGCTGTTATTTAGCTCTGCCATATCAATTGGAAAACCACGCTCACCTGCTAATATGCGTGCAACTTCACCAATATTTTCGCAGCTATTGTGTTTAAGATACGACCATTGATGGCTACTGCGGTGATGGTTTACAGCAGGATCGCTGCTTATTATTCCTAATTTTATAAACTCAGACACTATTTGATCGGCAGCAATTAACGTTGACGATGCTTTGACATTTTCGGCCCGGGCATAACTAATAAGCGAATATAAACTTACATCGGCTACGCGCAAAGTGTCGTCATCACCTGGGATTTGTTGCCCGCCAAACAAGGCATTATTTTGAGTGTTAGCACTTTTAAACGCGGGTACAAATTCGGCTACATAATCTATTGCTGTTTGGTTACGTGTTTGCAATGCTGTTTTGTCCCACCCATCTTTAATATAGTCCAGGTATTTATCGGGGAGTTTAGGTTGAGCACTCATTGGTGTTGCATCAGCTAAGCCATCATTAAATAGCGTAATGTCGTTGGTCATGCCGTGTATTTGAAAATACCCGTTAGGGTAAGGCGTTAGCTGCGCCATGCCCTCTGGTGTGCCACGGTTACCGTAAATAATAATTTCGGGTATTTGCCCACCAGCACCTTGCCAATGAGTGATGTAAGAGGCTTTAAATTCAACCATGCGCTTTACATCTACCCCAACCAAGTCGTCAATAATACCGGTTTGAAAACCACACGCATTGATTAGGTAATCTACTTCAACGGTTTTACCTTCTAAACTTGGTTGTGTTTGGTATTCAATGTTCCACTTGGTTATTTGTTTATCAATCTTATTATTGGTAACAGGCGATACACTTTTAACGCATGTATTTGTTAAAACGTGAGCATGTTTATACTCGGCAAGCGCGAGTTGAGCACTGGCCGATAAACGAAATATATTCCAACCATATTCTTGTGCAACAATTAGCGGAAACTTTAGCTTATCTAAATCTAAATGCTTAGCCACGGGTATCATCCACTCATCTAACAACGTAGGCTTGGCTACTTGTTTTTGCTTAGCAAGCTTTAGCATTTGCTCGCGGCTATATAACTGATAATAATGCTCTGGCTCGCCTAATACTTTATTAGCGCAGTCTTGCTCAACAAGCTCGCTATAAGCTTTTACTAATTTATCTAAACGCGGAAATAAATCCTCCGGTGAGTCGTCGTCGCGCTTGGGTACAGCAAATACTGTAGGGCGAACATCGATGGTGTGAGGATAAAGGCGCGCTATATCTATACATTGCTTGAGTAAATCTATGCAGTCGTCGTCGGGTATTTCGCGATATAAGTTACCACCTGAATGCAAATGGCACATTGGCGGACCATCAATTAACGACTTTTTCTTTTCAAATACGTAAGTTTCTAACCCTAACGCAGCAAGCCTGATGGCTATTGTTGAGCCCGCTGTGCCCCCACCTATTATGCCTACGCGTTTTTTAGGTAAACCATTGTTTAGTGCTTTTGGCTCTGCACTTACGTGCGAATTTGGGGCGTAGCTTTCAATAAATGGGTGCGTCATATAGTCGTTATGTCCTTAGTAACATTGTTTTTGAGCAAGCTTTGTATTTATAAATGTTTATATGTGTACTAAGGCTGACTATTTCAATATTTACCTAAAAAAAGTAAATCTTTCTAAAACCGCTTAAGTGTTTATAGATAACGCACTAAGCAAGCTTTTGTATATTTGTAACTTAGGCGTTTGCTCGCTGTATGGGCTTATGGCAAGTATTGGAAACGGTAAACGTGCTTTGAGTGAATCTAGGTTTGCTTGGTACTCGTCCATATTTTTATCGACTTGGTTTGCAATCCAACCAACGCAGTTTATACCCATGCTTTGCATATGCGCAGCGGTTAGTAATGCATGATTTAAACAACCTAGCTTCATGCCAACAACAAGTATGACTGGTAGCTGCTCAGCCTTTACCCAATCGTATAAATAGTCGGTATTATTAATTGGTAGTGCCCATCCACCCGCACCTTCAGTAAGGATAATGTCAGCACCTTGTTGTTTTACGTTTTTATAAGCATCACTTAGTTTATCAACAGTAATACTCACCCCAACTTGATCAGCAGCTATGTGCGGTGCAATAGGTGGTGCAAACGCAAACGGATTAACTACATCGTATTTAGCGCTTACTGTTGCGCTTTCCATTAGTATTAGGGCATCAGCATTTACTAGCTGCTCAAACGCCATTTCGCAGCCAGCAGCAAGGGGTTTAAAGCCAATGGCTTGTTTTTTATGTTGGGCAAGTAACTTTAATAGCAAACTGGTAACGTGGGTTTTTCCGGCATCGGTGTCGGTGCCTGTTATAAAAAATTCTTTCATGCGTTGCCTTATGATCTGAATCTAAGTTTGGTTTAATTTTAAGTTTTAACTTAAGCAATTAATTGCTTAAGTTTTAACTTAAGCAATTAATCGCTTTTTTGTAATGGCTTTTTTCTAATGATAACAGCACCACATGATAAGACACACATGCTTTATTATTTATAAGCGGATACGCACTGCATACTTTTTGTAGCGCCGATTTGGTAAGTAACCCTTGGCGCGTATTGGTATGATTTTGCGTAGTTGCGCCAATAGCCTTAATTGAAGCAATAGCTTTTAAAGGTGTTGTGTATTTATCGGTGTAGATAAGTTTTTTAGCACTATTAATAGTAAAGCCTGCCTTTTGGACTGATTGGTTTATATGCTGTTCACTATTAAAAGTATTTATATGGCTGTTTGAATCAAGCGCGGCAAAGGCTGTTTTTATTTCGTTAAGTGATCCCTCTACCACAGTGCTTATGTACGCCCGCCCGCCTGGTTTTAATATACTGTAAAGCGATTGCATTAAAGCCGAAAAATTAGCAGACCACTGCACTGCAAAGTTACTGTAAATAACATCAACACTGTTTGCTTGTAGCGGTAAGTTATCCATATCGGCGCATATTTTGGGTGTGGTTAAATCACTACTTTGCAGCATGTTTAAGCTCAAATCCATGGCAATAACGCTTGCAAACATACTTTGTAAGGTATGCGTATTAACAAGCGGGCCTGCGCCTAAATCAACACAAAGCTTATTTTTATTAAAGCTTGGTTTTATGAGTGAAAATAGATCGCTCGCAGCATGTTTTTGTACATTTGCATGGGTGTTATAACTCGCCGCCGCTTTTGAAAACTTACTTTGTGTAGACTTTTTAAGCTCCTTGTTTAGCTCTCGATTTGGCTCCTTAATTAATTCTTTATTTGAATCGCTACTCACTAGGCACGGTTTTACAAGTTGTGTTTGCACTAGATCTGTTTTTAATACTGGCTGAGCAGTCATGCTATTGCACCTACTAAATGCTTAACTAAGTGCGTTATGTCTTGCTCGGTATGTGCGGCGGTTAAAGTAATGCGTAAACGTGAGGTGTTATGTGCAACCGTCGGCGGTCTAATTGCAGTGAGCCAAATACCCTGTTGTTTAAGTTTATCTGCCGCTTGTAACGTTTGCTCAGCACAACCTAATACAATGGGCTGTATGGCTGTATTTGATTCCATTACTGCAATATTATGGGTTTTAGTGAGTTGCTTAAATAATGCAATATTGGCATTTAGCTTATCGCGTTTATCATTGGCTGTTTTTATGTTTTTAATACGCGCAAGAGTGTGACTTGCCACAAGCGGCGACATAGCGGTTGAATACGTGTAATCGCGATTAAATTGCAGCATGTAATCAATAAACTGTTTACTGCCTAATACACACGCGCCACTACTAGCCACTGCTTTACCAAAGGTAATGACTAATATATCTGGCAGCGTTTGAGTAATAAACGCTTCGCAACTGCCCAAACCAGTTTTACCTAATGCACCAAAACCGTGTGCGTCATCAATCATTAGCCATGCGTTGTGCTGTTTTGCAAGTGCGAGTAATTCTTTAAGAGGCGCGGTATCGCCATCCATCGAAAATACGCCTTCGCTTATAATTAGCTTGTTTTGCGCTTTTGATTTTTCGAGCCGTGAACGTAAATGATTCATGTCGTTGTGATTAAAACGCACTAATGCCGCGTTTGAGTGCATAGCACCGTCAATCAAGCTTGCATGATTTAACTTATCTTGAAAAATAGCGCTGTTTTGCGCAGCGGCTTTATCTTGAAACAACGCTTTAATTACGCTGCTATTAGCGCTAAACCCTGAGTTAAATAGCATTCCTGCGCCATAACCAAATTGCTCACATAAGTATTGTTCAAGCGCTTTTTGCTGGGCCTGATAACCCGTAACCAATGCTGAGCTGTGACTCCCTAATGCGTGGGAGTCATTAAGATTAACAGCCACATCACCAAAGCCTAAGTAGTCGTTACTGGCAAAGTTAAGGTAGGTTTTATTATTAACTGTTATGGTGCGCGCTGTAGCGTGATGTACTACGTGGCGTTTACGAAGTAACGCACCTTGCTGGCGAGCCTGCAGATGCGTATTTATAAAATCAAAAGGCATTGATATAAGCCTACGCTTCGTAAAACAATTCAGAGGTTGCTTTGTCGGCTACTTGCGATGAAAGCGAGGCTTCAACTGCTTCGTCTGAATAGTCGTGACGTTTTTCTGGGTTCATGCCTAGTTTTTTAATTAGGTTCATATCGGCATCAGCGTCTGGGTTTTCGGTGGTAAGGAGTTTATCACCATAAAATATTGAGTTAGCGCCTGCAAAAAAGCACATCGATTGCATTTGCTCGTTCATGGCGTTACGCCCTGCCGATAAACGTACATAACTGTGTGGCATCATAATGCGCGCTGTTGCTATGGTACGTATAAATTCAAAGTGATCTAAATCGTCTACGTTTTCAAGCGGAGTGCCTTTAACTTTAACGAGCATATTAATAGGCACACTTTCTGGCTGTTGTGGCAAATTAGCTAGTTGCATAAGTAGTCCAAAACGGTCGCTTGCTTGCTCACCCATACCGACTATTCCGCCCGAGCATACTTTCATACCGGCATCGCGTACGTGGTCAATGGTATTTAATCTATCTTGAAAAGTACGGGTTGAAATAATTTGCTCGTAATACTCAGGTGACGTGTCAAGGTTATGGTTGTAGTAATCAAGCCCTGCGTCTCTAAGCTCATGGGCTTTTTCGTTTGTGAGTTTACCTAGCGTCATACAGGTTTCTAACCCTAGCTCTTTTACTTCTTTAACCATTTGCGAAATGTATGGCATGTCTCTGTCTTTTGGATCTGACCATGCAGCCCCCATACAAAAACGGGTAGCGCCTTTTTGTTTTGCAAGGCGTGCTTGCTCTACTACTTTTTCTACTTCTATTAAGCGTTCGCGTTCTAAATCTGTTCGGTAATGCCCCGACTGCGGACAGTACTTACAGTCTTCTGGGCAAGCACCTGTTTTAATTGATAACAACGTAGAAATTTGCACTTCATTTGGGTTGAAGTTAGCACGGTGAACCGATGCGGCTTTAAAAAGTAAATCGTTAAATGGCATTTCAAATAATGCTTTAACTTCAGCGTGGGTCCAATCGTGACGAACAGGTGCAAGTTCCATAATACTCTCTTATTTTTTTTCATAACGGTGATATTGGCTTAGTCTACGAGTTGAAGTACCATTGTCAACGAAGCCCACCAAGTTAAAGTTTACATATGATTAAAAAGAATACGATTGACCTTGATTTTGATCGTGAGCACATTTGGCACCCATATACATCGATGACTAAGCCAATTCCGGTATACCCTGTTACACATGCTAATCACAATATTATTCACCTCGAAACTGGCGAGCAATTAATCGATGGCATGGCCTCGTGGTGGAGCGCAATACATGGCTATAACCACCCTGTTATAAATAACGCCATGATTGAGCAAATTAATAATATGAGCCACATTATGTTTGGCGGTATTACGCATAACAGCGCGGTAGAGCTGTGCAAAAAAATAGTAAATATAACGCCGCCTAGTTTAACTAAAGTGTTTTTAGCCGACAGCGGATCGGTAAGTGTTGAAGTAGCAATAAAAATGGCGCTGCAATATTGGTTAAGCCAAGGCATTACAACAAAACAAAAATTAATGACGCCTTACAAGGGCTACCATGGCGACACCTTTGCAGCCATGAGCGTATGCGACCCCGTTAACTCAATGCATAGTTTATATTCAGGTTTTTTACCTGAACACGTTTTTGTGCCTGCACCGGTTAGTCAATTTGGGTTCGAGTTTAACCAAACTGAAGCCCAAGAGCTTGAAGAATACTTTAAAGCAAACCACAGCCAAGTAGCCGCCTTTATCATTGAGCCTATTGTACAAAACGCAGGTGGTATGAACTTTTATCACCCTGATTATTTAGCCTGCGTACGTAAATTGTGCACCCAATATAACGTACTGCTAATTTGCGACGAAATTGCCACAGGCTTTGGCCGTACAGGTAAATTATTTGCTGTAGAGCACGCCAATATAGAACCCGATATAATGTGTATTGGTAAAGCATTAACCGGCGGTTCAATGACGCTATCGGCCACTATCACTAGCGATAAAATAGCCATTGGCATAAGCGAAGGTGAAGCCGGTGTTTTAATGCACGGCCCTACGTTTATGGGTAATCCGCTTGCCTGTGCAGCGGCCTGCGCAAGTATTGATTTATTACTTGAACAAAACTGGCAACAACGAATAAAGCAAATAAACACACAGCTACAACAACTTAATAAATGCAGTGAACTAGATGCGGTTGCCAATGTGCGTACCTTAGGAGCAATAGGTGTTGTTGAACTGAACGAGGCTGCGGGCAATGTTGATGTTGCTAAAATTCAGGCTTATTTTGTAGTGCAAGGTGTATGGATACGCCCATTCGGTAAACTAATTTACCTTATGCCACCGTATATAAGTGACGACACAAGTATAAAAACATTGTGTGATGCCATTTACAATGCCATTAAAGGCAAGCATTACGCTTAATAGCTGGTAGTGAATACTGGTTATAGCGCTATTTGCTGTAACCTACCGCTACATTTAGTGTTTTTATCTATTAAGCGAGTTTGTAGTTATTGATCTCGTTAATCATTAGCTATATGATAATGTCTATCATTTACAATTACCTTTTTGGACTTCTTTGCTATGAAATTACTATTTAAACCAGCCAAAACTTTAGGTGCAAGCCTTTTACTAGCCTCGGCGTTTATGGCTCAACCAGTATTAGCTAACGGCCCTATTGGCGAGCATGTTAATCATCTACAAGCTAACCTCAAAAGTTACGCAGAAGAAGTAGAATGGATGGTAGGCAAAGTTGATACCATGGTAAGCGACTACGATACTAAAGGCGCAAAATCTGTAAAAACTGATGATTTAATTGAATATTGGGAATCAGTTAAGTTTCACAGCGCAATAGAAACTAACTTTGTACCAGTATACGCTTCTATTTGGCAGGGTCTTTATGGCGTAAAAATGGCCATTGATAATAAAGAGCCTGCTGATGAAGTTCGTAAACAGCAAAAAGCGATGAACATAGCCTTGTGGCAAGGCCTTGGGGCTGTTAAGCTTGCTGCAAAATTCCAGCAAAAAGGCTTGTTAGACACTGTAAAAGCAACCGCTACAACTCAAATGACACAAAGTGCCACAATTGATGAAATTAAGCACAAATTAGACCGTGTAGTAGCAAAATTTGCTGAGCGTTTACGAGACGAAGCAACTGAAATTGTTCACGATACTTATCTGCACCTGTTTGAAGGCGTTGAAGGTACACTTATTGAACAAGATGCAAAACTAGTTGAAGTGCTGGAAAAAGACTTTAACGTAACACTGCCACAAGCAATTAAAAACAGCAAAAGCGTAGATGAAGTACGCGATGTGATCAGTGACATGCAAACAAAATTAGACCGCGCTAAGGTTTTAATAGAAAAAGCCGAAAAAGCACGTAAGGATGTATTTTAAGTGAAGCGTAGGACCTTTATTCAAGGCCTAGCCGCGTTAGGGGTGGTTGGCTCATTGCCACTGCCTCTTTCTCGTGCGCTAGCCGCTGATATAGCAAACCCTGTTTCTGTTGACGATTTACCAAAGCTTAAAGGCGAGTTAACGCTTTATTTAGGCCGAGGCGAAGGTGGTTTGTATGAAAACGTATTACAAGCAATCCAGAAAAAAAATCCAGACTTTAAACTCGGTATACGCCGAGGTCCTACTGCTGCTTTAGCAAATACCATTGTTGCAGAAGCTAAAGCTGGCGTTCGCCGCGCTGATTTATTTTGGGCGGTTGATTCAGGCGCAATTGGTTTAGTAACCGATGCTGGCCTTGCACAACCCATCCCAAGTGATTTATCTGCTCAGTTACAACCACAATTTAGATATAAAGAGTGGGCACCAGTAACTGGTCGCATTCGTACATTGCCATATAACACGTCGCGTTTGACTAAAGAGCAAATTCCAACAAGTATTATGGAAATTGCCGACAGCGATTTAAGTATTGGTTGGGCACCCGCCTACGCTTCTTTTCAATCGTTTGTAACCGCAATGCGAATTTTAGAAGGCGACGACAAAACCGCTAAGTGGCTTAAAAAGATTCAAAAACGTGCTAAAACATACGCCGGCGAGCTAGGTGTTGTTATGGGCGTTGAGCGCGGTGAAGTTGATATTGGTTTTGCAAATCACTATTACACTTTGCGTTTAAAATCTGGTAAGCCTGATGCCAAGCTAGATTTAGCATTTACACAAAATGATGCGGGCTGTTTAGTTAATGCATCGGGTGTATTAGCGCTTAACGACGATCCGCTTGCAACTAACTTTATGCGTTACTTACTAAGTAAAGAAGTACAGGGTTACTTAGCCAGTGAAGCGTACGAAATTCCGTTAGTAAATGGTATTACCCAACCTGAGGGTTTACCGTCACTTGCTAATATTTCTCCACCTAAAGTAGATTTAACACAGCTAGCTGATTTACGCCCTACTATAGATTTGATGCGAAGCAGCGGCGTATTGTAATGAAAATACCTGCCTCTTATCCAATGGCGCTGCTTGCAGCGCTTGTTGCGCTTACCCCTGTTTATGTATTAATTGTGCTTGCAAGCGATGCAAGCTCAGTGTTTGACACCCACAATCTTCAAATTTTAGGTAACACGTTATCGTTAATGGGTTTAACGGTACTCGGATCTATTTTAATTGGTGTGCCACTGGCGTTTATTAGCGCGTATGTGCATTTACCATTTAAAAAGCTCTGGCTGGTTGTATTTGCAGCCCCACTGGCAATTCCCAGTTATATTGGCGCATTTACACTTTATGCTGCTTTTGGCCCCGGTGGCGAAATAAATACCTTAACAGGAATAGAAACACCATCAATGTATGGCCTAACAGGTGCCGCCATTGTAATGACGCTTTATACCTTCCCGTTTGTAATGATGACAACTCGCTCATCCCTACTGAGCCTTGACGCAAGCATGGTTAATGCCGCACGAACGCTGGGCATGTCGATGACGCAAAGTATATTTAAAGTTATATTACCGCGCGTAGTTAACGGTATTGCAGCAGGCTCATTGTTAGTCGCGCTTTATACGTTATCAGACTTTGGCACGCCGGCAATGATGCGCTTAGATACCTTTACCCGCGTAATTTACGTTGAATACAATGCCTTTGCGTTAGGACGCGCTGCAATGCTTTCACTTCAGCTGATGGTTATTGTCGGTTTTTTACTTTTAGTTGAATCACAAATAAAAACAGCACCTGAGCGCCATGGTCGTCCGTTAATTTTATTTCCAAGTAAATTACAGTTAAGTGCCATGTTTGTTACGTTTGCACCTGTTTTACTACTCGCTATTGGCTTGCCTTTGGCTATATTTTCACTTTGGTTAGCTCGCGATGGTTTTAGCTCATTTGATTTTAATATTGCATGGAACTCTACGTATGCATCGGGTATTGCGGCAATTGTAGCCGTTATCGTTGCGATCCCTGTTGCACATGCCGCACTGAATGGAAAAGCGGGTCGTATAATGGAGCGTGTTACTTACTTTGGTTTTGGTATTCCGGGTATAGTAATGGGCACAGCGCTTGTTTACGGTGGTTTGCAGTTGCCGTTTTTATATCAAACACTGGGATTGCTTATTATTGCTTACATGCTGCGATTTTTACCACTTGCTGTAGGCTCTGTTAGAACAAGCACCGAACACTTAGATCCAAGCTTAGTAAAATCTGCGCGCGTATTAGGGGCAAGCCCACGTGAAGTATTTACTCGCATAACACTACCTTTAACTATGCGCGGTATTATTGCCGGTGCAGCACTGGTGTTTTTAGAGTCAATGCGCGAACTAGAAGCCACGCTCCTACTTGGACCAACAGGGTTTGAAACCCTCTCTACTTATTTATGGCGTGTATACGAAGCGGGCTATTTTGGTCGCGCCGCTATTCCTGGATTATTGTTAGTAGTGATATCTGCCTGCGGGTTAGCTATTATGATGTCTGGCGAAAAACGCAACCAGTTTGAACATTAAGGATTTAAGAAACAATGCTATCTGTAAGTCAGTTGTCTATAGATTATGGCAGTAACCGCGTAGTAAGCGATTTAAACTTTTCGCTGGGTGAAAACGAAATCCTTATGCTTGTAGGGCCAACAGGTTGTGGTAAAAGTACAATTTTACAAGCCCTTGCTGGCCTTATACCTATTAGCGAAGGCGAAATAAACACGGGGAAATGGCGCGCTACTCCCAAATTAACACTACCTCCTGAAAAACGCAGTGTAGGTATGGTGTTTCAAGATTTTGCGTTATTTCCGCACTTAACCGTACAGCAAAACATTTGCTTTAGATTAAAAGATACAGCCCCTGCTGAGTATTGGATAAACCTACTTGGACTGAGCGATTTTAGAGATAAAAAACCAGCAACACTTTCTGGCGGACAAAAGCAGCGCGTTGCACTTGCGCGTACCCTTGCCCACCAACCTGACTTTGTATTACTTGATGAGCCGCTTTCAAACTTAGATGCTGCCCTTAAAGACATGCTTCGCTGGGATATTAGAAACGCACTTAAAGCCGCTGGCGTACCGGCGATTTGGGTAACACATGACCAAGAAGAAGCACTCTCAGTTGGCGATCGTGTTGGTGTGCTAAAAGGCGGCAAAATTCAGCAAATTGACACGCCAGAGCGCTGCTTTAGCACGCCAAATAATCGCTTTGTGGCACGCTTTTTAGGTGAAGCCAGCTTTATTAGCGGCCAATTTAGCCAAGTGCAAGCCACTACCTCAATTGGTAATGCGCCCGCTCATGGCGTTGACTGTGAAAGTGGCGACGTTGATGTACTACTTCGACCAGACGATGTGTTACTTGTACAAAGCAGTGTTGGCAATAACGGCGAAGTAATTTGGGTACGTTTTGAAGGTGGCAGCCGCTTGTGCGCTGTAAAACTTGCGTGCTCTACGGTTGTAACTAGCCGAGTAAGCCATGAAGTTGTGGTAAACCCAGGCGACGAAGTGCATGTATCACTAAGTACATCGCACCCACTAGCGGTTTATAAATCTATAGATTAATATCTATACCTAACTCAAAATTAAGAGGAAACCCCATGAACGGACCAAACCCCAATAATCCTTCACCAATGGAAGGTTTTCCTCAAGTAGGTTTTTTAAAAAACTATATTACTTCTATCAATATTGAAGTAGGCGATTATACATATTATGACGATCCTGATGGCCCTGAGAATTTTGAAAAAAATGTGCTTTACCATTTCGATTTTATTGGGGATCGTCTGATCATAGGTAAGTTTTGTGCGATAGCTAAAGACGTTACTTTTATAATGAATGGCGCTAACCATCAAACTTCTGGATTTTCTACTTATCCATTTTTTATATTTGGTAATGGCTGGGAAAAATTTGTACCAAAATCAAATGATTTACCCTTTAAAGGCAATACAGAAATTGGTCATGATGTTTGGATTGGTTATAACGCTACAATTATGCCCGGGGTAAAAATTGGCAGCGGCGCTATTATTGCCAGTAAATCAGTTGTTACCTGCGATGTACCTGCTTATAGCGTTGTAGGTGGAAATCCCGCTAAAGTGATAAAAACCAGATTTGACGATAAAACAATTAATACGCTGCTAGATATAGCTTGGTGGGATTGGAGCAATGAAAAAATCACTGCTCATTTAGATGCCATTACACAATGCGATATAAAAGCCTTATCTAATCTCTAAGTGATTACCACTCAAACATGTAGGCCATTTTACTTATAGTTTTTAGCGGCACATTATGTGAGTTTCGTTTAGCGTATAGGTGCTGCATAGCTTTGTCTTTTACTTCACCCACTATCACTTCTTTTACTTGATAACCTAAAGCAACGGCAGCTTGAGAGTAAGCTATAAATTCCCATTTTTTAATATTGGTGTTATCTACAATCACCAATGGAATGCCTTGAGCAAGTGCATTTATAAAGCGCGCCAAATTTAAATTATGAAATTGTGGTAACTTAAATTTATCAAAATGATATTCGCCCTGCTCATTATTAAAGTAATCATCAGTTGAGCAAATTAGATACTGACTTTCGTCGGCTCCACCTAATTCGTCAGCAAGGCTTTGCGCGTAGTAAGACTTACCACTTCCTGGTAGTCCTCGTAAAATAAAAACTTGTTTCATAGCATCGATTTTTTAAGGGTGAATAAATATTAATTTAGTTTGGATGTTAATAATGCCACAAAATCATTAAATTTCAGAGCAACAAATCATAATAGTGGCAATTAAACTCTAAAAACTGTTTAAAAATAAACCGCATGCATAAAAACTTTTAAAGAGTTGCCCACAATAGTTTTTTTATTTAACTTTACTAGGTAAGATACAGGGTTCAAGTGCAGCACCGTTTATGTGCAATTTATGCCCGAGTGTTGCGCACAGTTAAAATAAAATAGTTAGGCAACTTATATCATTGGAGTGAAGATGAGCCATTTAGCGATTTCAGAGCTATTAAAAGGCAATGTTGCGGTAGACAGCCAAGTAACAATTAAGGGCTGGATCCGTACTCGCCGCGATTCAAAAGCAGGAATTTCATTTTTAGCCGTTCATGACGGTTCGTGTTTTGATCCTATTCAAGCGGTAGTTCCTAATTCACTGAATAATTATGATGAAGTTACTAGCTTAACAGCCGGTTGTTCTGTGTCGGTTACTGGTGTTTTAGTTCAATCTGCTGGCCAAGGTCAATCTTACGAAATTCAAGCTAACTCAGTGACTGTATTAGGTTGGGTAGAGAACCCAGATTCATACCCAATGTCGGCAAAACGCCACAGCATTGAGTACTTACGTGAGCACGCTCACCTTCGCCCTCGTACAAATATGATTGGCGCGGTAACTCGTGTACGTAACTGTTTAGCACAAGCTATTCACCGTTTTTACCACGAGCAAGGCTTTTACTGGATCAGCACGCCAATCATTACGGCAAGTGACTGTGAAGGTGCTGGCGAAATGTTCCGTGTATCAACGCTTGATATGCAAAACTTACCACTTACAGACAAAGGCGAAGTTGATTACAGCGAAGATTTCTTCGGTAAAGAAGCATTCCTTACTGTATCTGGTCAGTTAAATGGCGAAACTTACGCGTCTGCAATGTCAAAAATTTATACATTTGGCCCTACATTCCGCGCAGAGAATTCAAATACATCTCGACACCTTGCAGAATTTTGGATGGTAGAACCTGAAGTAGCGTTTGCTGATTTAGAAGATATAGCAAAACTTGCTGAAAACATGCTTAAGTATGTGTTTAAAGCCGTACTTGAAGAGCGCCGTGATGACATGGAATTTTTTGCACAACGTGTAGAAAAAACCGCAATTACGCGTTTAGAAGAGTTTGTAGATAAAGACTTTGCACAAGTTGACTACACAGACGCTGTAGAAATCCTTAAAAACTGTGGCAAAAAGTTTGAGTACGCTGTTGAATGGGGTGTAGATTTACAATCTGAGCACGAGCGTTACTTAGCTGAAGAGCACTTTAAAGCACCGGTAGTTATTAAAAACTACCCTCGTGACATTAAAGCATTTTACATGCGCCAAAACGAAGACGGTAAAACCGTTGCCGCAATGGACGTTGTAGCACCTGGTATTGGTGAGATCATTGGCGGTTCACAACGTGAGGAACGCCTTGATGTACTTGATGCACGCTTAGAAGAAATGGGCTTAAACAAAGAAGATTACAGCTGGTACCGCGATTTACGTAAATACGGTAGCGTGCCGCACTCAGGCTTTGGTTTAGGCTTTGAACGCTTGGTTGCTTATGTAACAGGTATGGGCAACGTACGTGACGTTATTGCCTTCCCTCGTACTAAAGGCAGCGCAACTTACTAATACTAAGTTAGCCGTTTATAAATACTAAAAACCAGCCAATTGGCTGGTTTTTTTGTGTTTTTAATTTACCGTATAAAAAAGCCGCAGCACTCTAAGAGCACCACGGCTTTCAACCAGAATAAATTTTGCTTAATTAAGCGTTATAAAGCGCCTTCAAGCTGAGGTAGCACTTCAAATAAATCAGCGACTAGGCCGTAATCTGCTACTTGGAATATTGGCGCATCAGGATCTTTATTAATCGCAACGATTACTTTTGAGTCTTTCATGCCCGCTAAATGCTGAATAGCACCGCTGATACCTACTGCAATGTATAAATTAGGCGCTACAATTTTACCTGTTTGCCCTACTTGCATGTCGTTAGGTACAAAGCCTGCATCAACCGCTGCGCGCGACGCACCAATGGCTGCTCCCAATTTATCGGCAATACCATTAAGTAGTGCAAAGTTTTCACCGTTTTGCATACCGCGACCACCCGATATAACGACAGTGGCAGCCGTGAGCTCAGGGCGTTCTGATTCTGTTTGTTCAACACTTACAAAGCTGCTTAACTGCGAATCTGATACTGTATCTACATTTGTTATAGCAACAGCTGATTGCTCACCTTGTAAATCAAAGCTACTGGCACGTACGGTAATTACTTTTTTACTGTCGAGTGATTTAACCGTGGCGATTGCATTACCTGCATAAATAGGTCGTTTAAATGTATCTGTGTCCACTACTGCGATAATTTCAGAAATTTGCGCAACATCTAATAGCGCGGCAACGCGTGGCATAAAGTTTTTGCCTGTTGTCGTTGCACTTGCAACAATGTGGCTGTAGTCATCGCTAAGCGATAAAACTAAATCGGCCATGCTCTCAGCTAACTGGTGTTCATAAACGCTATTATCGGCAACTAAAACATTAGCTACGCCATCAATGCTGGCCACTTGTGAGCTCATTGCGCTTAGACTGTTCCCTGCAATAAGCACATCAATAGGAAAACCCATTTTTACTGCAGCGTTAATAGTTTTTGAGGTTTCTGGTTTTAAGGCACCGTTGTCGTGCTCTGCAATTACGAGTGTTTTCATTTAAATCACCTTTGCCTCTGTTTTTAATTTTTCTACAAGCTGTGCAACGTCTTCAACAATAATTCCTGCGGTACGTTTAGCTGGCTCTTCTACACTTATTAATTGAATACGCGGTGTTAAATCAACACCAAGCGAATCAGCTGCTATTACTTCAAGCGGCTTACGTTTGGCTTTCATAATATTTGGCAGTGATGCATAGCGAGGCTCGTTTAAGCGTAAATCGGTTGTAACAACCGCCGGTAAGTTAAGTGCTACCGTTTGCAGGCCGCCATCAACTTCGCGTGTTACGTTTACTTTGCCATTTTCAATAACTACTTTTGATGCAAATGTACCCTGCCCGCGATTAGTTAATGCAGCAAGCATTTGACCTGTTTGATTATTATCTGAGTCAATTGACTGCTTACCTAAAATGACAAGTTCAGGCGTTTCTTGCTCTACAATTTTAGCGAGTAGTTTTGCAATATGAAGTGACTCGAGCTTTTCATCGGTTTCGATGTGAATGGATTTGTCAGCGCCCAATGCTAATGCTGTGCGTAATTGTTCTTGTGATGCTTTTGGACCAATAGTTACGGCAACCACTTCAGTGGCGGTACCGGCTTCTTTAAGGCGAATTGCTTCTTCTATAGCAATCTCACAAAACGGGTTCATTGCCATTTTAACGTTGGTTAAATCAACGTCGCTGTTATCACTTTTAACGCGTGCTTTTACGTTGTAATCAATCACTCTTTTTATTGGTACGAGAACTTTCATAGGAACTCCATAATTATTTAAACCTACAAGGTAACGTGCACGTCAACCTATTTATTTTATGAAATTAGACTACTTCCTGTTGACGTAAACGTCAACCTAAAATAACCTTTAACTATTCACAGTCTGTAACGTTTAATTTGCAAGGTTATAAATAGGCTGTACACCTTATTTAAATGCGTAGTAAACATTCAAATAAGTCCGTCATAGATAAAGAGGTTATTATGGTCGAACGTGAAACCATGGAATTTGATGTAGTAATTGTTGGTGCAGGCCCTGCTGGGCTTTCAAGTGCAATTAAACTCGCGCAATTAGCACAAGAAAAACAACAAGAGTGCATGATTTGCGTAGTCGAAAAAGGTTCTGAAGTAGGAGCACATGTACTCTCTGGTGCTGTTTTTGAAACCAAAGCTTTGGATGAACTACTACCTAATTGGCAAGATCTTGGCGCACCGGTTACAACCAAAGTAACTAATGATGAAATTTATTGGTTTAATAACGAGCAAAAAGCGACATCAATTCCCCACTTTGCTACACCAAAAACATTTCATAATGATGGTAACTACATTGTATCTATGGGCAATGTATGTCGATGGCTTGCAGAGCAAGCTGAAAGCTTAGGCGTAGAGATATTTCCAGGATTTAGCGCACACTCTTTAATAATTGAAGATGAAGCAGTAAAAGGCATTATTACTGGTGATATGGGTGTAGACAAAGATGGTAATGAAAAAGACGGTTACATGCCAGGCATGGAGCTTCGTGCAAAATACACTATTTTTGCTGAAGGTTGCCGTGGTCATTTAGGTAAAGAACTAATCAATGAGTTTGCACTTGATGCAGATTCATCACCGCAGCATTATGGTTTAGGCTTTAAAGAAATCTGGCAAATAGATGAAAGTAAACATGAGCTTGGCAAGGTAGTTCATGGTACAGGTTGGCCACTTAGCGGCGATACTAATGGTGGTGCATTTATGTATCACAGTGAAAACAATCAAGTTGTTGTTGGTTTAATTGTTGATTTAAATTACTCAAACCCACATTTGAGCCCGTTTGATGAGTTTCAGCGAATGAAGCACCATCCTGTATTTAAAAACGTACTTGAAGGCGCTGAACGTATTGCTTACGGTGCGCGTGCTATTGCTAAAGGTGGCTTGCACTCATTACCAAAAATGCATTTTGCTGGTGGTTTACTTGTTGGGTGTGATGCAGGCACTCTTAATTTTGCAAAAATTAAAGGTAACCACACCGCAATGAAATCAGGAATGATTGCCGCTGAGGTTATTTTTGAAGCATTGCAAAATGAGTTAGCAAATACCGATTTAACTCATTATCAAACTGCGTTTGAGCAATCGTGGGCATATAAAGAGTTATATCAATCTCGTAACTTTGGCCCTGCTATGCACAAACTCGGTAAATTTTTAGGTGGTGCGTACAATACGCTTGATCAAAACATCTTTAATGGCGCTTTACCCTTTACGTTTAAAGATAATACGCCCGATCACTCTACCCTTGTTGATGCTAGCGCCGCTGACAAAATTGCATACCCAAAACCAGATGGACACCTTAGCTTTGATAAACTCTCAAGTGTGTTTTTATCAAATACTAACCACGAAGAATCACAGCCGTGTCATTTAAAGCTTAAAGATGCGTCAATTCCTATTAACGTAAATTTAGTTAAATTTGATGAACCCGCACAACGTTATTGCCCTGCAGGCGTTTACGAAGTACAAGAAATTGCAAGCAATAAAGAGTTTGTTATTAATGCCCAAAACTGTGTGCACTGTAAAACCTGCGATATTAAAGACCCAAGCCAAAACATTACATGGGTAACACCTGAAGGTGCGGGAGGGCCAAATTATCCTAATATGTAACTAAATTATGCGCTGTATAGCTATATAACTACGTTTTTTACATATAAATTATAAACATATCCTAAATTGCAGGGGCTTCGGCCCCTTTTTTACGTTATGCTAATAGTAGTTTTAATAATAAGAGTGTTATTTATGCCGTCGTCAAAAGTTATTTTTCGTTTTTTAGCAGAGCCTACTGATGTGAATTTTGGTGGTAAAGTTCATGGTGGGGCCGTCATGAAGTGGATTGACCAAGCAGGTTATGCGTGCGCTGCAGGTTGGAGTGGTCATTACTGCGTAACTGTTTCGGTTGCGGGTGTTAAATTTAGACGCCCTATTTTAGTGGGTCAAATAGTCGAAGTAGAAGCTAAAATTGCCCATACGGGTAGAAGTAGCATGCAAATATTTATTCAAGTTAGGTGTGGCGATCCAAAAACGCAAAATATGGTTGAAACAAACCATTGTGTTATCAGCTTTATTGCAATGGATGAAACGGGCTACCCAATAGAAGTGCCTTCGTTTAAAGCAGTGACCGATGAAGACATTAAATTAGAAAATTACGCTATAAAAATGAAAGAAATAGCAATTGAAACAGAAAACTTGCTTCATAAAGTCTAATTAGTAATTTAAATAGAGTAAGGCTATGTAAAAAACTCATTATACTTTGTAAAACATACAACCTATTTTAGAGTACACGATTACGCAAAAGTTCACTTTGATTATAAAACACGCTAAACAATGTAAAAACCAATACAAAAGAACCAATTATGGCGTGTTTTTAATCCATTTTAATATTGGCACGCTCGCTGCAAGTAGATAATTGAAGTTTGATTAATGAAATCAAGCATTTGATTATTTTTTGTAAAGGAGCTATTCAATGATTAAAACACTTTCTCTTTCAGCTATTGCACTAGCAACACTGGGTTTTAACTCTGCAGCACACGCTGACATTTCTGATTTCGATTCTCCACGTATTTATACTGGTATCGGTTACGGTCAATATTCTTTTGAATTTGAAGACAGTGACAACGACACTGACTTTGACGACGATGCACAAATGCTTAAAGGCTATATTGGTACTCAGTTTAACGAATACCTAAGCTTAGAACTTGCTTATCAAAACTTTGATGAAGTAAGTGATATAGACAGCAAAGCTGAAATTGATGGCGTATCGCTTGCCGCACGTTTGGGCTACCCAATAACAGAGAGCTTTTCTGTATATGCAAAAGGCGGTTGGCTTGAGTGGGATGCAGATTACACACAAGATTTACCAGTAGGTGGCGTAACAGCGTCTACAGATGGTGGTGATGCATTTTACGGTGCGGGTATTGAATACGCACTTACAACAAATGTACAGTTTCGTTTAGAGTACGAACGCTACAAACTTGATGACGATATTGATCCAGACATGGATGTAGCGTCTGTATCAGTTCAATACATGTTTTAATTAATCTTTAACATGTATCAGAGGGGTAAGCTTATGAGCTTGCCCTTTTTTGTTTTAGGTCCTTTTTAAATATATTAATACAAAATATAAACCACTCAGTCTAATAAGTGATTTTAAACCGCTTGGTCTATAAGCAATAAACTTACTTACACTAATGCCATAAATACTAAATGCAGGTAGAATAGCGCTCTATTTTATTTGTACCCGAGTACTATGAGCGATTATACCATTTCGGCTATTGGCCACATTGAATCTCCTTATAAACAAAAGTTTGCTATACCTAGGCAGCCTCGTTTAGTGCCACAAGCCAAGGCAAAACTTATTTTTGCACCTGATTTTAATCGCGAAGAGTTTGTACGTGGTTTAGATGAATTTACTCATATTTGGTTGTTATTTCGTTTTCATGAAACGGCCGATAAAGGTTATTCTGCTATGGTTCGCCCACCTCGTTTAGGTGGGAATGAGCGAAAAGGTGTATTTGCTACCCGCGCTACATTTAGACCAAACGCGATTGGTATGAGCGCAGTAAAACTTGAAGGTATTGAATATAAAAACGGACAACTTAGTTTATTACTCGCTGGCATTGATTTACTTGATGGCACCCCCATTATCGATATTAAACCGTACTTACCCTATTCAGATGCAATGCTTGACGCCAGTGCTGGCTTTGCAGATACACGCCCAGAAACACAAATGACGGTTGAATTTAGCCCTCAGGCAATTGAGTTTGTTAATGCGCAAACACAATACCCAGATTTACATGATTTTATAGCTAATGTTTTAAAACAAGATCCCCGCCCTGCCTATAAAAAACAAAAAGACGGCGAGCAAAGCTATGGTATGACTTTGTACAATTATAATATTCGCTGGCAAGTCAATGGCGAGCATAACGTAGTAACAATCATAGAAAAAAACTAAATAACTCACTTAGCGCTTTAGTGTAAAAGCATCCGCTGTTAAACTTAAGCTCTATTAAAAGAACATAATTACTCTATTTCGGAAAAAACATGCGTACAAGCCAATATATACTCGCAACACTTAAAGAAACGCCATCAGATGCTGAAATCGTATCGCATCAGTTAATGCTTAGAGCCGGTATGATCCGTCGCGTCGCTTCGGGTTTATACACTTGGTTACCCTCTGGTTTACGTGTGCTACGTAAAGTAGAAAACATTGTACGTGAAGAGATGGACAAAGCAGGTGCTATTGAAATGCTAATGCCTGTTATTCAGCCTGCTGATTTGTGGGAAGAGTCTGGCCGTTGGAATGAATTTGGTCCTGAGCTTATGCGCTTCACAGACCGTCATAACCGTACGTTTGCACTTGGTCCAACACACGAAGAAGTAATAACTGATTTCGTACGTAAAGAAATAAGCAGCTACAAGCAGTTACCTGTTACTTTATATCAAGTACAAACTAAAGTACGCGACGAACGTCGCCCTCGCTTTGGTGTTATGCGAGCTCGTGAATTTACAATGAAAGATGCCTACTCTTTTCACTTAAGTGAAGAGTGTTTAGATGCGACTTATCAAGCGATGCACAAAGCATACTGTAACATTTTTGAGCGTTTAGGCCTTGATTACCGCCCTGTACTTGCTGATACTGGGTCTATTGGTGGTAGCTTATCTCACGAGTTTCATGTACTTGCTGAGTCGGGCGAAGATGCCATTGCATTTAGTGATGGCAGTGATTACGCAGCTAATATTGAAAAAGCAGAAGCACTAGCGCCAAACGATCCACGCCCAGAAGCAAGTAAAGAGTTAAAAGCATTCCCTACTCCTGACGCTAAAACAATTAATGAGCTTAAAAAGCATTACGGTGTAAAACCTCATCGTGGTGTTAAAACCTTAATTGTTTACGGTGCACCTGATGAAAACGATGTACGTGGTTTAGTGGCGCTTGTACTTCGTGGCGATCATGATTTAAATGAATTAAAAGCTGAAAAGCACCCATTAGTAGACTCTCCGCTTGAAATGGCAACAGAGGCAGATATTGTTGCTGCTATTGGTGCAAAACCTGGTTCATTAGGCCCTGTGGGCTTATCTATGCCTATTATTGTTGATAGAGCCGCTAATATCCTTGCTGATTTTGTTGCCGGTGCTAATAAAGACGACGAGCATTACAGTGGTATTAACTGGGATCGTGACGTAACTGATTACGAAGTTGCTGATATTCGTAATATTGTTGAAGGCGATATGAGCCCATGTGGCCAAGGCGTTTTACAAATAAAACGCGGTATTGAAGTAGGTCATATATTCCAACTTGGCACTAAATACTCAGAAGCAATGAAAGCGGGAGTATTAAACGAAGGTGGTAAAAACCAAACCATGACCATGGGTTGTTACGGTATTGGTGTTTCACGTATTGTTGCAGCTGCTATTGAACAAAACAACGATCAATACGGGATCATTTGGCCAAAATCAATCGCGCCATTCGATTTAGCGATTGTTCCAATGAACATGCACAAATCGCATCGTATTCCTGATATTGCAAATAACCTTTACCAGGGTTTAAAAGATGCAGGTCTTGATGTGTTATTTGATGACCGTAAAGAACGCCCTGGTGTTATGTTTAATGACATGGAGCTAATTGGTGTACCTTACACGCTTGTAATTGGTGAGCGTAACCTTGACGAGAATAAAGTTGAGCTTAAAAACCGCCGCACCGGTGAAAAGCTAATGATTGATATTGATACAGCAATTGATGCAATTAAAGCGGCTGTTAAAGGTTAATAACACGCACGCTCAAAATAGACTAAAAGGCCGCATTTAAAATGCGGCCTTTTTTATGCGTAATAATAGCTGCTCAATGACTCACCTTTCCTAGCTTTATAGAAATCTTTTAATTACGTGCCTTGGTATAAATTGTCATGGAGGCTTCGCTAAAGTGTCTCATAAGTGTCATTAGATTTATCTACAGTGTTTAATTATTACACTATGGATGACGGGCATGACAAACAATCAACTGCGTAAAAAACAACATTATCCAGCCATTTGGATATCTGATGTTCATTTAGGTTACAAAGATTGTAAAGCTGATTACTTACTTGATTTTTTAAACTCGGTAGAATCTGACACACTTTATTTAGTGGGTGATATTATTGACTTATGGTCAATGAAGCGACAGTTTTATTGGCACCCTTCTCATTATGAGGTATTAAACTGCATACAAACAAAAACAGCTAGCGGTACACGTGTCATTTATATTCCCGGTAATCATGATGAAGCGTTTAGAAACTATATAAATCAAACATTATTTGGTGTTGAAATCCACCAGCAGTTTATTCACACCACTAAAGCTAATAAACGGTTTTTACTTATACACGGCGACGACTTTGATTCAGCGACTCGTTATAACAAACTTGTTAGTATTGCGGGGGATGCAGGATACGACTTTTTATTATTTTTAAATCGCTGGACAAATCGTATACGTAAAATATTTGGTGGTAACTACTACTCGCTTGCATCGTGGATAAAAGCTCGGGTACACAAAGCTCGAGAAGCGATTAGTGCCTTTGAAGATGCCGCAGTTCATGAAGCTAAAAAACAAAACGTAGACGGTATTATTTGTGGACACATTCACCATCCCAAAATTAAAGTGGATGACGGTATTATGTACTGTAACGATGGTGATTGGATTGAGAGCTGTACTGCGCTTGTAGAGCAGCAAGATGGAAAGATAGAATTACTACATTGGTCAGATACACAATTTATACTCGATAGCGCAGACATAGCTATTCTTAACACGCCTTTAAATACGGCAACAAGTACCAAACCAAAAAAATCAGCTGCTTAGCAGCTGATTTTCAAAACGATTAACTTAACCAAGTAATTAGCTTGTCTTTTAAAGTTTGTGGTTTAATTGGTTTAGTAATGTAGTCGTTCATTCCAGCAGCTAAACAACGCTCTCTATCACCTTCCATCGCACTCGCTGTCATAGCGATAATCGGTATGTGAGTATAATCTACCCCTGCCTTACTATTTCTAATTTCACTTGTGGTATCGTAGCCATTTAAATTGGGCATTTGGCAATCCATTAATATAACATCAAAAGCTTTCTCTTCGTTTTCTCTCAGTGCTTCTAAGGCTTCTATACCGTCTGACGCACAAGTGATTTTTACTTTAGTACGTTTTAATATTGCCTTAGCTACTTCAATGTTTATCATATTATCGTCAACTAATAATATATGATAAGCAGATAGGTCAGGCTCTACTTGTTCCTCTTCCAATCCTTTTGGTGGCGCTATAATACAGTCACTACTAGCACCAAATAAGCTGGCCAATTTATAGCTGAATTGATCTTGAGTGAGTGGTTTATTTAAAATATGGCTGCCTTCAGGTAATACCGTTTTGATTGGCTTATCTGTAACCATATCTCGTAAAATTAAAACATACTTTTTATTAAACTGTTTACAGTAATCAATTAACGCATCAATTTGAGGATGCTCATCATCAATTAATAATAAATCAGCTTCAAACTCTTTGTGCTCACTAAAATAGTCAAGTCGTACAATGTTTTCTGCTTTTACTTTGCAGGTTAATAACAATAAGTCGCACACGTTTTTGTAAACGTTATCGCGCGCTATTAATGCCGCTACGTTAATACTTGTAGCAAGCTCAATACCTGTGTTTAGTTTTTTCTCTTGTGCTACATGTAGCTCAACCGTTGCGGTAAAGGTACTACCCGCGCCCTTTTTACTTATAACCGTAATATTACCACCCATTAACTGAGCAAGTTTTTTACATATAGATAAACCTAAGCCTGTACCACCAAAATGGCGGGTCGTGCTTGAATCTTCTTGCGTAAATACTTCAAATAGGTTGTCTATGTTTTCAGGGGCTATACCAATTCCGGTGTCTTTTATTGTAAAGCTCATTAATAACTTTGAGTCAGTAATGTACTTAGAGCCAACAGTTAAACTTACTTCACCTCGGTGGGTAAATTTAAATGCATTATTAACTAAGTTAATTAAAATTTGTTTAAGTCGATGGCTGTCGCCAATAACCATTCTGTCTACTACATCTTTAGTATCTAAAAATACTTCAAGACCTTTGCGCTGGCCCTGTAACGCTAAAGAGCTAATCATATCGCTACATACTGTCACAACATCAAATGTATGATTATCAATATCAAGCTTACCTGCTTCTATTTTAGAAAAATCAAGAATATCGTTAATCAGATTCATCAGTGAGTTAGCACTGCTATTTGCTAGTTTTAAATAATGATATTGTTGTTCGGTTAAGCCATCTTCTTTGAGCATTTCAAGCATACCCAAAACGCCATTCATCGGTGTGCGTATTTCGTGAGAGATATTTGCTACAAAGTCACTTTTTGCATGGCTTGCTGCTAATGCTTGGTCAATTGCACGTTCTAGTTCAATGGTCCTTTGTGAAACCTTTAGCTCCAGAGTACTGTTTAACGCTTCGAGCTCTGATTGCGTATTTTTTAATGAGCTAATATTTCTTAAAATAGCCGCTACCTGATAACGGTTATTATATACATCAAAAATACTGCTAAGCGTAATTGAAAAGTATTGTTTGTTGCCATAACCATCTGTGTAGATAGCTTCAAACGGCATTTTTGAACCGTTTGTAATAGTCTCTTGTATACAATTAGTGTCTGCGTCGTTTAAATTAAACAGCGAGACAAAATCAGGATTAGTGCCTGATATTGAACTACCAAAAACCTCTTTAGCGGTATTATTAAAGTGAACAATTTCGCCGTTTTGCTCAATTGTAAAAATAGCATCCAAAGAATTTTCTATTACTTTATTGTTTTGCTCTTTTAGAGAATTAATTAACAGCTTACGGTTTATAAAGCGTTGGTATAAAAAAGCAATAACTAAAAATATGCTAAAAAATACCACTAACATTGCAATAAAGTTTTGACGTCTCTCATTCACCTTTGCAAACAATGTTTTTGTATCAACACTTACACCAAGCTCTAAAGGTAGCATGGCTATATCACCCTCAAACGAAATTCGTTTTTTTAAAGTGTAAGCCACTGGATAATTACTTATTGGTAAAGTGCCTTGCTCTGTCATGGTGGTTGCAGTAGAGAATTCTTCAGACCATGTTTTAGTTTTATTAAATTCAAAACGGAATCGAAGTTGAGGGTTTGGATGATATAAAAATTCACCTTCATTATTCATAAGGTAAATCTGCGTCCCTTGTGGAGATTCAACTGTTAAATCTTCAAGTAATTTATCCGCAAAGTAATTAGTAACTAATATTGCAAATATTTTATTATTTTCATCAAAAACAGGCTTAGCAACACGAAAAGTGCTTATATAAGGTTCTTGTATCTGTCCATTTTCACGGTTGTAGTTAATTGGAGAAATATAAACACTTTTCTTATCAAGCATGCTTGCTTTGATTATGTAATCGCGTTGACCTTTTTTTTGTAATTGCAGACCTTGCAGTCGATTAATCTCTCCAAGTTGATTTCGGTCAACTCTAACAATCTCTTGCCCACCATCTTCGAGCATAATATAGCGAGCTTGCAAAATACTGTCATCGGTCTGCATAAAACCAGTAAAAATGCTTGCTAAGCGCTCTTGCCAAACATCTATTGGCGTACCAAGAACGGGATCAATTAGTTTATTTTCTTTAGCGCGGGTAATGCCTTGTATTGGTGGTGTAGCATCTAAAAAGCGAATGGCGGTAACACTGTCTTTAAGATGTTTTTTTAATGAAAGGCTTTTTGTTTCAAGTTCACGCTTTAATTCTATTTGAGCTGAATTATAAACATCACTTCTTACTTTTTGATCGAACAAATACAGAGATGGTAAAGCTATAAGAACAAATATTATTGTTGCAACGAGCATTAATTTATTATTTTTTGTTACATTCAACAAAATATTTCTTTTTAGCATTTACCTTCACCATAAATTTTTATTGTTATTAGTATAGAGCATTAACGAAAGAATTGGACCATCTAACTAATCAGTTATCGCTATAATTTTTATAATAAAAAGACTAAATCATTAGTTTTATTTAGAGCACAACCCTTATGTGAATTTTAAATGAATGGGTGAAAAAATATTGGCTTACAAAATTAATAAATGGGCTATTTTAACTATTAATCGCTTCAAAGTATAAATGGTAGCAATTGCTACCTTTTATATATTCTTAAAACCTTTATGTACATTATCTAAATAGCACATCTTCTCTGTTAAACCACTTAACACAAAATGCCAATAGCCCAGCAGCAATGATTGCAGTGGCTAAAAATATTAAGCCTACAAATGTGTAATCAACAGTCCCTTTTACTATTTCTTTAATTGCTAATGCTACGTTTGTAACAGGAATGAATGCTGTTTTAGCAGTGAGTTCCATATTTGGCATTATTGAAATAATAATCGGGAAAAATACGCCCATACTAAGTGGTGCCATATAATTCTGCGCTTCTTTAAACGTGCGAGCATAGATAGATATAGCCAGAGCTAAGGCCGAAAATATAGCTGCAACAGGTAATAATAGTACAAATATCATTAGTAAATCGGTAACTGCTAATGTACTAAACGCGGCTTTAATAAAATCAAGATCGGCAAATGCGAGCGCCAATGCTATCCAACAGCCCATACTTAAGACGGTTATCGTTGTGGAGGCAATGGATGTAGTTAACAAGGTTATAAATTTACCAAGCACCAGCTCTGTACGCGTAATAGGTGTAAGTAGGAGTGTTTCTAGTGTGCCGCGTTCTTTTTCGCCAGCGCCTAAATCAATAGCGGGATAAGTTGCCCCCATCAATACTAATGGAATAAGTAGGTAAGGTAAAAAACCGCCAATTTTTTCGCCAAGGTTTTCACGTTTATCGGCGGTATCTACTTTTATGACTTCAATTGGATTAAGAATAGATTTTTGAACAGACTCTTCAATACCAAAACTGATTAGCTTTTGAGTTTGCAGCACGTCACTGTATTCTTTTGCGAGCTCTTTAACGCGTTCGAATAAAAAGTTGATAGATTTTGAATCGTTAAAAACAACCTGCCACTGGCTTTGTTTTCCATCGTTCAATGTTTGCACAGCATGACTTGGTAAATAAATACCCATATCAATATCGCCAGCGATTACACCTGCTTTAAGCTCATCTATATTGTTAAAGGTTTTATCCCCTTTATAAAGCTCAAAACTTTTGTGATAAAACACTTTATCTGTAAACTCTTGTGCGTAGTCACCGTTGATAATCGCGTAAGTGTTTACTTTTTGCTCAGCGTCCATTGCAGCTTGCGAGCTTATAAATGCCATTACGGCAAACAATAACGGAAATATAGCAACAGGGAGCGCGACTACAAATAATAGCGTTTTTTTATCGCGTAATAACTCTCTTAATTCCTTTTTAAATACCTCAAACATCATGTTTCTCCGTTAATATATTCATAAACGCTTGGTTAAGCTCATCACTATTACCTGCTTGTTTAAACTCTTCTACTGTTCCGTCAAAACAGCTAATACCTTCGTTAATTACAGCGACACGGTCACATAAAAGGGCTACTTCATCTAGATGATGGGTTGAGAAAATAACAGGCGTCCCTTGCGCCTTTAAACCTTTGATAAATTTAATAACGGTTTGTGTTGTCATTATATCAAGGCCCGTTGTTGGCTCATCAAGTACCACAACTGCTGGGCGATGAACAACTGCACGCGCTATATTTGCTTTTTGCTTCATCCCCGTTGAAAGGTTTTCTGCCCGTTTATCTACAAATTTATGCATATCTAGCAATGTAAATAGCTCATCACAACGCGATGCAATATCGCTTTTGTTCATGCCATGAAGCTTTGCAAAATACTCTATGTTTTCTTTTACAGTTAAGCGGCCATACAACCCCGTAGAGCCTGATAAAAATCCAATAGACTTACGGCCCAGTAGCGGTTTTTTTACAATATCGTTTCCAGCAATCGTTATTGAGCCTTCATCGGGCTTTAACGCGGTTGAAATCATTCTCAGTGTCGTCGTTTTACCCGCACCATTTGGGCCGAGCAATCCAAGTACCTCACCTTTAGCGCAACTAAAACTAACGTCTCGTACTGAGTGAAAGTAGTCTTTATCTTCACGAGGATCGATGTCGTCTATTTTATTTTTTTTGTGATCTTTAGTTAGCTTAAATTTCTTTTTAAGCCCAGCAACTTCTATCATGTTCGCATCCTTCGTTTCGCTCTAAAATAATCTGTATTGTTGTAAAAAGAGTCATCTTTGTTTTCGTCATGCCAGCCTGGCACACCTAATAAAGGCAGTGGTGAAAGCTTTTTGTTATCGGCTAAGCAGTTATCTGTATTAATCATCTCATAAAGGGCTTGGTCAAGGTACTGGTATTGAGTTACTAAATCTTTACAAAATATTTCATTCGGTACACAAACAAATAACGCTTTACCCGTTAAACCTATATAAGGCTTTGTTAGCATTTCATAATTAGCATGACCAAACATAAAAGGTTTTATTGTTTTACCCCACTCATGTTTGTGTTCAACGAATGCAGTTTTCCATTGGTGATCGCAAAGCCACTGCTGCCATTTACTCTCACTTATAGCTAATACAACACCACACTCATCAAAAAGCGTTAGTGCATTACGATGCTTAGTACGCTGTTGCAGTCCATGCTCAGCTATATCTTGCACATGTCTATGGTTTATTAACGCTTTGGTTTTTGGAAATAAACACCATATAAACCCACCAAATAAGTCATGCCAATTTTCACTACGTGTAGGTACAACACCCGTTTCAAAAATTACTTGCTCGTAATACCGCTCGCCAAAGTCTACCTTTGCATCATCTTCAAAAGTAATAGGAATATTATTCTCATTAATAGCAGTTAAAAATGGAGAAAACCACTGCGGCGCCGGCCAATCTGTTAGTTCGTTAACTTTAAATAGCTCACGTAAATGCGCAAATGCACCTGTTTCTAAACTACTGATTTGCCACTGCTCGGGGGGAGTAAAACGCTTCATTTAAACCTTTAACAATTTATGCCTATAATTTACGAGAAGTTTACCGCAAAAACTGGTTCTACTTAATAGAAGTTAATATACTAATCACAACTTAAAACAAAAAAAGAGCTGACATGAAACATTATTTCTCTCTCACACTCCTCGCTACTGCTGTTTTAGCAGGTTGCGCAACAACAAGTATTACACCTACTGATGTAACAAATGGTTATAACAGTATTCAAGCTGATGAATTGGCTAAACATGTAAAAGTACTCGCATCGGATGAGTTTGGTGGCCGTGCTCCTTCATCACCTGGCGAAAAGCTAACGCTTGATTATTTAACTGCGCAGTTTAAAGCCCTAGGTTTAGAGCCAGGTAATGGCGACAGCTACTTACAAGAAGTTCCACTTGTGTCGCTTGAGGCTGATGCAAACATGGTATTAAGTATTGGTGGTAAAGACTATCAATACAAAAAAGACATGGTTATGGGTAGCAGCCGCATAAGCGCACAAGAAGGCATAGAAAATTCTGAACTTGTATTTGTGGGCTACGGCGTTAACGCACCTGAATACAATTGGAATGATTACGAAGGATTAGACGTTAAAGGCAAAACGGTTGTAATGCTGGTTAACGATCCGGGCTTTGCAACAAAAGACCCTACTTTATTTACTGGCGACGCGATGACTTATTACGGTCGTTGGACATACAAATATGAAGAAGCAAGTCGACAAGGTGCAGCTGGCGCAATTATTATTCATGAAACAGCACCTGCGTCATACCCATGGTCAGTAGTTGAAAACTCGTGGAGCGGCGAGCAGTTTGGTTTTCAAAAAGAAAACAACAATATGGACCGCGTAGCCGTTGAAGGCTGGGTTACAACTGACGTAGCAAAAGAGCTTTTTACTAAAGCAGGATTAGATTTCGATACTGCGAAAGAAAACGCAGCTAAAGGTGCTTACCATGTTGATATGGGCGATTTAACTGCTTCTGTTAATGTTAAAAATACGATTAAAAAATCAGTGTCGTATAACTTTATCGCTACGTTACCAGGAAGCGAGCAACCAGATGAGCATGTTATTTACTCGGCGCATTGGGATCACTTAGGTACAGATAAAACACGTAAAGGCGATCAAATTTACAACGGTGCTCACGACAACGCAACGGGTACCGCTGGGCTTATTGAAGTAGCTGAAGCCTTTACTAAATTACCAAAGCACCCTAGCCGCTCAATGACATTTTTAGCAGTAACTGCTGAAGAGCAAGGCTTACTAGGTTCTAAATACTATGCAGCTAATCCAGTGATTGCAGCTAATAAAACAGTCGCTAACATAAACATGGATAGCTTAAATTTATTAGGCAAAGTAAAAGACATGAATGTAGTCGGTATTGGCAAGTCACAAATGGATGAGTTTTTAGCAACTGCAGCTAAAGAGCAAGGCAGAACAATATCAGGCGATCCTAAACCATCATCTGGTGGTTATTACCGCTCTGATCACTTTGCATTTGCTAATATGGGCATTCCAGCCATGTACGCAGGCAGTGGCACAGTCGCAGCTGACGAAGAAACGGCTAATTACCGTAAACGCATGAGTTTAGTACTTCGCGGTTGTTATCATCAACCATGTGATCGTTACCGTGACGAATGGGATTTATCGGGTGCTGTTCAAGACTTACAATTGTTTTATAAAGTAGGTTTTGATATTTCTGAGCAAGAGCAATGGCCAACGTGGAATGCAAGCTCAGAATTTCAACGTAAGTAGCATTGGTTTAACATCGAAAAACTCAAAGAGAGTAATCGATTTAAATAGATGCAAATGATATTGATTATCATTTAATTAAAATATACAGTGTTACTAAGTTTATTTAATTGGTAACACTGTATGATTTTACTCTCTCAAATAGGATTTATTACGCCCGCTTCTAAACGCTTTGTTAGCCAAAATAAACGTTTATTATTACCGCTTTTTTTGCTGGTATGCTTAGCTGTGCCATCACTTCGTGAAATTACAATAACAGCACTAAGCGATGCTTTTTTTCAAGTTAGCGTATTTGTTGCTGCTACATTATTAATTTATTACTACGCCATAGAGCATTTACCTCAATTAGAACTTAGTTATTTAAGTGCTAAATCGCCGGTATTAGAAATATTTTTTGCTGCCGTTTTAGGTGCCCTTCCTGGATGTGGTGGTGCAATAATAGTGGTTACCCAGTTTACAAAAGGCCAAGCAAGTTTTGGGGCTATTGTTGCTGTTTTAACAGCTACAATGGGAGATGCCGCATTTTTACTCCTTGCCACTCGCCCTACTGAAGGTTTAACCATAATGGCCATTGGCTTAGTAGTAGGCACGCTTTGTGGTGTTATAGTAAACGCCCTTCATGCAAAAGACTTTTTACGCCCAACAAAGCAAGAACAAAAACACCAAGTTAAAGTATTGCCAACTAGTATAATTAAAATAAGCAAACCCGTTTGGATGTTCGCTATTATTCCAAGCCTCATTATTGCTTTTTTAATTGCATTTAATGTCAACTTTGATCAATTTGGAAAATACACAGGCACAAGTATTAGTATTTTTGGTGCTGCAATGGCGTTATTTACTGTAACTATATGGGCGTATTCTTCTAAAGGTGAAAGCTATAAAGAAGTAACCTCAGAAGACGATGAATGTAATCCACCTTCTAAAATTATTAAAGTACTTCAAGACACACACTTTGTGACCGCATGGGTAGTGGCATCGTTTATGTTGTTTGAGATTTTAGTAAATATTGCAGGGCTTGATTTAAAAAACTGGTTTGCACATTATGCTTATTTAGCGCCACTTATTGCTGTAGTGATTGGTTTTTTACCAGGTTGTGGTCCGCAAATAATTGTTACTACGTTATATATTCAAGGCATTGTTCCCTTTAGTGCATTAACTGCTAATGCAATATCTAACGATGGTGATGCGTTATTTCCTGCAATTGCAATGGCACCTAAAGCGGCTGTAATTGCGACTATGTATACATCTATCCCTGCTTTGGCCGTTGGCTATGGCCTTTACTTTTTAAGTTAAAATTGCCATAAACAAAAAAGCTCAGCTATTGCTGAGCTTTTAGGATGTTAACTTATTTTATTTATACGGCTGCTGGCTCTGCAGCTAGTTCTTTTGGATTTGGGCCATAATCGTTCTCACCTTCATGTGAGTTTTGTGCAAGAAAAACAATTAAAACAATCCAACCAATTACTGGCACTAACCAAAGTAACTGCCACCAGCCTGAACGACCAGTATCATGAAGGCGACGTGCACCAGCACTTAAGCCAGGAATTAATAGCGCTAAGCTATAAATAGTGCCAATGAACATTGTACCTAGTACACCATCAATCGCATTACAAACTACCGAAAAAATGAAGTTAAATAATACAAACATCCAATATGCTTTACGACGATTACGGCCTGAAAAATCCGCGTAGCTGCGAAGCGCGTTCATATAATGTTCCATGAAATTTCCTTAGTGTTATTTTTTTATATTCCCTAACGGGGTTAACTTTATTACTTTTTAGTAACACATGTATCTTAAATAAAAACAGACTCATTTAAAACAAAAAACCAGCAAATTGCTGGTTTTTTTATTAGGGCGTGTTGACCTTTGCGGATTGTAATTTGTTCAATCTAGGGACGATTTAATCGCGGCGCGAGGTTTGTAACCTAGTGGGCTAAGTAAAAACCGAGCAACAAAGAGTTTATCGCCCCTAGGCAGAACCCGAAGGGCAGCGCATGTTTGGCATTTATGCTGCGTTATCGCCTACTTATGGGGAGTAACCACACTTCATAGGCTCTGCCTTGCCTAAAAACCAAACATACTGCTGCAAATTCAATCATCAAAGATCAACACGCCCTAGGTTTAAACAATTATATTATTAACTCATAGCCATCATCATTCCCGATGGGTTTTCTAAGTACGATTTCCATAGGTTATTAAAGCGTGCAATAGTGCCGCCATCAATAACGCGATGATCGCCAGACCAACTCACTTGCATAATAGCTTTACTCACAACTTGGCCACTTTCATCAAAACGCGGTAAGTGCTGCAGTTTACCCAATGCAACAATAGCCACTTCTGGTTTATTAATGATGGGGGTTGCGATAGTGCCGCCAATTGCACCAATATTAGAGATACTAATTGTCCCACCTTTTAAATCATCAGGTGCAACACGCCCTTCTCGCGCTGAGTGAGTTAAGCGGGTTAAATCATTAGCCACATCAACAATACTCTTACTCTGGCATGATTTAATATTAGGCACTAACAAGCCAATTTTTGAATCAACCGCTATACCAATATTATGATCGTTATAATAGGTAAGCTCTGAGCAATCATCATTCACTTTTGAATTAAGTACAGGGTACTCTTTCATTGCTAGCGAGAGTGCTTTTACAAAAAATGGCATCATGGTGAGCTTTACACCTTGTGCTTTGTACTGCTCTTTTAAGGAGCTGCGCAAAGCTATAAGCTGGGTTAAGTCGATTTCATCACTAAACGTAAAGTGCGGAATAGTTGAAACCGAAGCTACCATTTGCTTGGCCATGGCCGCTTTAATGCCTTTAATTTGCTCTACTCGTACGCCACCGCTTTGATTCTGTGTTTGGTTTTGTACTGCACTTTGAGAAGCATCGCTATTAAGCGGTGAAGTATCAATAGTATTTGGCACTTCGCCTTTTACAAACTCTTCAATATCTTGCTTGTAAATACGTCCATTTTTTCCACTACCTGGTACGCACGTTAAATCAACATCTAGCTCACGTGCTTTACGACGAACTGCAGGCGACGCCACCGCTTTTTGATTGATAACCTTTGCAGCTTGCTGCGTTTTAACAGAGGCAACTTTTTCAGCGACGGCATTAGTTTGAGCCTTTACGACCGCTTGGTTTATATCAACATTTGGCTTTACTGCACTGCCTGCAATTGTCATTTGAAACAACGGGCTATGTACTTTTGCTATTTCACCTTTTTGGTAATATAGTTTTTTTACTGTGCCTGTATATTTTGCCGGAATTTGTACTAATGCTTTGTCGGTCATTACGTCACAAACCGCTTGGTCTTCTTCTATTTCATCGCCTTCTGCGACTAACCAATCAACAATCTCACATTCGACAATACCTTCACCAATATCAGGGAGTATAAAGTCTTCAACTACATCAGATGCATTGTTATTAGTTTGATTTTCAGCTTGAACAGGCTCTTCTACTACTTCATTACTCTTACTATCACCAGTTACATCCATAGCAAATAAAGGAGCATGTACTTTAGCAATTTCACCTTTTTGATAATATAGCTTTGAAATAATGCCATCATGCACTGCTGGAATTTGTACTAATGCTTTGTCTGTCATCACATCACAAATTGGCTGGTCCTCAGATACGGTATCGCCTTCTTGAACTAGCCACTCAACAACTTCGCATTCAACAATGCCTTCACCAATATCGGGTAATATAAAATCTTTCGCCATGGTAACCCCTAAAAATCCATTGATTGTTTAATTGCAGCCAACACTTTTAGTGCGTCCGGTACGTATTCTTTTTCAAGTGCCAACGGGTATGGTGTATCTAGACCACATACACGTAAAATTGGCGACTCTAAATGCAAGAAACACTCTTGTTGTATTGTTGCTGCTATCTCGGCACCAAAGCCATTAGTTATAGGCGCTTCATGGCTCACGATTAAACGGCCGGTTTTAATAACCGATTTAGCAATCGTTTCAACATCCCATGGTAAAATACTACGAAGATCTATTACTTCACAGCTTATACCTTGCTCGCTTGCTTGCTGTGCTGCCTCTTCAATAATCTCCATTTGAGCACCCCACGCTAAAAGCGTAATATCGGTACCCTCTTGTACTACTTCAGCCGTGCCTAATTCAATACTATAATCTTCTTCTGGCACTTCGCCTGTTGATGCACGATATAAACGCTTAGGCTCAAAAAATATGACAGGGTTATCATCTTTAATAGAGGCACGTAATAAACCCTTAGCTTGATAAGGGTTACGCGGTACAACCACTTTTAAGCCCGGTGTATGTGCAAAATAAGCTTCGGGTGATTGCGAGTGATATAAGCCACCAGCAATACCACCGCCATAAGGCGTACGAATAGTTAAGTTACCTACATTAAATTCATTACCACTGCGATAACGAAATTTAGCGGCTTCATTTACTATTTGATCAAACGCTGGGAAAATATAATCAGCAAATTGAATTTCTGCCAATGCAGGCGCACCAAATGCCGCTAAACCATTAGCAAAGCCTAAAATACCTTGTTCGGTTAAAGGCGTATTAAAAACGCGATGCTTACCGTACTTTTCTTGCAAACCTGATGTTGCTCTAAATACACCACCGAAGTAACCAACATCTTCGCCAAAAATACAGGCTTGAGGGTGTTCGTTCATCGTAATATCGAGGGCAGAGTTAATTGCGTGGAGCATGTTCATTTTAGCCATTACTTAATTCTCCCTGCAGTTACTGGGTAAGCATCTGGATGCTGTTTTATATGTTCTTTTAATTGCTCGTACTGACGTTGCAATAATGGAATTGCTGTATCGTAAACGTCAGATACCAATTCTTCTAAAGCGGGCTTGTCAACAACTTCAGCACGCTTAAGCGCTGCTAAAATTTCTTCACGAATCGACTCTTTTGCTTTTATATCGTCTTCTTCGTTTAACCAATCTTGCTTGACCAACCATTTTCTAAATTTATCAATAGGACAGATTTGATTATTTGCCTCTTCATCTTTAGAGCGATAACCACTGGGATCGTCTGATGTAGAATGCGCGCCTAATCGATAAGCAATCGATTCAATAAGCACAGGCTCACCTTGTGTTGAGGCTATTTCGCGTGCTTTTTTGGTCGCTGCATACACAGCAAGTGCATCTGTGCCATCAACACGAATGGTTTTAATACCATAACCTACACCACGCGAAGCAATACCATCGCCTTTAAACTGTTCATCAGCAGGGGTAGATATGGCATAGCCGTTATTACGTGCAAAAAATATAACCGGCGCTTTGTGAACAGCCGCCATATTTAAGCCCGCATGAAAGTCACCTTCTGATGCAGCACCTTCACCAAAGTAACAAATAGTCACGTTATCAATTGTGCTTGCAAGCTCACCCGTATTAGCGTCGATATGCTTTATTTTTTGACCATATGCATAACCTGTTGCCTGTGGTATTTGCGTACCCAGTGGCGATGAAATCGTCATGTAGTTTAGCGCTTTAGAGCCATAATGGATTGGCATTTGGCGACCTTTACCTAAATCCAATTCATTTGAGAACATTTGGTTCATAAATTGATCGAGTGTAAAACCACGATAATGTAGTGCTGCTTGTTCACGATATTGAGCCATGATCATATCATCTTGATCAAGTGCAGCAGCAGAGGCTGTAACTGCGGCTTCTTCGCCTAGGCATTGCATATAAAAACTAACACGACCTTGGCGCTGCGCGCCTTGCATACGTTCATCTAACAAACGTATAAAACGCATTGTTTCATATAACTTAATAGCGGTATGTTTTGAAATATCAGGTGCGGTTGCACTAGGATGAATGTCGCCGTCCTCAGTTAAAATACTAAGGGTTGGAATATTAAGTGCTTGGCCATCAATAAATTCAAGCTCGTGGTTAATATTCAGCGATACGTTATTTGGATTACTCATAACCTACCTTCTTTTGTTGTCGGTAAAACAGTGCCCCTTTAAATTATTATTGTGGGTGATTGTTGCTGGTTAAACTTTGCAACATCTGCACTATCTTTAATTAAAGCTGCCAACACTTTACGTTAACGTAAAGTGTTATTCAACACATCTGGGACGAAACAAAAGCAAATACAAGTTAAATAAGTGGCAAGTTAACGATACGGTTACTTTAATTAATAGTAATCATATAGTTAACTTGAAGCTACCAGTGGTCTGATGAGTTTAATTAGACGAAATTGCTATCAATATCCATTGGAATAACAGTAAGCAGTGCTCTTTGACCTAATGCTACGCTCGAATTTGGAAATATAATAGCCTCACCTTCAACGTCAGCGTAAATCGCTGTATCACCGTCGGTTGCAAGTAGTTCACCTTTCGCAAAGCCAGTAAAGTTCTCAGCATCATCAGAAAAAGGGAAACTAAAATCATCCTGCGTTCTATTAATTGTGCGGTGCACTGCAAATAACTCAAACTCACTTGCATTAAAATCAGGGTATTTAACTTCATTTTGGCTAATTAATGCAGTTAATGTTTGCTTTGTTTTTTCAAAGCGGGTCATATCATTTTGGCCAAATGGCTTAACCTGACCCAGCTCTACCGTAAACGAGTCTGCACCATGAACAAACGACGAATAATAGCTAAACGTCGTTGCGGGTGATTTCATCATAAGTACGGTATTTACACCACAGCTCAATAAAAATTGTAACTGTGACTTTTTCCATGGCTTACCATGTAAAAATGGATACACAGCAAATTTTTCGTTTTTAGAGCCTCTAATTGCAGTGTGTAAGTCGTAATGACATCGGCTACTGCCTTGCTGGCCACGGGCATAAAAGTCACTTACGTATTGCTCAAGCTTTGCAGCGCGGTTTCGTTCATTATTCATTGGTACACCTTCAACTGTATGGTGACCATTAAATAATCTATTTAAGTTTTCTTCTACAAAACGCAGGCCAATATTAATTGATTGTGGATTACCATAAATAAATAAAACACGCTGTTTAAGGACTAGCTCACCTTTTATAATTTGTTTAATGAGCGCATCACAAATTTCAATTGGCGCAGTTTCGTTACCGTGTACAGCGCTTGAATAAATTACATCTTTGCTTGTTTTAACAGCAGGTTGAAACTCAATTACACCGGTATCGTGTATATTTACACAAGTTCCATTATCTAAAACAAATTCACCTGCATCTAAATGCCATTCGTTGTCACGACTAAGCGTTAAAAAATCGCCCGTTTGTTTTAATTCATTTAAGTAAGATGGATTGGCTGACATGTAATAAGCCCTTTAAAAATAATGTGAGAGTAAACTCTTATGCATATATTTTTATAAATACACAAGGTATAGAAACGAAAACGGCTGAATAAATCAGCCGTTTTAAAATTATTAGATTAAGTTAGCTTATAACTGAATCTACAAGCTTTTTAGCTTCTTTTTCAAGTAACGCTAAATGCTCTTCACCTTTAAATGATTCAAGGTATATTTTATAAATATCTTCAGTACCTGATGGACGCGCTGCAAACCAGCCATTTTCAGTGACCACTTTTAAACCACCAATTGCCGCATCGTTACCTGGTGCATGAGTCAGTTTTTGCAAAATAGGTTCGCCAGCAAGTGTATCTGCTTTAACATCAGAAGCACTTAATGCTTTTAAACGTGACTTTTGGCCGCTTGAGGCCGGTGCATCAAGGCGTTTATAAATTGGAGAACCAAACTCTTGTTCTAGTTCTTTATAAAGCGCTGATGGAGTTTTACCTGTTACTGCAAGTATTTCTGCAGCAAGTAGTCCCATAATAAAGCCGTCTTTATCTGTACACCATACAGAGCCATCAAAACGTAAGAATGCAGCACCTGCGCTTTCTTCGCCACCAAATGCAAGCTTGCCTTTGCTTAAGCCTTCAACAAACCATTTAAAGCCTACGGGTACTTCTTTTACTTTTCGATTATTGCGCGCTGCTACTTTATCGATCATAGAGCTAGAAACCAGTGTTTTACCAATCTCTACTGTTTCATTCCAATCACGGTGTTTAAGTAAGTAATCAATTGCCACTGCTAAAAAGTGGTTTGGATTCATTAAACCATCTGGCGTTACAATACCGTGGCGATCGTAGTCAGGGTCGTTACCAATAGACACATCAAAGTCATCTTTTAATGCAATAAGGTTTGCCATTGAATAAGGTGATGAACAATCCATACGAATTTTGCCATCTTTATCAAGTGGCATAAAAGCAAAACGTGGGTCAACAACATCATTAACGACGGTTAAATCTAAATTATATTTTTTAGCAATAACAGGCCAAAAATTAATACCTGAACCACCTAGTGGATCGATACCAATTTTGATACCTGCATCGCTAACGGCTTTTAAATTAACGATATTTGCTAAATCATCAATATAAGGAGTCATTAAATCTTCGTAGCGAATAAAGCCTGAACGTGAAGCTTTAGCGAATGGGAATAACTCAACTTCAACCAAGTCTTCTAATAAAAGTTGATTTGCTCTGTCTTCAATCCACTTAGTGACGTCGGTATCAGCAGGTCCGCCATTAGGTGGATTGTATTTAAAGCCACCATCTTCAGGAGGGTTATGTGAAGGCGTAACAACAATCCCGTCTGCAAGCTCATTTGGGTGCAGCTTGTTATGGCTAACTATGGCGTGGCTGATAACTGGCGTTGGTGTAAAGTCACCGTTTTCTTGCGTTATCACTTGCACTTCGTTAGCAACTAAAACTTCAATAGCTGAATTAAATGCAGCCTCACTCAGTGCGTGTGTGTCTTTACCTAAAAATAACGGACCAAAAATATCATTTTGTTTTCTATAATCACAAATAGCCTGAGTAATCGCTAAAATGTGTGACTCGTTAAATTTAACATCGTAAGAACAACCACGGTGGCCTGATGTACCAAAAGCAACACAATGCTCTGGATTTTGTTCAAGATCAGGTTCGTTTAAGTAATACGCAGATACTAATTTAGGTACGTTAACCAGTGCTGATTGTGGAGCAGTTTTGCCTGCGCCTGAGTGAATAGCCATTATATTTCCTTACAGGTAATCGCGAATTTTTTCAGCTTGCTCTGCACTATATCCAAGGCAAAGAGCAACTTCATGAAGCATCATTTTTTTACGCGTTGTATTAGAATTTGTCATAACCCAATATTCACTATCAGTTATGTTTTTAGGGTTCATACTACTACCGCTATTTACTAAGGCTTCTTTACTAGTAGCAAAGTAAACACGGTCACGCCCTTTAATATCTAGTACAGCCGAAAAATCAGTTTTATGTGTGCGGTAAAATGCACTTAAAATAAACAAAAAGCGCCCAACAACACCCTTTTGCATTGCCAGCTCTTCTTTATTTAATACATTAAAAACATTATCGCTTTTTTGCTTCACGGGTGCGTGAGCTACAGGCGTTTGTTTTTTTGAAGTCTCAGCAGCAGGTAGCTCTGAGCTTTTTAATGTGGCGGTAGACGTAGTCGCAGTTTGATTATTTTGAGTTAGTTCTACGTTTGCGGTTTGAATTTTTTCGCCGCTCAGATTTAATAAACGACGTAAAATAGTGGATGCACTTTCACCAATACTTTGCGTATTGCTTGCAATATACTGATATAACTCGTCGTCTATGTCGATTTGTTTCATGTTCTTCCTGTCATTACGGGTCACATTTTTTTCTCCCGTGTGATTATACCCAAACCAATCAGAAATGCGAGTTACAACAAGCACTCCCGTAAACATATTAATATTTACTAGATTGTTGTTGATTTAACAAACAAAAGCCCAATTTAATAAATAGTCGCTGTATTTTTTGCTTTTTAGAGCAATGCTCGGCAAACTATGGCGAAATTTTCAGGAGGTGTGTATGCAGTTAAATTACAAGCAACAAGGGCAAGGCCCTAATGTTATTTTGATCCACGGACTTTTTGGATCTTTAGAAAACCTAAATGTAATCGCAAAACCATTATGTGAACACTTTAATGTTATTAACGTTGATTTACGCAACCACGGGCTTTCTCCTCATAGTGATGAAATGAACTACCCTGCAATGGCTCAAGATATTGTCGAGTTATTAGCACATTTAAACATAGATAAAGCTCATTTACTTGGTCACTCTATGGGTGGGAAAGTCGCAATGGAATTAGCACTAACACACCCTGAACTGGTAAATAAATTGGTTGTACTTGATATCGCACCTGTTAGTTACCCTGCTCGCCACACAAAAATATTACAAGCATTAAAAGCAGTTTCAACGCAGTCAATAGACGATAGAAAGCAAGCTGATGCAATTATGCAGCCTTATATTGAAGAGCTGGGGGTTCGACAGTTTTTACTTAAAAGCCTCGCCAAAAATGAAGAAGGTCATTTTGCATGGCGATTTAACCTAAATGTGCTTGACGAAAAATATTCGACAATCACGTCCAATGTTAATGAAAACAATTCTTGTTTATGCGATACTCTTTTCATTAAAGGTAATGATTCTGACTATATATTGCCCGAGCATCGTACTGCAATTACAGCACGCTTTAAAAACACCAAGGCTAAAATTATTCATGGCGCAGGTCATTGGCTTCATGCTCAAAAGCCTCTTGCTGTTAATAAAGCGATAAATGACTTTTTAACTGCAGTTTAAAGCAATTTTAATCGCGTGTTTTTGATTCAGCGCACTAAATATATGAATATTTATATGCTATAGTACGCGCCGTTTAATTTAAAGGTTATACGTTGATGGTCAGTCAGTTAATTAACGAATTTGATACCCTAGGGTTGTATTTTGGCTTAGCCGGTATTTTCATATTCATCGGCATGGCAATTAAAGACGTACTAAAAAGTGGCAATGTGCCAAAGTTCGGACAATACATTGTTTGGGGCGTGCTCTTTTTAGGTTGTTCAGGCTTTATTGCTAAAGGGCTTATTCAAGTATTTTGGCAAGGCGCAGGTGTAGGTTAAGCATGGCGAAGTCAGAAACAGATAGAACTACACTCGATTTATTTGAATACGAAAAACGCCCAGGCAGACCTAAAACCAATCCCCTTTCTCGGGATATGCAGTTAAAGGTAAATAAACGTAATCAAATAAAAAGAGATAAAGCACGTGGTTTAAAGCGTGTTGAATTTAAAGTTTCATCGCAGTTATATCAAGCATTGAGTGATATGGCAGATGCACAAAATATTAGCCGTAGTGCGCTGATTGAAACGATTTTACAAGAAAGATTGGCTATTGATACATAAAAGGTTTTAAATCCATGGCAAGTGTAGGCATTTTTTTCGGAAGTGACACAGGTAACACAGAACACGTAGCAAAAATGATCCAAAAAGAATTGGGTAAAAAGCTAGTGGCTGTTCATGATATTGCAAAAAGCTCTAAAGAAGAGATTGCTGAATTTGATTTAATCTTATTCGGTATCCCTACTTGGTACTACGGTGAAGCTCAATGTGACTGGGATGACTTTTTTCCAGAACTTGAGGAAGTAGACTTTGAAGGTAAACTTGTTGCTATTTTTGGTTGTGGTGACCAAGAAGATTACGCTGAGTACTTTTTAGATGCAATGGGCATGATCAACGATATTGTTACTGAACGTGGCGCTATTGTTGTGGGCCATTGGCCAAGTGAAAGCTATGACTTTGAAGCGTCTAAAGGTATGGCCGATGATAAGCACTTTGTAGGTTTGGGTATCGACGAAGACCGTCAACCAGAGCTTACAGAACAACGTGTTAAAGCATGGTCTGCTCAAGTATATGAAGAAATGTGTTTAAGTGAATTAGCTGACTAATTTACTGCATATATCGCTAGCTGTTTAAATAATTATCAAACAGTTAGCGTTTTAAGCTTTAGTGGCAATATATATCAATTGTTCTTTGCACTTAACGCTTAGGCACGTTATCCTGTTTGTTGCTAATGTGTCGTGTACATCTTTGCAAGATGTCTAGTATAACCAAATAAAATTGAGACAGATTTAATGACTGATCATAACTTGGAACTTAAAAAAGCCGGTTTAAAAGTAACTTTACCGCGTATTAAAATATTAGAGATTTTACAATCTCCAGATAACCAACACATCAGTGCTGAAGATGTTTACAAAATTCTTTTGGATCTAGGTGAAGAAATTGGTCTTGCAACTGTATACCGCGTACTTAACCAATTTGATGATGCGGGTATTGTAAGCCGTCATCACTTTGAAGGCGGAAAATCAGTATTTGAACTTTCTGGAAGCACTCACCACGATCATTTAGTATGTTTGAAATGTGGCAAAGTAGTAGAGTTTGAAGATGACATGATTGAGCGTCGTCAACTAGAAATTGCTGAAGAAAATGGTATTACTCTTACAAACCATTCTTTGTATTTATACGGTGAGTGTAATGATAAAGCAGCGTGTAAAGAATTTAGCGACGCTAACAGCTAATATCGCTTTTAAAAGCAATAAAAAAACCTGCTAAGTGCAGGTTTTTTTTGTGCCTAAAAGACGATAATATTGAATATACCCAGTAAATCCTGGGTATATTTTAAGTATTACTTATTGAGTTTTAGACCATGAATCGCGAAGACCCACTGTTTGATTAAATACAACGTTCTCTGATTTAGAATCACGAGAGAAATAACCTGTACGCTCAAACTGAAAGCCCTGCTCTGCTTGTGAATTAGCAAGCGATGGTTCTAATTTAGCATTAGGTAAAACAACCAGTGACTCCGGGTTTAGCGTAGTTTCAAATTCCTCTGCAGCTGCTGGATTTGGTACGCTAAACAAGCGGTCGTATAAACGAACTTCTGCACTAATAGACTCTGGTGCTGAAACCCAATGAATAACACCTTTTACTTTACGACCATCACTTGGGTTTTTACCAAGTGTTTCGCTGTCGTAAGTACAAAAGATAGTTGTGATTTCACCATTTTCGTCTTTTTCAACACGCTGCGCTTTAATAACATAAGCACCACGTAAGCGTACTTCTTTATCAAGTACTAAACGTTTGAATTTGTTATTCGCTTCTTCTTTAAAGTCTTCTCGTTCAATATAGATTTCACGAGTAAATGGAACATCACGACGCCCCATTTCTTCTTTATTTGGGTGATTAGCCACTGATAAAGTTTCAACTTTATCTGCATCGTAGTTTTCAATAACGATTTTAACAGGATCGAGTACAGCCATTGCACGTGGTGCATTTTCGTTTAAGTCTTCACGGATACAGGCTTCAAGCATGCCCATTTCAACCATATTCTCTTGTTTTGTTACACCAATACGCAAACAAAATTCACGGATTGAACCTGGTGTATAACCACGACGACGTAAACCTGCAATAGTAGGCATACGAGGGTCATCCCACCCTTCTACATAGTTATTTACTACTAAATCATTTAGCTTACGCTTTGACATAATAGTGTATTCAAGATTTAAGCGCGAAAACTCAATTTGCTGTGGGTGACACTCTAAACTAATGTTATCAAGTACCCAGTCGTATAAACGACGGTTATCTTGAAACTCTAATGTACATAATGAATGTGTAATACCTTCAAGCGCATCAGAAATACAGTGAGTGAAGTCATACATTGGGTAAATGCACCACTTGTCAGCTGTTTGATGATGATGAGCAAAACGTACACGGTAAATAATTGGATCGCGAAGCACCATAAATGAGCTTGCCATATCAATTTTAGCACGCAGTACACATTCACCTTCTTTGAATTCGCCAGCGCGCATTTTTTCAAATAACGCTAGGTTTTCTTCAACTGAAGTATCTCTATAAGGACTGTTTTTACCTGGCTCTTTTAATGTACCGCGGTACTGTCGTGCTTCGTCTGCAGTTAAAAAACAAACGTACGCTAAGCCTTTTTCAATAAGCTCTACTGCATAACCATATAAAGTATCAAAATAGTTAGAAGAATACTTTATGTCGCCATCCCAATTAAAGCCTAACCACTGTACATCCTCTTTAATAGAGTTAACGTAGTTAATGTCTTCTTTTTCAGGGTTTGTATCGTCAAAACGTAGGTTACATAAACCGTTGTAGTCTTTTGCGATACCAAAATTCAAACAAATTGATTTGGCATGGCCAATATGTAAAAAACCATTTGGCTCAGGTGGAAAACGTGTATGCGTTGTCGCATGTTTGCCACTTGCTAAGTCTTCATCAATTCGGGTTCTAATAAAGTTACTTGGGCGATTCTCAATTTCCGCCATAGGAGTGTGATCCTCTAAATATTACGTAATAACAAAACTAATGCATTATTACAAAAACATACACTAACATACAGCAATAGATTAAGGTTTATTTTAGATATTGATTAACTTTAATCCACTTGTTCAATTGTTTATGAATAAAATTTGTTTTAACGCAACATTTAGGTCATCAAAGCCAATTATAGTAGCTAAATAACCTACTTTATAAGGATTCTAAGATGGCGACACTTAATCAACACCGTGTATATATTCCAACTAATGCACGCGCTAACCACTATTTATTGGCTGAAATAATACCCAACGAAGCATTTTATAATAGCTTTAGCACTATAAACTGTTGCTACGAGCGTATTGCGCGTCAATTATTTGCATGTTGTGATGAGTATGAACTGCATAATGTACATTTATTAGCAAACGATAAACTACCGGTTGTACGCTTTCATGATGAGTCATATCAACTAGAAACCGACAAGCAGATGTTGTTTTTTTATAACCCTCGTTATCACGAGGCACATAAAATTTATTACTCACCAGATATAAAAAGTAAGAAAATACGTTTCTTGTTTTTAGCCACGGGTGAAGACTTACGTGCAAACTCAGCTTTGTTTCACAATAGAGTGCAAAAAGTATTAAACTTACTCCAAGAACAGTTATTTATAAATCAGCCCCAATTTAAACTTCGCGATCACCAACATCTAACTTACGATTTATTTGCTAAAGATAAGGGAAATAAAGAGAGTTATGGATATAAACTCAGAAGCCTCTACCCTCGTTATCAATCAAGGCAATGTAATATTCCTAGTGACTATGCTGAAATGACTTACGCAACATTTACCATTGCGCTTTCTCGGGCCATCAAAACACAGTTTCAAACAATGGTGAACAATAACGATGTGGAAAAGTTTTATGATTACTTTGCAGATAGTTTTAAACGCGCATGTGAACAAAACAAACTAACACACGGTGCAATGGTAGCTAATGGCGCAATACCCATTGTCCGAAACAGTAAAATAGATAAAAATGAAGGTAATACAGAGTTACAAAAGTTGAGTTTTGATGTTGAATCAAATGAAAATCAAATTAAGTATTTTTATGAAACAACAAAATTAGTAGAAACACTACATTTTGTTATTGTCGCAACGCAGCAGGATAAACATGAAATTGGTTATGGCCGCTTTATGAACCAAGTAGAGAAAACAATTCATGCATTATGTAACGAGCTGGCCATAAATAAGCAACGACAAGATTTGTCTGTACGCTTTTTTCAGCATATTAGTTATCCGTTCTAAATTTACCTCAATAACAAAAAGGCCCGCATAAGCGGGCCTTTTCAGAGGAAACAAGCAATTACCAGCCTGTTTTCTCTTTAAGTGCTTTACCGATTTCAGCAAGTGAACGTACAGTTTTTACGCCCGCAGCTTCTAATGCAGCAAATTTCTCATCAGCAGTACCTTTACCGCCTGCGATGATTGCGCCAGCGTGACCCATACGCTTACCTTCTGGTGCAGTAACACCAGCAATGTAAGATACTACAGGTTTAGTTACGTTAGCTTTGATGTACTCTGCAGCTTCTTCTTCTGCAGTACCACCAATTTCACCAATCATTACGATTGCTTCAGTTTGTGGATCTTTTTCGAACATTTCTAGAACGTCGATAAAGTTAGTACCTGGGATTGGATCACCACCAATACCAACACACGTAGACTGACCAAAACCAGCATCAGTAGTTTGCTTAACCGCTTCGTACGTTAAAGTACCAGAGCGAGAAACAATACCTACTTTACCAGGTTTGTGGATGTGACCAGGCATGATACCAATCTTAGTCTCACCAGGAGTAATAACACCTGGACAGTTAGGACCGATCATACGAGTACCTGTTTGATCTAGTTTAACTTTAACGTCAACCATATCAAGCGTAGGGATACCTTCAGTGATACAAACAATCAGCTCGATGCCAGCATCGATAGCTTCTAAGATTGCATCTTTACAGAAAGGAGCTGGTACGTAGATAACTGAAGCAGTTGCGCCAGTTTCTTGAACAGCATCACGAACTGTGTTGAATACAGGAAGACCAAGGTGCGTTTGACCGCCTTTACCTGGGCTTACACCACCAACCATTTGTGTACCGTACTCAAGCGCTTGCTCTGAGTGGAAAGTACCTTGGCCACCAGTGAAACCTTGACAGATAACTTTTGTATCTTTATTGATTAATACAGACATTATTTGCCCTCCGCAGCAGCAACAACTTTCTCAGCAGCGTCTGTTAGTGATTCAGCAGCAATGATATCTAGACCTGAGTTCTTAAGAACTTCACGACCTAATTCAGCATTAGTACCTTCTAAACGTACAACTACAGGTACATTTACGCCAACTTCTTTAACTGCGCCAATGATACCTTCAGCAATCATGTCACAACGTACGATACCGCCAAAGATGTTTACTAAAACAGCTTTAACATTATCGTCAGAAAGGATGATTTTGAATGCTTCAGAAACACGTTCTTTAGTCGCGCCGCCGCCAACATCTAGGAAGTTAGCCGGTTTGCCGCCGTGTAGGTTTACGATGTCCATAGTACCCATTGCTAGGCCTGCACCGTTAACCATACAACCAACATTGCCATCTAGCGCAACGTAGTTAAGCTCGAAGCTTGCTGCGTGTGCTTCACGTGCATCTTCTTGAGATGGATCGTGGAACTCACGGATTTTAGGTTGACGGTAAAGTGCATTACCATCAATACCGATTTTTCCGTCAAGACAGTGAAGGTTACCTTCGTCTGTAATTACTAACGGGTTGATCTCAAGTAGTGCGAAATCAAAATCAGTAAACATGTTACCAAGACCCATAAAGATCTTAACAAACTGCTTCATTTGTACTGGGTTAAGACCCAATTTAAAGCCTAGTTCACGTGCTTGGTAAGCTTGAGGACCCACTAATGGATCAATTTCAGCTTTGTGGATAAGCTCTGGTGTTTCTTCTGCAACAGTTTCAATTTCAACGCCGCCTTCAGTAGACGCCATGAAAACTACTTTGCGAGATGCACGGTCAACTACTGCACCTAGGTACAATTCGTTAGCAATGTCAGTACAGCTTTCAACTAAAATTTTAGCTACTGGCTGACCTTTCTCGTCTGTTTGGTAAGTAACTAGGTTTTTACCCAACCAGTTAGCTGCAAACGCTTTTACTTCGTCGATAGTTTTTACTAGCTTTACACCGCCAGCTTTACCACGTCCACCTGCGTGAACCTGAGTTTTAACAACCCACATATCACCGCCGATTTTTTCAGCAGCTGCTGCAGCTTCTTCAGGTGTATCGCAAGCGAAACCCTGAGAAACTGGTAAACCATATTCGGCAAAAAGTTGTTTTGCCTGATACTCATGCAAATTCATGATGCTTTATCCAATTTTTTATACTAAAAGAGCTGAATATTTTTTCAAATAAACAACTATCCCAAATTGCGCACCTAGTATAGATCCCAAGGCTTAACATGAAAACCCCAGTAAGACCAAAGGCGCAAAAAAAAAGCTGTGAATGTTCATTCACAGCTTACATTTCATACAACTAGATTAAACATCTAGCAATAAGCGAGTTGGATCTTCAAGTAACTCTTTAATAGTCACTAAGAAACCAACTGATTCTTTACCATCAATGATACGGTGGTCATAAGAAAGAGCTAAATACATCATAGGAAGTATTTCTACTTTACCATTTACAGCCATCGGACGGTCTTGGATTTTATGCATACCCAAAATTGAAGACTGTGGCAAGTTAATGATAGGTGTAGATAGTAATGAACCAAATACGCCGCCATTAGTAATAGTGAAATTACCACCGGTCATATCTGCAAGCGTTAGCTTACCATCACGACCTTTAAGTGCTAATTCACGAATACCCTTTTCGATTTCAGCAACAGATAGTTTGTCACAATCTTTAAGTACTGGAGTAACTAGACCACGTGGAGTAGATACTGCAATGCTGATATCAAAATAGTTATGGTAAACAATATCGTCACCATCAATTGATGCATTAACATCTGGGAAGCGTTTAAGTGCTTCAGTTACCGCTTTCACGTAGAAAGACATGAAACCTAAACGAATACCATGACGCTTTTCAAATACTTCTTGGTACTGCTTACGAAGGCTCATGATTGGTTCCATGTTCACTTCGTTGAATGTTGTTAACATTGCAGTTGAATTTTTAGCTTCAAGAAGACGTGTAGCAATAGTTTTACGCAGGCGAGTCATAGGAACACGTTTTTGAGTACGATCGCCCATCGGTGCTGCAGGAGCAGAAGCTTCTGCTTTTTTAGCCGCTGGCGCTGGTGCTTTTAAGAACGTATCAACGTCTTCTTTAGTTACGCGGCCATTTTTACCCGTGCCGTTAATTTTAGAAGCGTCTAAGCCTTTCTCAGCAATTAAACGACGAACTGATGGTGTTAACACATCTGAACTTTCGCTAGAATCTGCTGCTGGCGTTTCGTCTGCTTTTGCAGCTGGAGCCGCTGGTGCACCGCCTGCTTTAACCGAACCAATTACTTGCTCGCCTAGTACAGTATCGCCTTCGTTGTGAATGATATCACCCATGATGCCATCTTCTTGAGCTACTACTTCAAGAACAACTTTATCTGTTTCAATATCTACCAAGTTTTGGTCGCGTGTTACTGCGTCACCTGGTTGTACATGCCATGTAGCAATTGTTGCGTCTGCAACTGATTCTGGAAGTACAGGTACTTTAATGTCCACTTCTTTACCTTCTGATGCTGGTGCTGATTGCGCCGCTGGCGCGTCTTCTGATTTAGCTGGTGCTGATTCTTCTTTAGATGAACCTTCACTTGCTGGCGCTGCATCAGCATCACCAAGTAAACCCATAACTTGATCGCCAAGTACGGTTGCACCTTCTTCTTGTGATATTTCTGTAATTACACCGTCATGCTGTGCAACAACTTCTAAAACCACTTTATCTGTTTCAATGTCTACTAAGTTTTGATCGCGAGTTACTTTGTCGCCAACACTTACATGCCATGTAGCAACGGTAGCATCTGCAACCGACTCAGGAAGAACAGGAACTTTAATTTCTGTGCTCATTGCTTATCCTTTATTTTCTATAGTAAGCGCGTCGGCAACGAGCGCTTGTTGTTCTTTAGTATGTACTGACATGTAACCACACGCTGGTGATGCAGACGCTTTACGTCCTGCATATTTTAATTTAGCACCTTGTGGGATTGCATCAATAAAGTGATGTTGTGAACAATACCATGCACCTTGGTTTTGTGGCTCTTCTTGACACCATACAAAATCAGTTACGTGTTGGTAACGCTCCATAATTGTTTGCATTTCGTCATGTGGGAACGGATATAACTGCTCAACACGAACAATAGCAATATTATCTTGCTCTAGCTTACGACGCTCTTGTAATAGTTCGTAATAAACTTTACCACTACAAAATACAACGCGTTCAACTTTCTCAGGGTTAATATCATCAACTTCGTCGATCATATTATGGAAAACACCATGCGATAGCTCTTCAAGCGATGAAGTTGCAAGAGGATGACGAAGCAACGACTTAGGCGTCATAACAATCAACGGACGACGTAGTGGTCGAACTGATTGACGACGAAGCATAGCGTAAACTTGTGCAGGAGTAGATGGAACACATACTTGCATGTTGTGATCAGCACATAGTTGTAGGAAACGCTCTAAACGAGCTGAACTATGTTCTGGACCTTGTCCTTCGTAGCCATGTGGTAACAAAATTGTAAGACCACATAAACGGCCCCATTTTTGCTCACCAGAACTTAGGAATTGGTCAAATACAACTTGTGCACCGTTGGCGAAATCACCAAACTGTGCTTCCCAAAGTACTAATGAAGTAGGCTCTGCAGTTGCATAACCGTATTCAAAAGCAACAACAGCTTCTTCAGATAAAACAGAGTCAAATACTTCAAAAGTACCTTGATCTTCGCTTAAGTGCTGTAGAGGTGTATAAGTAGCGCCGTCTGATTGACTGTGAACAACAGCATGACGATGGAAGAATGTACCACGCCCTGAATCCTGACCAGTTAAACGAATGTCAGTGCCTTCAGTTGCAATTGTTGCATAAGCAAGTGTTTCTGCCATTCCCCAATCTAGAGGTTTCTCACCAGAAGCCATTAATTTACGATCATCGTAAATCTTTTTAACGCGTGACTGTGCTTTATATTGCTCTGGGTAAGAAGCGATTTTCTCACCGAGTGCTTTGAGCTCTTCAACAGGTACGCTGGCATCGTAATCAACATCCCATTCATGGCCAACATACTTTGCCCAATCTGAAGAATGCGATGTCTCTGGTTGTATTTCTGAAACAACACAGTTGCCTTCGTCTAATGCATTACGGTACTCATCAGCAAGTGCTTTTATTTCTTGTTCAGAAAAAGAGCCTTCAGCTATAAGTTGATCTGCGTAAATTAAACGTGGAACTGGGTGCTTTTTAATTTTTTGGTACATAACAGGCTGAGTTGCATTAGGCTCATCAGCTTCATTGTGACCATGGCGACGGTAACATACTAAATCGATTACTACGTCACGTTTAAACTGGTTTCTGAAATCAAGTGCAATTTGAGTAACAAATGCAACTGCTTCAGGGTCATCAGAGTTAACATGGAAGATAGGTGACTGAACCATTTTAGCAATGTCAGTACAGTAATCTGTAGAGCGTACATCGTCTTGTTTTGATGTAGTAAAACCAACTTGGTTATTTACAACAATACGAATACTACCACCACAACTAAACGCGTTAGTTTGTGATAAGTTAAACGTTTCTTGTACAACACCTTGGCCTGTAACCGCAGAATCACCATGAATTGTAATTGGTAAAGCTTTAATACCAGAACTGTCACCTAAGCGATCAAGACGAGCACGTACTGAGCCCATAACAACTGGATTTACAATTTCAAGATGAGACGGGTTAAACGCAAGCGCCATATGAACATTGCCACCTTTAGTAGCAAAGTCAGATGAATAACCCATGTGGTATTTAACATCGCCAGAACTTAATGTTTCTTTATGTTTACCAGCAAACTCATCAAATAATTCTGATGGATTTTTACCAAGTACATTTACAAGAACATTTAAACGACCACGGTGAGCCATACCAATAACAGCTTCTTGTTGGCCGCTTTCACCTGCGCGGTGAATAAGCTCTTTTAACATTGGAACTAGCGCATCGCCACCTTCAAGTGAAAAACGCTTAGCGCCTGGGAACTTAGCCCCTAAATATTTTTCAAGTCCGTCAGCAGCAGTTAATCCTTTTAGGATACGCAGCTTTTCGTCTTTTTCGAATTTTGGCCTAGACTGGACAGATTCTAAACGCTGTTGTAACCAACGCTTTTCCTCTGTTGATGTGATGTGCATATACTCAGCGCCAATTGAACCACAATATGTAGTTTTTAGTGCTTGGTATAGTTCACCTAAAGGCATAGTATCGCGGCCTACGGCAAACGATCCTACGTTAAACTCGCGGTCAAAATCACTTGAAGATAAGTCGTGGTACTCTAGCTCTAAATCTCGTACACGCTCTCGTTGCCAAATACCTAATGGATCTAGGTTTGCATTTTGGTGTCCACGAAAACGGAAAGCATTAATAAGTTGTAGAACTTTAACCTGTTTAAGGTCACCGCCACTACCCTCTGCTACCACTACTTCTCTATGCTTGTTTTTTGCAAGCTGTGCAAACTGCGTTCGAACTTCTGAATGTTTTACTTCAACATCCACACCATCAACTTTAGGTAATTGTTCGAACACTTCTCGCCATTCATCTGGCACAGAAGTCGCATCGTCTAAATACGCTTCATAAAGCTCTTCTACATAAGCAACGTTGCCGCCGTTTAAATGTGAAGATTCTAGCCATGCCTTCATCACACCTTCGTGCATTTATAAGCCCTTTTCTTTAGCGCAGAAATTAATAGTTATCATAACAAGATGGCTAATAATCTGTATTAGCCATCTTACGTTTACTAAGTAATCAAACCGCTCGGTTTAATAACATAGATTTGATTTGCCCAATTGCTTTAGTCGGGTTAAGACCCTTAGGACAAACGCTAACACAGTTCATGATACTGTGGCAACGGAACACACTGAACGCATCGTCTAAATCCGCTAAACGTTCTTCAGTTGCTGTATCTCGGCTATCAGCTAAGAAACGGTAAGCGTGAAGAAGGCCTGCTGGACCAATGAACTTGTCTGGATTCCACCAGAACGAAGGACACGATGTCGAACAACATGCACACAAAATACACTCATATAGCCCATCTAATTTATCACGTTCTTCAATAGATTGAAGACGCTCGCCTGCTGCAGGCTGATCATTAATTAAATAAGGTTTAACTTTTTCGTACTGAGTGTAGAACTGACTCATGTCAATAACAAGGTCACGAACCACAGGTAAGCCTGGTAATGGACGTACTACAATTTTACCTTTGCCATTTTTTTGTAGCGTAGATAAAGGAGTAATACATGCTAAACCATTTTTACCATTCATGTTAACACCATCAGATCCACACACACCTTCACGGCATGAACGACGAAAAGATAGTGTAGGATCTTGTTCTTTTAAAAGAATAAGTGCATCTAACACCATCATGTCGTGACCTTCCTCTGTTTGCAAGGTGTATTCTTGCATACGAGGAGCGTTGTCAACATCTGGATTATAACGATAAACTGAAAATTGTACTTGTGCCATCGTCTATCTCCTAGTAAACACGTGCTTTAGGTGGGAAAGCTTCACGCGTTTTAGGCGCATAGTTTACATCACGCTTACTCATTTCATCCGTTACAGGATTGAATACTGAGTGACATAACCAGTTTTCGTCATCACGATCTGGGTAGTCAAAGCGAGAATGTGCACCACGGCTTTCTGTACGGAAGTTTGCAGCTACTGCAGTTGAGTAAGCTGTTTCCATTAAGTTATCTAGTTCAAGACATTCGATACGCTGCGTATTGAAGTCTGATGATTTATCATCAAGACGAGCATGTTGCAGACGTTCACGAATTTCTTTAAGTTCTTGAAGACCAGAAGCCATTGAATCGCCTTCACGGAATACCGAGAAGTTAAGCTGCATACATTGCTGTAGGTCTTTTTTGATTTGAACTGGATCTTCACCTTGGCCAGCCGTTGAATTTTCCCAACGGTTGTAACGTGCAAGAGACGCTTCTAAATCTGACTCTGAAGCCGCTTTTGATACTTCAACATCTTTAAGGTACTTACCTAAGAAGTTACCAGCAGCACGGCCAAATACAACTAAATCTAGTAATGAGTTACCACCTAGGCGGTTTGCACCGTGTACAGATACACATGCAATCTCACCAACAGCAAATAAACCTTCAACTACTTTTTCGTTGCCTTGAGCATCGATTTGTAGTGCTTGTCCATTTACGTTAGTAGGAACACCACCCATCATATAATGACAAGTAGGAATTACTGGAATTGGCTCTTTAGCTGGATCAACGTGAGCGAAAGTTTTAGCTAAGTCACATACGCCAGGAAGACGTAGGTTAAGCGTTTCTTCACCTAAATGGTCAAGTTTCAGCTTGATATGAGGACCCCAAGGACCATCACAACCACGACCTTCACGGATTTCAGTCATCATTGAACGCGCAACAACATCACGAGACGCTAAGTCTTTTGCATTTGGTGCGTAACGTTCCATGAAGCGCTCGCCATCTTTATTTAAAAGATAACCGCCTTCACCACGACAACCTTCAGTTACTAGCGTACCAGCACCTGCAATACCCGTTGGGTGGAACTGCCACATTTCCATGTCTTGCATAGAAATACCAGCGCGTGTTGCCATACCAACACCGTCACCGGTGTTAATGTGAGCATTTGTTGTTGATGCGAATATACGACCTGCACCACCAGTGGCTAATACAACTGCTTTAGATTTGAAGAAAGTGATTTCACCTGTTTCAATCTCAATTGCTGTACACCCTACTACATCGCCATTGTCGTTTTTAACTAAGTCAAGTGCATACCACTCAGAGAATACATTTGTTTTGTTTTTAACGTTTTGTTGATATAGAAGATGAAGTAAAGCATGACCAGTACGGTCAGCTGCAGCAGCAGTACGTGCGGCTTGTTCACCACCAAAGTTTTTCGATTGACCACCGAAAGGACGTTGGTAAACACGGCCATTTTCAAAACGAGAAAATGGTAGTCCCATGTTTTCTAATTCAGTAATAGCTTCTGGGCCAGTTTGACACATGTATTCAATAGCGTCTTGGTCACCGATAAAATCGGAACCCTTAACGGTATCGTACATATGCCATTCCCAGTTGTCTTCGTGTGAATTACCAAGCGCTACTGTAATACCACCTTGAGCAGATACAGTGTGTGAGCGCGTTGGAAATACTTTAGATATTAATGCACACGTTTTGCCAGATTCTGTAATTGCTAAAGCAGCGCGCATACCAGCACCACCTGCACCAATTACTACGGCGTCAAATTCACGAACAGAATATTTCACTTAAACACCCCATAATACGATTAGACCAATAGCTACGTAAGCAACGGCCATTAGGTTTAAAACAAAACCTAATACAGCACGCAACTTCGAACACTTAACATAGTCTGTAAGAACTTGCCAAAGGCCAATGCGGGTATGAACCATAATGCAAATAAGGGTAATTAAAGTAAACCCTTTCATTGCTAGGTTAGAGAAGAGGCCTGTCCAGGCTTCGAAAGTGACTTCTGGCGTCGCTAAAAAATAGCCGATAATAAAAATCGCGTACGCGCTGATTATTAATGCCGTGGTACGTAAAGATACGAAATCTTGTACACCATCACGTTTTAGAGTTGCTTGATTTAAAACCATATCCACACCCCTGCCAATACGGCAAACACAACACCAAGAGCCATTGATACTTTAGCGCTGAGGTTACCTGATTCAAGTTCTTCCCAATGTCCCATATCCATAATCATATGACGGATGCCACCAATAAGGTGATAACCTAATACAGAAACAGTGCCCCAAGCTATAAATTTGGCAATGAATCCGTTAAACAGACCCTTGACGAATTCAAAACCTTCAGCTGAAGAGAGAGACTCAGACCAAGCCCAAATGACAAACGTTAAAGCAAAAAACAATGCAACACCGGTGACGCGGTGAAAAATTGAAGCTTTAGCCGTTGCCGGCATAGATATAGTTGTTAGATCTAGATTTACAGGTCTTTGCTTTTTCACAGTTACTTGCCCATCTTTGCTCACAGTGGAGCTCATCTACTTGTTTTTCTAAAAACCCACCAAATATTACTGATGGAACTATCAGAATAAACGTATCAAAATAGTTAAAGTTCACAAAACAGTAAATTTTAAGCTGTTAAGAATATGTTTACCCAAATACAATACGGTTTAAAACCACCGTTAGTATATATACCCACAGGACTTTTTACAATTCTTGTTTATTTAGAGATGTTTGCGAATTAGCCAATAGTATTATATTTAATTAATACCGAATATTTATTATACATATATGCATAATGTTTATAAAAATTGACTTTAACCCCCTCTTTCACGTTAAAATGCGAAGATGTGCTTAAAACAGATTTCAGAACTTTAAAATCTAAAAATCAGAATAGATATCTTAATAGGAGATACATAGCGATGGCAGATAAAAAAGCCACAGTCCATATTGATGGACTAGATCCAATCGAACTTCCAATTTATCAAGGCACTGCTGGCCAAGATGTAATCGACGTACGTACGTTAGGTTCACATGGTCACTTTACTTATGACCCAGGTTTCATGTCGACTGGTTCTTGTGAATCTGCAATCACCTATATTGATGGTGGTAAAGGTGTACTACTTCACCGTGGTTACCCAATTGAGCAATTAGCTGAAGATTCTAACTATATTGAGCTTTGCTACTTACTTTTAAATGGTGAGTTACCTTCTAAAGAACAATACGAAGTTTTTAAGAATGAAATCACTACAAGCACTATGCTTGACGAGAAAATTGCTAACTTTTTCCAAGGTTTCCGCTTTGACGCTCACCCAATGGCAATGCTTTGTGGCGTAGTGGGTGCATTATCATCTTTTTATCATGAAGACCTTGATATTACTGATGCAGAACAACGTAAAACAAGTGCAGTTAAGCTAGTTGCTAAGTTACCAACTATTGCTGCAATGGCTTATAAAACAAACATCGGCCAACCGTTTGTATACCCACGTAACGATTTAAGCTATGCAGAAAACTTCTTACACATGATGTTCTCTGTGCCTGCTGAAGAATATAAAGTTAACCCTGTAACTGCTAAAGCTATGGATAAAATCTTTATGCTTCATGCAGATCATGAGCAAAATGCATCGACTTCAACAGTTCGTCTTGCTGGTTCATCAGGTGCTAACCCGTATGCATGTATTGCAGCTGGTATTGCTTCTTTATGGGGACCTGCTCACGGCGGCGCTAACGAAGCATGTTTAAACATGTTAGAAGAGATTGGCTCTGTGGATCGTATTGATGAATACGTTGCTAAAGCTAAAGACAAAGCTGACCCATTCCGCCTTATGGGCTTTGGTCACCGCGTTTACAAAAACTTCGACCCACGTGCTACAGTAATGCGTCAAACGTGTCATGAAGTTTTAGCTGAGCTAAATATCCAAGATCCACTTCTTGATATTGCTATGAAGCTTGAGCAAATTGCCCTTGAAGACCCGTACTTTGTAGAGAAGAAACTATACCCTAACGTAGATTTCTACTCTGGTATTATCTTAAAAGCGATTGGTATTCCAACAAGCATGTTCACTGTAATTTTTGCAATGGCACGTACTGTTGGTTGGATCACTCACTGGGATGAGATGCTATCTCAACCTGGTCATAAGATCAGCCGTCCTCGCCAAATGTATACTGGTTACACTCAACGTGACTACGTATCAACTGACAAGCGTTAATTAGCGCTGGTTAGTTTAAAAGGCCGCATTTTGCGGCCTTTTTTTATTAACAGCACTTGAGAATTATCATAAACCGATTACAATCCCTGCCTTAAAAACACTATGTAGATGAGCTATGCCTACTTTAAAGTTTGATATAAATAAAATTAGAAAAGACTTCCCGACATTAAATCAAACAATAAACGGCTGCCCGCTTGTTTATTTAGACTCAGCAGCAACCTCACAAAAGCCTCAATCAGTTATAGATACAATTACTGAGTTTTATACGTCTCAAAATGCAAATGTACACCGTGGACGCCATACACTTAGCGAACAGGCCACTTATTCTTATGAACAAGTCCGGGATAAAGCTGCAAGGTTTTTTAATGTCTTAAGTAAAGAGATTGTATGGACTAAAGGTGCTACAGAAGCCATAAATTTGGTCGCTAACGGCTTAAAAAAGCGTTTAGATGAAAGTCATACCATAATAATATCTCCGCTTGAGCATCACGCAAACATAGTGCCTTGGCAACTAGTAAGCCAACAGACGGGAGCTAAATTAGTCTCTCTGCCGCTAAATAATAATGGCACGCTAAACACCCAACAATGCTGTGAATTTATAAAAGAAACAAAACCTGCCTTATTAGCTATTACACAAGCATCGAACACACTGGGTAATATCACTGATTTAAAGCCACTAATTGTAGCTGCAAAAGAGGTGAATTCGCTTGTTTTAGTGGACGGAGCCCAAGGTGCACTGCATTTAAAACCCGATTTACGTGAATTAAACTGTGACTTTTATGTTTGCTCAAGCCATAAAATGCTCGGTCCAACAGGCTTAGGTGTACTTTATGGCCAATATGAAGAGCTAAATACGCTAGATATTTACCAATCCGGCGGTGAAATGATCGATAAAGTTTACTTAACTCATAGCACTTATCGCCCTGCGCCTGCAAAATTTGAAACTGGCACACCAAATATTTCTGGAGTTTTAGGCTTTGGTGCCGCATTAGACTATTTAAATGAATTAGATCACGTGCAAATACAGCAATATGAACAAGAATTGTTTAGTTACGCGGCACAAAAATTGGTAAAGGTGGATGGCATTACCATATTCAGCAACCTATCTGACAATATTGGTACACTCTGTTTTAATTTTAAAGATGAACATCCTTATGATTTGGCAACTTTACTTGACGGATATGGGGTTGCAGTCAGAAGTGGACACCATTGTACGCAACCATTAATGACACATTTAGGGCTTAATGGAACGTTAAGAGCGAGTTTTTCTTTTTATAATACCTACAAAGATGTAGATATATTCATTGATTCACTTAAAAAATGTATCGCTTTATTAGATTGAACGCCAGTTTAATAGAATTAATTAGGATAACTCATGACAAATACGTTTAAAAAAGTCACAGAATCTATAAAAAATGCGACCGCTTGGCAGCAAAAATATCGTGAGATAATGCTTTTAGGAAAAACGTTACCGGCTTTAGCTGATGTTTTGAAAACTGATGATGCACTTGTACCAGGCTGTGAAAGCAAAGTATGGATGTTCGTTGAATTTGACTTAACCGAAAATACACTTGTTGTAATAGGTGACTCTGATACTCGTATAGTAAAAGGATTATTAGCCATTATTTTAGCGCTTTACAACGGGCTTACACCAGAACAGGTAGTGAATAAAAATGCGTATGAAGAATTTGAAAAGCTCGGCCTTATAAGCCACTTAAGCGCATCACGTGGTAATGGTATTAAAGCCATGGTTGATAAGATACAAACCATGGCACAACACAAGCTTAGTTAACTAAAACTAAGCTTGTGAGCGTTGTTTTTTATTTAGATATTTACGCACCGCTTTTGCAGCAACAAAAAAACCAAAGCTTCCTGTGATCATAGTCACAGAGCCAAAACCATTATTACAGTCCATATTCATTGTGCCATCAGCACTTTGCTTAGCATGACATACGCTGCCATCGCTTCCTGGGTAAACCAATTGCTCTGTTGAGTAAACACAATCAATATTAAACTTACGTTTAGGATTATTACTAAAATTATATTGCTTGCGCAAAATATAGCGCACCTTTGCAAGTAATGGGTCTTGCGTAGTTTTAGCTACATCACCAAAAGTTATTTGGCTAGGATCTGTTTGCCCGCCAGCACCACCAGTTGTAATTATAGGTAGTTTATTACGTTTACAGTGAGCAATTAATGCTGCTTTTTCTTTAACTGCATCAATACAATCAATTACATAATCAAAACCTTGAATATGCTCTTGAATATTATCAAGCGTAATAAAGTCATCTATTACACTAATTTGGCATTCTGGGTTAATAAGCTCGCAGCGCGCTTTCATTGCATCGACTTTAGCTTGACCAATAGTGCCCGTTAACGCGTGAATTTGTCTATTGACGTTAGTCGCGCAAATATCATCCAAATCTATAAGTGTTATTTTACCAACACCAGTACGTGCAAGTGCTTCTGCTGTCCAGCTTCCTACACCACCAATACCTACTACACAAAAATGTGCTTCTTGAAGCCAATCAAACTGTTGATGACCATATAAACGTTTAATACCACCAAAACGTATATCTGTAACTTTTTCGCTCATTTACCAATCCAGTTGCCATGGCGATTGCCATGCTTGAAAATCTTGATGTTTAATTAACGCCAAATACTCATCACCACTATCGGGTAATAAAGTTAGCTGTATTTGTTCACCTTGCCATAAAAAGCTTAACGCATATGCATGTAAATAGGTACGATTAGAAGGCGTGCCTGAATACATTGCATCGCCTAAAATAGCTGCGCCCACACTTTTTAGTGCCACTCTTAGTTGATGTGTTTTGCCAGAGTAAGGTTTTAAAATATACCCTCTAAACCCTGGCTTATAACTCAGAGAATAGAATCGGGTAATTGCAGGGTTAAGTGTACTCGTTAGTAACTTAAACGAGCCACGGCGAGACTTAGCCATATCGCCTTTTATCCACCCCTGCTTCTTTTTTGGTTTAGCATCACTAATCGCTAAATAAAATTTATTAATCACATGCTCAGTAAACATAACAGTAAAGGCGGCTGCAGCGGCTTTGTTTCGCGCTAAAATAATCAGCCCTGATGTCACTTTATCTAAACGATGAACGGCATAAAGCTTTTGCAATAATTGTTGTTCGGCTAAAACAACAAAGCCGGGTCCCTCTTCAGAATGAAAATTAAGACCCGCTGGCTTTTCTAAAATATAAAAGTCGTTATGTGTATAAACAACTTTTAATATCTTACTTACTTGCTCACTCACACGTTTTTACTTTTAATATGCGCTATCACTTTAGCTAAGTCATCAGGCGTATCTACACCTGCATGAGGGGCTATTTGAGCTTGTTCTATTTTAATTTTATAACCGTGATACAAAACACGTAACTGCTCAAGTGATTCAAGTAATTCTAGTGGTGATACACTCAGCTCTATGTATTGTTTAATAAAACCCGCTCTGTACGCATAAATACCTACATGGCGTTGAAACGGGGCTAAATTAAGGGCAGTGCTATCACCCATCATCGTATTTCTATCAAACGGTATACTTGCACGAGAGAAATACAGGGCATTTTTATTTATATCGCTAACCACTTTAACGGCATTAGGATTAAATACTTCATCACGTTCTTCAATAGCAACACTTAACGTTGCCATTGGTGCTGTTGAATCACTTAATAGTGCAGCAACTTGAGATACGTTTTCTGGTGCAAGTAATGGCTCATCGCCTTGTACATTAACCACAATTGTATTGCTATCAAGTTTAAGCAAATCAACCACTTCAGCTAATCGTTCAGTACCCGACTGGTGATCTTCACGCGTCATTACTACATCATTAGTAAACATACTTACTGCATCAAATACTTTTTGATGATCGGTTGCTATAACTACTTTACTAGCACCTGATAAACATGCTTTTTCGTAAACGTGTTGAACCATTGGCTTGCCACAAATATCAGCAAGCGGTTTACCTGGTAGTCGGGTCGATGCAAAACGAGCAGGAATTACAACTACGAATTCCACTTTTCAACCTCTTCTAAAGATAACTCACGTGCTTCATTTTCAAGTAATACTGGAATATCATCTTGAACAGGATAAGCAAGCTTAGCTGCTGTGCTAATTAGTTCGTTGTTTTCTCTATCAAAGCGTAATTTTCCCTTACAAACAGGGCACGCAATTATCTCGAGTAATTTTGTATCAAAGGCCATTGAGTATTCCTTTTTCTTTTAATATTGAATTTAATGTGTTTATTACGCTATCGGTAGGTTGTGCATCTACTGGTAAATAATACCAATTAGGCTTTGCAAAGGACTTACATTTAACGGCATCTTTTTCGGTCATTATAATGCAATCATCACCAAATTGGGCAAAATCATCTACTGTATAAGCATAATGATCTCTAAAATGATGAGTCGATAATAACGTAATATCTTGTGCTTCTAATGAGTTTTCAAACCGTTTAGGGTTCCCAATTGCACTTATTGCATGTGCTTCACTTACGTTACTTTTTGCATAATCGCTTGAATTAACCAAGCGAAGATTACTTACTTGTAATGTGTAGCTATTATTAGCCTCACCACCATTTTCAATTACTATATCGACACTTTGCAAACGTTTAGTTGTTTCACGAAGTGGCCCTGCTGGCATAACAAAGCCATTACCAAAACGACGCTCACTATCAACAATACAACACTCAATGCTACGAGGCATTTTATAATGCTGCATTCCATCATCAGAAATAATAACGTCGAGTGTATAATTATTTTCTAATAAATCGATATTGTGTTGTCTATTAGGCCCAACCGCTATTGGGCACTTTAAACGATGGTATAAAAGTACGGGCTCATCTCCAGCCTGCTGAGCATCTACAAGCTCAGTAACTAAAAGCGGGTAATTTTTTGATTGCCCACCATATCCTCTACTAATAATTCCCACTGATAAACCTTGCTGTGTTAAATGACCATACAGCCACAAAACAAAAGGCGTTTTACCATTACCGCCAACACTTATATTGCCAACTACAATTACAGGCGTTTTGCACTCAAAAGGTTTAAGTATTTTAGCGCTGTATAAGTATTTTCGAAATGACGATACAACCCAAAACAAAGCACTTAATGGTAATAACAGTAAAGTAATTAGACCAAATGGTTTATACCAGCTTTGTTCTATTTTACTCACGCCTGATCACCAAACTGCATTTTGCAAAGGGCTGAATAAGTACCGTCATTTGCTAATAAACTATTGTGATCGCCACTTTCTATTACACGACCATTATCAATAACATAGATTCGGTCACTGTTTTCGATAGTAGATAAGCGATGCGCAATAACAATTGAGGTTTTATCTTTCATTAGCGTTTCTAATGCTTGCTGAATAAGCTTTTCAGATTCGGTATCAAGTGCTGATGTAGCCTCGTCTAAAATCAAAATAGGTGCGTCTTTTAATATTGCACGTGCTATCGCTATACGCTGGCGTTGACCGCCGGAGAGCATTACACCATTTTCACCTACCATGGTGTTTAATTGCTCTGGCAGGTCTTTAACAAACTCCCAAACATGCGCTTGTTTAGCAACTTGCTCTAATTCTTCCTCAGACACATCATGCTTTATGCCATAACAAATATTGTTAGCAATCGTATCGTTAAATAACACGACTTGTTGAGACACTAAAGCAAATTGGCGACGTAGATCTGTTAATTTATAATCCTGCAGAGCTATACCATCAAGTAATATTTCACTCGGTAACTCTAAGTCATAGTAGCGTGGTAATAAATTAGAAATTGTTGATTTACCCGAGCCTGAGCGCCCTACTAAGGCAATACTTTCACCCGCTTTAATCGTTAGCGACAAATCGTTTAATACGGCTTCATCTTTTGTTGGGTACTTAAAGGTTACATTTTTAACTTCAATTAACCCTTTAACTTTATCGACTGAAACGGTGCCAGTATCTTTTTCCATTTCTTCATCTAAAACTAAAAAAATACTTTGCGCGGCAGAGATACCACGCTGCATATCACTATTAACATTGGCGAGTTGTTTTAGCGGTCGCAATAGCATCATCATTGAGGCAATTAATGCCATGAAGTCACCAGAGGTAATCGTATCAATCATTGATGGAAGAGATACAGCCCATAAAATAACAGCCATAGCACTTGCTGCTAATATTTGAATAATTGATACACTTAAAGCTTTTGTCGCATCCATTTTAATGCGCTGCTGGCGGTTATGATTATTAATCTTTGAGAAATGGTTTATTTCTTGGTCTTGTCCGCCAAATCCATGAATAACTTTATGTCCGCTAAGCATTTGTTCAGAGCTACGTGTAACCTGCCCCATAGCTGATTGGATACTTTTAGAAATATGGCGAAAACGTTTCGATACAACCGCTACAATAATGGCAACGAGAGGGATGATGACTAAAAATATAAGTGAGAGCTTCCAACTGGTATAAAACATTACACCAAGTAAAAAGACAACAAAGGCTCCTTCACGTACAACAATAAGTAACGCTTTAGTAATTGCTTGTTGAACTTGCTCTGTGTCAAAAGTGATTTTTGAAATTAAATCGCCTGTTGAGTTTTTGTCATGAAAAGAAACGGGTAAATGCAATATGTGCTCAAATAACTCTTGGCGTAAAGAGCGTACAACTTGAGAGCCCACATAACTTAAACAGTACGAAGACATAAAGTTAAAAACACCACGCCCTAGTACTAACGCGATAACAACAAAAGGAGCGTACTTTAAAACTTCTGTATTTCGCTGGTTTAAACCTTGATCAATAAACGGCTTCATTAATTGAATGAATAAAGCATCCATTGCTGAATAGCCTATCATCCCAACAATTGCGATAAAAGCGACGCTTTTGTATGCGCCAACATACGAGACAAGACGTTTATAAATTTGTGCAGTACTTTGATCCATAACACTCTCTAAATACAGTAACTCCCTGTATTGTATCCTTCGATGAGATAAAACTAAACGTCAATCTTTGATAAACCAATAACTTTCCTGCCCTCTTGCTGTTTCTATGACCAAATTGTTTGAGTAGAATTTAATACTAATTTGTCCTTCAACGCCTGTTGTAAATTGCTCGGCGCTTATTGCTTTGTAACGCTCGACAACAACGGGCTTGGGAAATTCCCACTGTCCTTTATAAGCACTTGAATGAATCACAACTTTAGGGCCAACATAACTAATAAAATTAACACTTGAGGATGTATCACTGCCATGATGCGGGCTTAACATGACTGTACTTTTCAACGATGTATTATTAGCTAATAATGAGGCTTCACGGGATTTTGATATATCACCTGTAAATAACACACTATAAGTATTACTCGATACTCTAACAACGCATGAATCGTCGTTTTCATTTCCATACCCTATAGTGCTAAAGCTTTCTACTCTTAAACCGACAAAATCAACACTTTGGACTTCACACACATTAAGTGTATTTTCAGGATGAAATTGCTTTAATGTTTCCCCAAATCCAGCTTCAATAAAATGCTGTATTCCTCCAGCGTGATCGCTGTCTTCATGACTTAGAATTGCTGTTTTTACTGTGAAATTATTTGCTTTTATATAAGGCAATAAAATACTTCGCGTACGACTAAAACGATTAAAATAACTTGGACCAAAATCATAGATAAGCACTTGGTTATCTTTTTCAATTAATGCCATGAGACCATGCCCAACATCAAACACATGAAGTTGCCAGTTAGGCTTTTCTTTTAGAAGATTATTCAATAAAAGTACTGTTAAAGGAATGAAACAGAGCAATTTATAGGGGAGGAAGTAAATCATCAACATAGTAATATAGGTAAAAATGACGAATATTAACTCGATTCTTCCTGTTGTCAGCCATCTTAACGGCTCGGGTATTTCATAAAGTAATTTAAATAACGCATATAGCCCTGTATCAAACAAATGTATTAAATTACCTATATCTAAAAAAGTACTCAGTAATGTAAAAACAATCAAAAATGGCAAAATAATGATGGAAAGAAACGGTATCGCAATTAAGTTAATGACTAGGCCCGCAATACTTACGCCATTAAAAAAATAAAGTGAAAGTGGTAATAAACCGATAAACAATGCTACTTGAATAACAAATAACGCAATAATTTTGTTTTTGATTCGTGTATTTAATATTGGTAATTTATTAATAACAGTAAAAATTATAGCGACCGCTAAAAATGAAAAATACAGACCTGGATTAAGTAAATTAAATGGGTTAACAGCAAGCACTATTACCAAGGCAAATAAAATACTACGCCATCGCAGCTGCTGCTTAGCAAGAAAATAAAGTAACAAATAACAACCCAGCATAATTAGCGCTCGCGTTGCTGATACTAAAAAGTCACTTAAATATACGTAAACTAATGCAGCTATAAAACCGAACGAACTGTAGTAAAGTGTAAGGTTAAATGATTGACCAATTGAAAAGTTTATTTTCGTACAGATAAATCGAATGAATAAATAACCAAAGCTAAAAATCAAACCAATATGTAAACCCGATATAGCCAGTAAGTGACTTAACCCAAGTGATTGCATTAATTGTTTATCTGTATAGCTCATCAACGATTTATCACCACTGAGTAATGCATAATAGAGCCACTGCAATCTTGTATTTGTATAGGTATTTTTAATGAAGTTTTGATAATCTAGTACGATGCTTTGTTTATCGCTGTGTATTATATTAAGCTCTTTCTTGAGCACTTTACCTTTAAATAATATCCTATTTATAAATGCATAACGTTCATTATCAAACACATTAAAATTTTTATTACTGCGAAAATATTTTAAATGGATTAATGCAGAGAATTCATCCCCGACTGTAAAGGGCTGTGCAGAATTAACACTGAGCATTGCTTTGGGTGCTCTAAAACTCGAAAAACTACTCCCGTCTAATGCCACTATTTTGGCTTTGATATACTGAGGTTTTTTATCAGAAATAATCTCTTCAACAACTAATGTAGAATCAAGTGCATACTTTTCGTTCGATTTTGGTATTTCAAAACTATAAAAAAGGTAGAAATGCATACCAACAAAGCAAATTGCACAAATAAAGCCTAACAATACGTTTAAAAACGGCTTAAAATAAGCGCTCACTATTACAATGAAAATTGTGAAGACTGTAAATTCGAGAGTTTGATAATAAAACACGGTTGCTACACAGCCAATTACAAACCCAAGACTTATCCACACTGATGTAAATGGTTGCTTTAAATGGCTAAAAAAACGATCCAAAGATTTTTACCTGATCCAAATAAAATTAGACATCATAAATCACTAAAAATATTTGGACGACTTTTGCAAGACGCAAATCTTTGGCATTTAAATAGACGTTCAGCTCGAGGGGCCTTCGCGGTCGGGTTATTTTTTGCTTTCATCCCTGTTCCTTTTCAAATGGTTTTAGCCGCAGCAGGTGCTATATTATTTAGGGTTAATTTACCCATATCAGTTGCTTTAGTATGGCTTACGAATCCATTAACCATGCCACCTATCTTTTATGGCTCATACTTAGTGGGTACGTTAATACTTAATCAGCCAGAACAACACTTTGTATTTGAAGCAAGTTGGTCTTGGTTTTTAGAAAGTATAGAAACAATTGGTCCTGCATTTTTATTAGGTTCATTAGTATGTGCTTCTATTGCATCAATTATAGGATATTTTGGTATCGATATTATTTGGCGCCGCTCTGTGAAAAAAGCATGGTTATCACGAAATAATTAGTGGCGTTAAAGCTAAATAATCGCTGCAATCCTAATCTAATAAAATATTATAGACGAAAAAAAACCAACTTTATCAAGTTGGTTTTTTTATAATCAATAAACTTTAAAAGCGAAATACACGCCTTAAGCCAACCAGTGGTAATAACAATAATGTATACCAAGCGAAGCTAGCAGAGTTACGCTCATAAACTTCAGCTTCTACTGGAGCACAGCTTTCTACTTCACCATTTGCAATTGGCGTTAGTTTAACTGCTATTGCAATACTCTCATATTCAATTTCACCATTAATATCAGTTACTACACCGCCTAATGAATCTAGCTTTTCAACTGTTTTAGTCGCAGTACCAAATATTTCATTATTTTCGTTGATAGCAGTCGCTTCAACCATAGTATAAGCGTAATCAGTTTCACCGTCGGTGTCATAACAAGGCAGTAAATCGTTTAGATTAGTGATTTTGTCTTCACCAATTTTGTAAATAAAGGCCTCTTTGAGTCGCGAGCTATCAGAAACACCCACTTCCCCTTCACCTACAATATAACCTTGGTTGTTTATATCGTTACCGTAAGAACTTGAGCTTGAAAAGTAATCATTAGGGAAAACCGTACTACCCGTTGCTATATCATGGTAAAAGAATTTATTACGAAGAGTACCTTCAATACGTTTAGTTGCATAACCTGTAATTACATCGTTATCATTAATAGCAATTGATTTACCAGACTGCCAGTCATCTTCTTGATTAATAAAATCAACAACCGCACCGTCTTTAAAATAAACTGGCATTGTAAGAATTGTATCGTCATTTTTGTAATAACGTGTATTCGATGATCCTACAATTGTCCCGTTGTTGTTCACTGCTAAAGCAGTACTTGTAAATGCATCATCTTCCGCTTCACCTTCATCAGGTGTCAGTGCCATACCAAGCTCTTCAACAGACGTGATATTAAGTGATTCATCAAGTTCCCATTTAACAGCGCGCTTATTAAATAAGCCTCGTGTAATATTTGTATTTAACAAGTTGATACATACTGACGTAGGTTCGTCTTCATTATCACAGTTATCATCAATATTATCTTGTCTGTCATCTGGAATGCTTGTAGACATGTTACCTACAACGGTATAACCACTGTTAGTTTTAATAATATCGTTGGCACGACTTGTACCACCGTATTCATTAAACTCAGGCTCTAACTCAACACTTACACTGCCATCAGCGCTTATTACAATCCCACGCTCTATAAATTCATGAGTAAACCATGTTTCTGCATCATCTTCACCATCAGGTGTAAAAGATACTTTATCGTATGGAGCGCTTCCCCAACCGACTGTAACACCATCTTCAGTTACAGCATTAAAAAGGTTAGTAGTTGAACGTGTTAGTCCGTCATAATCAACAGATGCAATATCAAATAATGGTTGCTCAGTTATTTGTGTATCATTATATTTTATGCCTACTAATGAGCTTAATTTTTGATATTCAAAATTTGTAGAAATTGAAGATAAAAAACTAACCATGAAAGTGTGTGCATCAGCATTAGTAAGTACCGCATCATTATTTTCAATGTCATCAAGTGTGAAGGTAATCTCTTTATCACTTAATTCAAATGCTGCCTCTGTATTGTCATAGCTATTTTCAATAAGGTTTTCAGTAAAATCTATATAGCTTGTATCAATAGGTAAATTGTATAAACCATTTGCGAAACCAATAATATGCCCGCTTTCGCTTACATCTGTTACATAAGAATATTTAGCGTCTTCAAGAGTCCCTAATTCACTTAACTGGTACGTCGCACTTGTTGCTGAAGTGCTTAATGTCGCTAAAATACTGGCAGCGAGTAATTTATATTTCATTTTAGTCCTTACTACTGATTCTGTAATTCTTCAAGTTCTTCCCAGCGCTCAAGGGCAGCTTCAAGGTCAGACTCAAGTTGTGCTAAATGGTTCAATGCTTTAGTTGTTACATCACTCTCTTGTTTAAAAAAGTTTGCGTCACTCACTACAGCTTGTTGAGCTTCAATTTCAGCTTCTAGTTTTTCCATTTTATTCGGTAGTTGCTCTAATTCAAGTTTTAATTTGTAAGAGAGTTTATTTGTCTTAGCTGCTGGTTTTGCAGCTGGAGCGGCTACTTTTTCAACTTTTTTTACTGGTTGTTGCTGAATTTTTTTTTCTTGTTCAGCTAAGTAACCTACATAAGCTTCATAGTCGCTATAACCACCGACGATATCTGTTACTTTACCATTGCCTTCAAATGCCCATACACTAGAACATGTATTATCAATAAATTCTCGGTCATGGCTTACAATCAGCACTGTACCTTGATATTGATTAATAATGTCCTCTAATAACTCTAACGTTTCAATGTCCAAGTCATTCGTTGGCTCATCGAGAACAAGTACATTAGATGGTTTTAAAAACAGTTTAGCTAATAGCAGTCTATTTTTTTCACCACCAGAGAGTGCTTTAACCGGGGTTCGAGCGCGTGCTGGAGGGAACAAAAAGTCTTGCAGGTAACCTAAAACATGGCGTGAACGACCGCCCATCATCACTTCTTGTTTACCTTCGGCAACGTTATCTTGAACAGTTGCTTCTTCGTCAAGTTTTTCACGGTATTGGTCAAAGTAAGCAAACTCTAAATTAACACCTTGCTTAGTAATACCACTATCAGGTTCTAAATCACCAAACATTAGTTTTAATAGTGTTGTTTTACCAATACCATTTGGGCCTACTAAGCCAATTCTGTCGCCACGCATTACAAGTGTCGAAAAATCATCAGCAATAACTTTGTCTTTAAATGCATGGCAAAGGTTCTTAGCTTCAAATACCAACTTACCTGAGCGATCAGCTGTTTCAATATTAAAGTCAGTTTTTCCAACTTGATCAACACGTTGCTTGCGCTCATTACGTAGCTGTTTTAGCTCTCGAACACGCCCTTCGTTACGCGTTCTTCGCGCTTTAACACCTTGGCGAATCCACGTTTCTTCTTCAGCTAAACGCTTATCAAACAATGCATTTTGCGCTTCTTCTACTTTTAAATCATGCGCTTTTTGCTCTAGATAAGTCGCGTAATCACCTGGGTAGGAAATAAGTTTACCGCGATCTAAATCTAAAATACGCGTAGCGACAGCGCGAATAAACGCACGGTCATGCGATATAAATACAATGCCGCCTTTAAATTCTTTTAAAAACTGTTCAAGCCACATTACACTAGCCATATCTAAATGGTTTGTTGGCTCATCTAGTAATAATAAGTCAGGCTCACTTACAAGTGCACGCGCAAGTGCTACTTTACGTAACCAACCACCAGAAAGAGACTCAAGCTTAGCTTCTGGTGTTAATTCTAATTGTGTCAAAACTAATTGAATTCGGCTATCAAAACGCCAACCATCAGCGGCTTCAAGTTGGTTTGATAAACGTTCAAGTTTATTTAATAACTTATCAGTACATTGTGTTTGCAGTTCGTTGCTAACATGATGAAAATCAATGAGTAGGTTAGCGATTTCTGGCATACCCTGTGCCACGTAATCAAATACAGTTCCGCTTGCACCTTTTGGTGGATCTTGCTCTAAACGAGAAATTCGAATACCACCAAGCTGATTTATTTCACCGTCATCTAAAACAACTTGTCCATCGAGCACTTTTAATAACGTTGACTTACCCGCGCCATTTCGACCAACTACACACACTCTTTCGCCACTTTCTATAACGGCGTCTGCTTTGTTAAGCAAAGCATGTGTACCAAAAGCAAGTTGTGCTTTTAAAATTCTTATTAAATCCATAGTTCTTATTTGCTCTTATTCTGCTTGTGCTAAAAAATCGCGCACAGAGTGTAAAGTAAAAGGCCAATATAATTTCTCGCCTTTTTCACTTTTTAATACAGGAATAGTAATTTGATACTCAGCAATAAGCTGCTCATCAGTCATAATATCGATTAGTAATAACTCACTGTTGTCATTTAGTACATCAGTGATAAGTTGCTCAGCCTGTTCGCACAAGTGGCAGCCATCAGTATGATATAAAATCCATTTAGCCATGCGTAATTAGCCAGCTATTATGGATTTTTTTATTACGTTTGAAGTCTGGTGATAGCGTTTTATCTGAGATATTAACGGCTTTTAAACCTAAACCAATCAGGCCAACTTCATCCATTACAAAACCACGTTTGTTATTAGAGAAAATCAAAGTACCTGATGGACTTAAGATCTTTTTAACCCACGTTAATAATTTAATGTGATCACTTTGCACATCAAACGCGTCTTTCATACGTTTTGAGTTTGAGAACGTTGGAGGGTCTAAAAATATCAAATCATATTGTGCTGTCGCATGCTCTAACCACTTTAAACAATCTGCTTGTTCAAAACGGTAACGTGTATTACTGATATTGTTTAAATCGAAGTTATCTTGGCCCCATTTTAAATAGGTTTTAGATAAATCAACTGTTGTAATTGCTTTAGCGCCACCAAGTGCAGCATGCACAGAGGCTGTACCTGTGTATGCAAACAAGTTTAAAAAGCGCTTATCTTTCGCATTTTCTTGAATATAACGACGCATTAAACGGTGATCTAAAAACAAACCTGTGTCTAAGTAGTCAAATAAATTAACTTTAAACTTAGCACCAAACTCTTCAACTACCATAGTGCGGTTTTGTTTAGACATGGCCGTATACTGGTCTTCGCCCTTTTGCTTTTTACGCACTTTTACAGCAATATTTTCAGGTGAGATATCAAGTTGTTGCGAAGTCAATGTTATTACGTCTTGCAGGCGTTTTTCTGATGTTTTTTCATCAATTTCTTTAGGCGCTGCATATTCAAAAATAACAGCAGAGTCACCGTAAATATCTACAGCAACATTGTACTCAGGGATATCCGCTTCATAAACTCGATAAGCGTCTACTTTATTTTGTTTAAGCCAGTTTTTTAAGCCTTGCTTATTCTTTTTCAATCTATTTGCGAATGACGTAGAACCTTCAAAATTAAGCGCTTTTTTATCATCGGTGGTCAAACTTACTTGCTTATCATCTAATTGATATAAGTTAAGTTCAACATCAAGTGGGCCATTTTTAAACTTATAACGCTTAAGACGCACAAGTTTTAAAAGTTTAAATAAGCTCTCGTCCATACCTAGTAAGGCAAGTTTCCAATGATTAAAGTGCTTTTTAAAGCCAACACCTAAATTACGGTGTAAATCAACAAGCTCAGCCATAGAACCAATACGCTCACCATAAGGTAAGTTTGAAATTACAACACCCGGTAATTTTGCAACAGCAGTAAGTTTAGTTGCATCACTTTGCTTAAACTTAATAACATCATCAAGCTCAGCACGTTTGGCATTATCAATCGCTTTATTTAAAACTTGTTCATCGTAATCGTGGCCAATTAACCACAATTTAGGATCGGTAATGTTAGCAAGTAACTCTTCTTTAAGTTCTTTAAACTTAGCGGCTCTAAAACTGGGTAAACGCTCAAAAGCAAAGCCTTCACGAAATAATCCCGGTGCTTCGTTTCGTGCCATGCCAGCCGCTTCGATTAAAATAGTACCCGCACCACAACATGGATCGAATAAAGGTTGTTTTACATTATCAAGCCAACCACTTCGTTTAATTAATGCAGCCGCTAAATGTTCTTTAATTGGTGCTTTACCTTGACCTTGACGGTAACCACGTTCAGACAAACGAGGGCCCGAATAGTCAATATACATAGAAACGCCGTAACGATTTAATCGTGCAACAACACGCACATTTGCATCTTGCTTATCAACGTTAGGACGCTGCTCGTATAAATCATTAAAGTAGTCAACAATCGCATCTTTTATTACAAGACCCGAAAATTGTGTGTTTTTTAATGAGTCATTGGTACCGTTGAAGTCGACAGCGAATGTTTGAGTTGGTCCAAACCACTCTTGCCAAGGTTGCGAGCGAGCAAAATTATACAGGCTATTCTTGTCATCTACGCCTTCTTTTTCTTCAATAAGCATAAGCACACGCGTTGCAAAACGACTTGATAAACAAACCTTTTGCGCCAGTAATGAGTCAGCCTCAAAACGAACAGAACCAACAGTTTGCTTAGACACAGTTGCGCCAAGTTCTGTTAGTTCATCAACCAATAAATTTTCGATTCCGATAGAAGTAAGTGCGATAAATTGCAAAGTAATAACCCTTAATAGCTAATTGCGCAGGATTATAACATAGGTTGGGCGACAAACACGCCATAAAGACACGCTTAAGACTTAAATTTGGTTAGGCGGTTTGACTTTGATATTGCTGATTTAGGATGGGGTGTACTCGATTATTCAAAATACGGATTACTTCAAATTGCGCTAAAGATAAGTTTTCGTCTAATTTAAAGGTTTCGCTTAAATTTAAGCAAATAGATGCATCAGGGCAATGCTCTACAATTAAAAAATCGCCAGCCTGCGTTTTAGATATTAATTTAACTATTGCTTCTACACTTGGCTCTGTTCCAGTGTACTCTTCAAAAAACCAGCTTTTTGATAAAACGGGTTTTAAGTGATATTTAACAGCGGTTGCATTTAGCGATATTTGACAAATTTGAGCAGCAGACCACAATTCAAACCCATCTAAATAGTTATAAACTTGTTCATAAAATGCAGCATCTTCTAGACTAAAACGTGGATTTTTAAAAACAGAATCGGTGAGTTGTCTTAACTTATAGGGCGTACATAATTGCATGTCGTCATTTAAATCAAGTAATAAACGATTTTTATTAGGACAAGTAATCCACTGCCATTGCTTTGATGCTTGTAACATTTACTCCTCCTTGGGTATGTTGAATAATTATTGCTCACAGTATAACCGCTTTTGACCACTTTTAAAATGCTTGCTTAGAACATTTATCGAACGATCAAAAGCTTAGATAACTGATCCTTATAAGCCGTTAACGATCGACTTTACCAATTGTGGACCTTTGTAGATGAACCCAGTATAAACCTGGACTAAATTTGCGCCTGCATCGAACTTTTCTTTTGCAGATTGCGCATCATCTATTCCGCCAACTCCGATGATTGGTAATTTACCTTGTGTTAAGCGTTTCAATTCACTCACTACCTCTGTAGAACGCATTCTAACAGGGTGACCTGATAAACCGCCGGCTTCTTCTGCATATTGCTGGCCCATAACTGCAGCTCGCTCAAGCGTGGTGTTGGTGGCAATTACACCATCGATTTTATTATTTAAAAGTGATTCACTTACTTGCTCTATTTGAATTTGATCTAGATCCGGTGCAATTTTTACAAGCATAGGCACTTGTTTATTGTGCTTTGCAACTAAATCTAACTGTTCGTTTTTAAGACTTTGCAGTAAATCATCAAGTGCAGCACCATATTGCAAATCACGCAAGCCAGGTGTATTTGGTGATGAAATATTTACCGTAATATATGAGGCATGTTCAAACACTTTACGCATACAATGAATATAGTCATCTTTACCTTGTTCATTTGGCGTATCTTTATTTTTACCAATATTAATACCGAGTATGCCGCTGTATTTTGCTGCTTTTACATTTGAAACTAAGTTATCAACGCCTTTATTATTAAAACCCATACGGTTAATAATAGCGTTTGATTCTGGCAACCTAAAAATACGAGGTTTATCATTACCCGCTTGAGCACGCGGCGTAATAGTGCCAACTTCAATAAAACCAAAGCCCATTTGGCTGAATGCATCAATACATTCCGCATTTTTATCAAGGCCAGCTGCTAGCCCTACAGGGTTTTTAAATTTCAGACCCAAAAAATCGACTGGCTTATCAGAAATATTTTGCGACCAAGCTAAATTTAAAGGTGTATTGGTAAAACGACGAAGATTATTAAGTGCAAACTCATGCGCCCACTCCGCATCACGGGTAAACATAAAACGGCGAGCTAAATCATAAAACATCAATATAATCCTCTTTTTAAATTTTAGACAAAAAAATACCTCAGACAAGGCTGAGGTATTGTATAACAATTTTAACAATCAGTTATTTATTTACTAAACAATTAACTGATTAAAGCTAAATTATTTTCCTGACGTATCACAATTGTGGCTTAACAACATAAGTTCACGAAGTGCAACCGAGAACTTAGCAAAGTCGTGGCTTTGTGATGTTTTAAACTCAGCCAGCATTTGTTTCCAGCGTTGAAGTAATAAATCTTGGCTATCCATCCACTCGTCTATTTGACTATCAACATCGCTCTCATCACCTTCAAAGCTATTTAATACAACTTCAGATAACGTACGTTGCTGCCAATCAAGCTCTTCTCGATAAGACGAGCGAGCAAGTGCTTGCCAATGATTTGCTACTGGTTGCTTAGTTATTTGCTCTAAGAACCAATGCAGACCCATTCTTGCACCTAGTTTAAAGTAAGTATTGGACACCATCGAAATACTCTTACCTGAACTATTCGCAACTTCTGCTAAATCCATCACAGAGAATAAGCTTGATAAAGAAACAATACGATTAGCTATATCTGTTGGAACGCCCGCGTCAATTAACTTATTGGCCTCAATTACAATACGATCATTTTCTTTTTCAATCATATACGTATTTAAGTTATCGCTTAAATCTTTAAAGGTTGGCGCAAAGAATTCAATTCCTTGTTCAATCGTTTGTGACTTATTACGGTGACGTAAGAACCAACGCGTTGCACGGCGCACAGTACGACGAAGTTGGTAAAGCATTTCAGTTTGAACTGCTGCTGGTATTTTATTATCAAGTGCACTAATAGAAGACCATGTTTCACGCATTTCAAATATTTCGCTAGCAATTGAGTAACACATTGCTATCTCAGCTTCATTAGCACCAGTTTCTTCATGCATACGTACCATGAAGTTTAAACCCATATCGTTAACGATACTGTTAGCAAGTTTAGTTGCAATAATTTCTTTACGAAGTGGGTGGTTGTTCATCGCATCGTTAAACTTCTCACGCAATGGGCGTGGGAATGACTTAACAAGCAATTGGCGATAGTAAGGGTTTTCAGTAATTTCATCACTTACTAAAGACTCTTTTAATACCATTTTTGCGTAAGACACTAGCACTGAAAGCTCAGGACGAGTTAAGTCTTTACCTGCAGCGGCGCGTTCTGCCAATTCTTCATCACTTGGAATAAATTCGATAGCACGGTTTAACTTGCCTTCTTTTTCAAGCGCATGAATAAAGCGAATCTTTTCTTTGAGCGTTGAAGTTCCTTTAGACTGTGTAATTGAAATAGTATGTGTTTGACGGTAACAGTCTTTTAATACTAATTCAGAAACTTCATCTGTCATTGAGTAAAGTAGCTCATCACGTTGTTTACGTGTTAGGTCACCTTCAGCGACTAAGCCATTAAGTAAAATCTTAATGTTAACTTCGTTATCTGAACAGGCAACACCCCCTACGTTATCAATGAAGTCAGTATTAACACGACCACCTTTAGCTGCAAATTCAACACGACCTAATTGCGTTGCACCTAAGTTACCGCCCTCGCCTATTATTTTAGCGCCTAAATCTCTACCATTGATACGTAGTGCATCGTTTGCACGATCCCCTACATCGGCATCAGTTTCTTTAGAGTGTTTAATGTATGTACCAATACCGCCATTCCACAGTAAATCAAACTCCATCATTAATGAGGCTTTCATTAACTCATTTGGTGTCATACTAGCTTTTTTAGTGCCCAACATTTTTTTCATTTCTGGGCTAAGCGTAATTGATTTAGCTGCACGAGAGAACACACCGCCACCGGCAGAAATTAGCTCTTTATTGTAATCTTCCCAAGAAGAACGCGGCATATTAAATAAACGTTCGCGCTCAGGGTAAGATGTAGCAGCATCTGGATTAGGGTCAACAAAAATGTGCATATGGTTAAAGGCAACTTGTAGACGAATATGCTTAGATAACAGCATACCATTACCAAATACATCGCCTGCCATATCGCCAATTGCTACTACTGTAAAGTCGGTAGTTTGACAATCAATATCCATTTCACGGAAATGTCGTTTAACTGACTCCCATGCGCCTTTTGCTGTGATACCCATTTTCTTATGGTCATAACCAACCGAGCCACCAGATGCAAATGCATCACCTAGCCAGAAATTGTATTCGTTAGCAATGCCATTTGCGATATCAGAGAAAGTAGCAGTTCCTTTATCCGCTGCAACTACTAGGTAAGCATCATCTTCATCATGACGAACAACATCGCGCGCTGGTACTATTTCACCACGCTCAATATTATCAGTAATATCTAAAAGACCACGGATAAAGATTTTATAACACTCTTGGCCTTCTTTGATAAACGCTTCACGCTCAATCGGTAGTTGTTTACATACAAAGCCACCTTTAGAACCAACAGGTACGATTACCGTATTTTTAACTTGTTGTGCTTTAACTAAGCCAAGTACTTCAGTACGGAAGTCTTCACGACGATCTGACCAACGCAGACCACCACGCGCTACTTTGCCGTAACGTAAATGCACACCTTCTACGCGCGGAGAATAAACAAAAATTTCAAACGCAGGTAAAGGAAGTGGTACATCTGGAATTAAGCTAGGTTGTATTTTAAACGACACATAAGACTTAAACTGTCCGGCATCGTCTTTTTGGAAATAGTTAGTACGCAGCGTCGCAACAATCATATCTACGTATAAACGTATAATACGGTCATCATCAAGGTTTGCTACATTTTCAAGCTCTAAATAAATTTGCGTGCTTAGCTTTTCAAGTGTTTTAGCACTTGCAGGGCTTTTAACTGAGAACTTTTTAGCAAACAAGTTAACAATTTGCGCTGCGATATTTGGATAATTTGCAAATGTACTTTCTATGTAGCTTTGTGAGAACGTTACACCAATTTGACGCATGTACTTAGCGTACGCACGTAAGATAGATGCTTCGCGGCCTGTTAGGCCACCCATTAACACTAAACGGTTAAAACCATCGTTTTCAAGGCGGTTGCCCCAAACATTTGTTAATGCAGCACGAAAACGTGCTGAGATTTTATCAAAATCTGCCATCCCTTTGCTGTCAATAAGCATCGAGAAGTCCATGATCCAGTTGATACGACCATCGCTAGTTTTAACTGAATATGGTGTTTCACCAACAACACGAAGGCCAAAGTTTTCAAGCATTGGCATGACATCAGATAAGTGAATCGGCTCATCTTTATGGAATAAGCTTAATCGTACAATATTGCTGTTTGCTTCTTCTTGAGGACGGTAAAACAACATTTCTAGTTTGTTTTCATCGCTAAGTAGTTCTAACTTTTCAATATCAACAACCGCAGCACTTGGAAGCACTTCATCTTTGTATGAGCGTGCAAACGCATTACAGTATTTACGATTTAAATCGTTACCACGAGCTTCACCCGCAGACTCTAAAAGTGCAGATTGAAGTTTATCTTCCCACGTACGTGCAGCTTCTACTAAATTGTTTTCGATGTCTTTCACGTTATATTCGATCTTGTTGTCGGTCACACGAACGGTGTAATGAGTACGCGCCAGTGTTGACTCAGAGAAATAAGTAGTAAATTCGACTTTGTCGTCAGAATTAAATGCATTAGCTAATATATCTTGCGTTTCACGACGAAGAGCCGTGTTATAACGCTCGCGAGGTACATAAACCATACAAGATAAAAAACGACCATACGCATCTTTACGTACAAACAAGCGACACATATCGCGCTCTTGTACTTGTAACACACCCATAGCAACTTCAAGTAGCTCACCTTCGCGCGCTTGAACTAGCTCATCACGTGGGTAGGTTTCTAAAATATTTAAAACAGCTTTGTAAGCGTGAGTACCTTTAGCAAAATCACACATTTCCATAATGCGATTAATTTTACTTTTTAACACAGGTACATCAGTAGCACTGTTATTGTAAAAGCTTGATGAAAATAAACCGATAAAGCGGTCTTCACCAATTACATTGCCTTCATCGTCAAAACGCTTAATGCCTACATAATCGATGTAAGCTGGACGATGAACACGAGAAACAGAGTTAGTTTTTGTTAAAATCAGTAGGTTGCTGCTACGAGCTTCTTGACGTGCAACTTCAGGTAATTCTGATAATAAGCGAGTGTGTTCTTCAGTCGAGTTTTTCATCAAGCCTAGGCTTGTATCCATTTTACCTTTTAGTTGGTAATCACCTTGAACTGGGCTTAACTCATATTCACGGTAACCCATTAGGGTAAAATTATCTTTAGCTAACCAATCTAAAAACTCAGTTGTTTCTGAAACTTCATCTTTACTTTTATTATGATGACGTTTAGGTAACTCTTTAGTCACTGCAATCAATTTTTTACGGATTGGTTGCCAATCATCAACAGCAACTGACACATCAACAAGCACAGACTCTAATTCTTTTTTGAAAGACTCAATCACAGAAGAATCTGTTTGACGGTCAATTTCAATAAAAAATACTGTTTTAGTAGATGAAGATTCTTGCTCTGCTTTTAAATTTGATAATCCAGAAATTTTAGCGTTTTCATCACGCTTAATTTTTAATGGGCAGTGAAGTAATAAGTGAGAGGCGATATTTTCACGAGTCATGGCCATACGAACAGAATCAACTAAGAACGGCATATCTTTAGTGATAATTTCAACGATTGTATGTGATGACTGCCAGCCATCTTTTGCCACTTCTGGATTGAAAACGCGGATAACAGCGTCGTCAGTAGTATTTTTTTCTAGCGAGTTCCAAAGGCTTAATGCTGCGCCATATAGGTCACTATCGTTGCGGTTTGCCAAATCCTCTTTAGACATATTGCTGTACAAGGCTTTGGCGAATTTCTCAACGAGTAACACATTATCAGCGCGAACTTTTTTCTGGATCAGCTTACAGACATTATCTAGGATAACCGAGGCTTGGCCTTCATTTCGTGTCATTGTATGTTCCTTAATCTATTACTGCTAAAAGCAGAATATTTGTACAGCGTATTATTAGCGTGAAGTCAGTTAAATTCTAACCCTTTTACAGCTAATAAACAGCCTTTTCGATGAAAACATTTTAAGCATTTCAGCTATTTGGTCATCTATTCACAAAATATAGATATAAATGGCCATTACTGGCCATTTAGGAGCAAAAGTATTCACATTATTTTTTCTGGTCAGTCCAGAGAAGGCTACCAATTGCGGGTAATAACAACACTGCACCTAACATATTCACTAAAAACATGAAGGTTAATAGTATACCCATATCAACTTGGAATTTAAGATCTGAGAATATCCAAGTGCTCACACCAATAGCTAATGTAATACCAGTAAATAGAACCGCGCTGCCACGCTCAACAAGCGCATTTCGATAAGCAACACTAAGCGGTACGTTTTGCTTAAGCTGCCCCATCATCGACGACAGTATATAAATACCGTAATCAACACCAATACCTACACCTAATGCAATTACAGGTAAAGTAGAAACTGTTAAGCCTATTTCCAGCTGTACCATAAGTGCTTGGGCAAGGGTTGATACAATATAAAGCGGTAATACCACGGCTACTGTTGCTTTTACGCTTCTAAAGCTCATTAAACATAAAATAATAACGGCACCATAAACGTAAAGCATCATGGGTATTTGTGCTTCTGATACAGACTCATTAGTAGCTGCCATTACGCCCACAGGTCCTGACGCTAATTTAAATGCTAGTTTTTCAGTGCCCTCTTCTTGTGCAAATTGCTTAACACTCTTAATTACGGTATCGATAGTTTGTGCTTTATGATCATCTAAGAATATAATCACTGGCATAACTGAACAATCACCGTTAAGTAAGCCTGTACTAGTTTCAACTCGAGACGTTGACTGTACTAAGCTTGCTGAATTTCGTGGCAAACTCTGCCATTTTAAATTGCCTTCGTTGTAGCCCGCGTTAACCGATTGAGCTACAGAGCTCAAACTTACAGCAGACTGCACACCGGCCACATTCTCAACTTTGTATTGAAAACGGCTTATACGCTCCATCACATCATGCTCAGTACATGCTGCAGGATACGCCTCTACAATTACTTTTAAAATATCAGACGAGATAGTGTACTTATCCGAAATTAAAAACGTGTCTTGGTTATAACGGGCATCTTGATGAAGAGATGGCGCGCCTGCGTGTAAGTCACCTATACGCATTTTATCTGCTTGCCAGTAGCCTAGAGCAAATAAAACAAGGGTAAAACCGATAATCATTTTAGCGATTTTAGGATCGGTTGCTTTTACTAAAATGTCTCTGATCTTATCAAGTATATTAGGCTTCTCAGCATCACCAGATTGAATATGTACACTGTTTTCAAAGTTCATGTACGACGCCCAAACTGGCAGCAAAATTAAATTTGTAAATATAATTACTGCCACACCTAAACTCGCTGTAATAGCAAGTTCGCGGATAATACCAATATCAATAGTAAGTAATGTTAAAAAGCCTACGGTATCTGAAAGCAGTGCAATACCACCAGGTATTAATAAAGCCCTGAAACTTGACTGACAACAAATTCGCGTACTTTTTCCTTCACCTACTTTTTTGCCAATCGCATTGATCATCTGCACACCATGGCTTACACCAATAGCAAACACTAAAAACGGCACCAAAATAGACATAGGGTCTAGTCCAAACCCTAAACTTGAAAGCAGGCCTAATTGCCAAATAACAGCAATAATAGAACACGCGATTGGCAAAATAGTTAGCTTTAAACTGCCACAAAATAGCCAAACCATAATAAAGGTAAAGGCGATAGCAATGGCAAAAAATACGACTACCCCTTTTGCGCCTTCAGCTATATCACCAGCCATTTTTGCAAAGCCAATAATATGAATACTTACTTTGTCTGTACTTAAAGGCTCTCTTAAATCACTTTCTAGCTTTTGTGCAAAAGCTAATGTGTCTAATTTTTGTTGTGTTTGAGGATCTGTTTCTAAAAGTTGAGCCGTTACCATTGCACAAGAGTAATCGCTGGCAATCATACGCCCTACAACTTTTGCTTTTTCAATGTTTTCCTTTACTACACCTAATCCACGCGTATCTGCTTTAAAGTTTGCAGGAATAATTGGACCACCGGCAAAGCCATCCTCTACTACTTCTACAAAGCGAGCACTAGGTGAAAATATAGAATTCACTAAAGGACGATTTACACCAGGAATAAAATAAAGCTGATCGTGAACCGCTTTTAATTGAGTAAAAAATTCTGGATTAAATATATCTCCGCTGTCGTCACATACTGAAATTAAAATACTGTTTGCACCACCAAACTGTTTTTCATGTTTAGTGTATACCTTCATGTAATCGTGATTTAACGGGATATTTTTATTAAACGATGCATCAAGTTGAATTTGAGTCGCTTTAAATACAAGTAAACAGGTTATAAGTGCAAAACTTATAAGCATAATTAAGCGATGTCTAAAAATCGCCTTTTCAATAAAATCGAGTAACTTATGCATTAAGGGGTTAACTCCTTCACTTTAATGCCATCTTCTGTAGCCATGATCAATCTGTTATCTAAAATTACACCATCAAGAATCGCTTTACCGTCAGCAAGCTGCTCATGGGTGAGTAACCCATCTTGAAGATGAAAAATAACGCCACTATTAGCGAGCATGAGCCATTGTTTGTTATTATAATTAATGATGTTGTTAATCGTCGCTGTTTTAACATTTTCAAAATGCTGCCACTGCTTTTCGCCACTTTGCTTTGCAAAAACATTACCTCGTAGCCCCGCCACAATTTCTTGAGTGCTATCAGAGGCAACTGCAAAGAATGAACCGGGATAAACTTCTTCTATTCTTTGCCAAGTTTGACCATCGTCAACGCTTCTGGCCATTAAACCCATTTCACCAACGAGCATTAATCCATTGTCTGTTTTTTCTATACGATTAAAGTGCGGTAAGATAGAAGCAGTTTCCGCTTCGTATCCTTGTGGGTCATTTTCTTTTAAATCGTTTAAGTAATCACGATCATCACTAAAAAGTAGCGAATCTAAAAAGCGTTTTTGCCAATGTTGACCACCGTCTGTAGTTTGATAAAACATGCCATATGCGCCAACTGCAAAACCTTTTAAGTCATCTTCAAATAAAATATCTAAACATGGTTTGTCTAATTCAGGTAATGCTTGTTGTAGCTGCCAATTAACGCCACCGTCAGTAGTATTTATGATTGTTGCATCGTGGCCACACGCCCATCCATTATTTTCGTTACTAAAATCAACGGCAGTTAAGAGCACTTGAGTTGGAACTAGCTCAGCTTGTTGCCATGAATCACCCGATGTACTTTTAATAACAGTACCGTGTTTACCAACAGCAATTAAGCCATTACCCGTGTTAGTTATATCAGTGAGTAAGGTTTTAGCTGCATTTGTTGCACTGATTGCATAGTTAGGGGCTTCTTGTGCAACACTCGCACCGCTTATTATCAGGCTGGCATATACCAAATACTTCATAAATTTTAATCGCCTTGTACGAGAGAGTTGTTTGTCTTTTTACTAGGGAGTGCGTTGCGCGCTGTAAGACAAACGCGATGAGAAAGGAAAAGGCACTTAACATATTGTTAAGTGCCTAGTTTAATACTATCTACCTGCGCGACGTAAAGCGCTTGAAGTAAATTCGTTATCGTTAAACGACTGTGAAAAATCGTACATTTTTTCTTGGTTATCTAAACCAATTGCTAAATAACGACGAGAATTCAAATCATGATAAACCTCAAGGGTACTCCACTGTGTAGGAACTTCGTAATAGTTAAGGCCATAAGCCATGGCTACACGGTAAAGTTGGTCGCGGTTATCATAAATATCAGTTACCTGTACTTGCCAGCTATCTTCATCAATGTAAAACACACGCTTTTTATAGATATGGCGTGTATCATCTTTTAAGTTAGCTTCAACAACCCAAACACGATGTTTTTCGTAACGTGTATGTTCTGGGTTAATATGGCCAGGCATTAAAATATCATCGTACTCTAGCTTGTCGCTATGAAGTTTATAGCTGTTGTAAGGTATGTATAACTCTTGCTTACCTTTTAGCGTCCAGTTGTAACGATTTGGTGAGCCATTAAACATATCAAAATCATCGGTAGTGCGCAGGCTATCTGCAGCTGTGCCTGGTGCATCATATGCAACATTAGGTGCACGACGAACACGACGTTGCCCCGAGTTATAAGTCCATGCTTGGCGCGGCGTTAATATTTGGTCCATTGTTTCATGAACTAATAATGCAGTACCCGCTAAACGTGCAGGCTCTGTAACGCTTTGTTTAAACTTAAACAAAATGTTTGAGTCTTGTAGCTCTGCAGGTGTTGCGCTTGGGTCTGAGTATTTAACTAATAGCTGCTCATCAAAACCAACATAGTTGTAAGAGCCAGATGCAGTCGGTGCAGCTTGACCACCAAAGCGCTCAATAGACTGGCCACGGTAACGTAATAAGTGATTCCAAATTGCCTCTAAACCTGTTTTAGGAATAGGGAAAGGAATACCTATCGCGGTATTTTTAATACCGTTACCGCCTTCGATTAATTCAGCAGTCGGTGCAAACTTTTTAGTCGCGTCATAAACAAACTGAGGGTACGAAGCTGAGCGGCGTGTTTCATACACTGGCATTTTAAATGTGTCTGGGTATGCTTCAAATAAAGCAATTTGACCCGGACTTAAATTGGCTTTGTACTTTTCAATATTACTTTTATCGATAGTGAAAAGCACTTTATCAGCTGTAAATGGGTCAAGATGATGCATACCAGCTTCATAACCTGCAGGCGCTGTTGTAATTCCATTATTCCACGCTGGAATAGAACCATCAGCATTCGCAGCTTTTTCTGCACCCATTGGCGTTAAGTTTTGACCTAATTGAGCAACTTCATCAGCGTTTAATTTAGCCAAGGCTGCGCTGCTTGCAAACAAACTACAAAATGCTGTAGCGATGAGGGTAGGTTTTTTAATCATAGTAATGTTACCCCTAAATAGAATATTTTAAGTTAAAAGAAACGTAATCGCGGTCTGAGAATGTATTAACACCGCCACCGCCCCAAAACGAGTTATAGCTCACATCAAGTGACCACGCATTTTGGTAGTTAAAGTTCATCGTAGCACCTAAAGATTTACGATCTTCGATAAATAAGAACATAGGATCTGGTGTATTACCGTTTACGTCATGAGAAAATACAAAACGTGGTGAAAAGTTAATACCTTTGTAAAAGTTGAAGTAGTCGCCTTTCGCAATTAGGCGGTAACCCCAAGACGATGCTGTAGCGAATGATTTCTCTTCAGCGCCATTTGATAGACCAAGTTGCAATGTTGAATAATCAGTAGTACCTGGGCCTGTTATTGTGCCACTACGGCCAGTGCCTGATACATTTAAACGCATTTCGTCATAGCCAGGCATATCGTGAATTTTAACTACACCCACTTCACCAACTACAGCCCAGCTATCAGCACCTAATGAAGGACCAAATAAATGTGTTGCTGTAAATTGAATTTGTGATGTATCACGTTCAATGTAGCCTTTGGCAACTTCACCTGCACCAACTGAGCTTACCGCATCGCCTATACTCATTTGCGAAATACCCGCAAAATCAGGACGAATACCAGCAACCGCCAATTGCTCAGGCATAGCTGTGTAAAGTAACTCTACGTCATCAATTTGTAGCGGTTCATCTTGGCGAAAAGCAAATTCACCCGCGAAGGCTGTTTCGCCAATAGTCGTATTAAAACTTAAACCATATAACTTAATATCTTCAGGGTATTCGTTTTCAGCTTTAGAAAAAGCAGTTAAATCAGCAACATTATCTGACGTGATTTCTGTTGTCATGATCATCGCTAAATCTTGGGCAATTGCAGCTTGTGAAAAGTTTGATACGCGACCAGATATAAGCGGACGACGGCTATGATAATTCACGTGATAGAGTGCAATTTCAGTATCATTAAATTCAGGTAAAAATACACCTAAACGTAAACCATACTGACCGCCATCTTCAGGCTCTGTTTTACCATTATCTCCTTTACCTTTTAAAGCAACTTTAGTTGGGTATGCAAGATACATTTGAGCTAATAAAGCACTTCCTTCTGCACTTGAAGGATCAATACCTTGTGCTGCTGCGGCCAATGCAAAATCAGATGTTAAGTTATTCAAGCTATCTGTTAAAAAAGCGACATCAATATCAGGATTAGACGTAAAACCTAATTGAACATTCTGCTGATAACCATTTTCTGCTGCAAAGTCATTAGTCGAAAAATACGTACCAGCTGCTGGTAAACGCGTTTCTTGCCATTGGTATTGGTAGAAACCTTCAAGGGTAATGTTGTCAGTAATGCCAAGCGATGCCCAAAGCATGCCTACAGGTATGAATGCTTCTTTAAGCTCAGCACCTGGCGCTTTCAATCGGTCAATATCAACTGGGTTTACGTTAATACCATGAGATATAAGTGTACTCTCACCCCAGTTAACTACTTGTTGACCTAAACGGACAGATAAAGGGTTATTACCATCATTTAAATCAAAATCAGCCCACACAAACGCATCTAATAAACGAATATCTGCACAGCTTTGCGCTTTAGTGTCTTTATCATCACACGGATCAACCCCCTGCCCTGATGTAGGATTTGAATATGCATGATAGCCATCCATCAACGCAAAGTCATAAAAATACATGAAGCGAGTGAACAAACCGTAGTTATCTTTATTTATTGAAAGGTCGTGTGTTCCCTTCAAAAGTTTTGAAAATGAGTCACCACTGTCAAAATTTAAATTACCAGCATCACCATTATTTGAATAAGAGCCAGGTTGAGCCCATACATCTTGAGATGAGTAAATAGTGTTGTTTAGCGCAGGGTTGTAACCTGTCCAATCAAATGCCGGATTGTTACTTTTACCAATTAGGCTAAAGTCTCTGTCTTCTACGCGAACACTTTGCCCATATGAAAAGGTTGAATCGAAGGTAATGTCAAAACCTCCAGCTTCAAATGTTACAGCTTGTGTACTTGCTGCAGATAAACCTAAGCTAGCGGCTGCTATACCTATAGCGATTCTATTTTTAACAAAAAGCGATCTTCTTATCATTTTGGTTCCCCCCTGTCGCGGGTCATTTTGTGTGATCAAGTTATTGTTTTTAGTGTAATCATAACGATAGAAGCGAATCAGTGAAATTACAAATACTCGCTCTAATCTTCCGTATACTTTATATTTTGGTTGACGCTTACGTATTGGTAAGACGTCGTACCAGATAATTTATACACGTAATTTAACAATAGGACAAATTGAAATTAACAAAAATACAATATTTTTATGTATATATAACATAAAAACCGAGTGTCAGGCCACTCGCTCTAGGCGGATAAACTTGTTTTCGGGGGTTAATAAGAGTCTAAAACGGCCACGTACACCTAAACTTGAAATGAAGGGCCTCAAATGTGTAGCAGCAAAACGAATCGTTTTACCGCCATCTTCTACAACTTGTAAAGAGCTAAAACGGCCATGGTAGTAATCCATGCACTCGTTATAGCTCAATCTTAAGGTAAAATAATACTCAATCATTTATGCGAGCGCTTTTTCAACCTTTTCATACAAATCAGCACTTAGCCCATCTAGATTAGCTAAGCGTTGTAATTGCAGTTTCATTGCTTGAGAGCGAACATCATCGTAACGCTTCCATGACATGAACGGTGTTAGCATACGAGACGCATTTTGTGGATTAATTGCATTAAGTTTTATTAACAAGTCACCTAATAACGTATAGCCTTGGGCATCTGAGCGATGAAATTGTGCTGTATTAAAGTGACTAAAGCTTCCTACAAGTGCACGTACACGGTTCGGGTTTGAAAAATCAAAACACGGATGTTCGTAAAGTGCCTTAATATTATCTATAGCTTTATTGCCTGACTGCATAGCTTGCAGTGCAAACCACTTATCCATCACTAAAACATCATGGCGCCATTGACTATCAAAATGATTCAAAAGCTCTTCTTGTATAGGGTGGGATGCTTTTACCACTGCGCTTAGTGCACCAAGTACATTGGTCATATTAGTCGAACTTGCGGCTTCTTTAATAAAGCTTACAGCCTCTGGCTTTTGAGTTTTAGCCAAATAATGCAAGCATATTTGTTTTAAAGCGCGTTTAGCAACGGAGCTTGCACTTATACTGCCATCATCTTCAAGAGATTCGTAACAAGCAAGCAGTTCATCAGCAAGTTCGTCAGCAATTTGTTGCTCAAACTTTTCTGTTATTTCAATAATCTCATCAACAGGTATTACTTCAAATTCAGCGGCTAATGTATCAAAACTTGGCAGTTTAAACAGCTCTGCAATTAAGGCTAAATCACCCTCTTTGGTGTTTATAAGTACACGTAGCGCATTTATAGTTTCGCTGCTTAACATGCTATTAGTTGTGTCGGTAATCTGAGACTTAATCGCTTTAATAAATAGCTGCTGTTGTGCATCCCAACGTGAAAAATCACTGCGTGCAAAACGCATAATATGCAATAGTTCGGGCTCTGTTGTTTGCTGATTTAAAATACAAGGTGCAGAAAAATCTTCGAGTAAAACCGCAACAGGCTTTTCTAAGATATTATCAAAGCTAAATGTTTGAGTCGTACTTGTTACATCAAGCACATGATCTAGTTTTTTACCTTTACATTGCAGAGCAATACTTTCCCCATTCGCATCAAGTAGTTCAATAGCAAAAGGTATATGAAGTGGTTTATTGTCTGGCTGATTGTCCGGTGCTGCTTGTTCTATTGTTAATGTATACGTATTTGAACTGCTATCAAAATGTTGTATTGCATTTAAGCGCGGGGTACCCGATTGACTATACCACAGCTTAAATTGCTCTAAATTTACACCTGATGCATCGCTCATTGCACTGACAAAGTCATCACATGTTACTGCTTGTCCATCGTGGCGCTCAAAGTAAAGTGTCATCCCTTTTTGAAAATTAGTTTCACCCAGTAACGTGTGCATCATACGGATAACTTCAGCACCTTTATCGTATACTGTTACAGTATAAAAGTTATTCATTTCAATAACTTTTTCAGGACGAATTGGATGCGCCATAGGGCCTGCATCTTCGCTAAACTGATGCGTACGCATTACTTTAACTGCATCAATTCGGTTAAGTGCACGAGAGCCTAAATCACTACTAAACTCTTGGTCTCTAAATACGGTTAACCCTTCTTTTAGCGATAACTGAAACCAATCTCTACAAGTAACTCGGTTACCTGTCCAGTTATGAAAGTACTCATGCCCTACAATGGATTCAATCGTATGGTAGTCTTTATCTGTCGCTGTTTCTTGATTAGCTAATACACATTTACTATTAAAAACGTTTAGCCCTTTATTTTCCATCGCGCCCATGTTGAAAAAATCGACGGCTACAATCATATAAATATCAAGGTCATACTCTAAATTAAAGCGTTCTTCATCCCATTGCATTGCTTTTTTAAGTGAAGCAATAGCATGAGGTGTTTTAGATAAATTACCCTTATCAACAAATAATGCTAACTCTACGTCTTTGCCGCTTTTAGTCGTGTAAGTATCTTTTAAAACATCAAAATCGCCCGCTACAAGTGCAAATAAATAGCTCGGCTTTTTAAATGGGTCTTGCCATTTCACAAAATGACGACCATCTGATGTTTCACCGCTATCTACTTGATTACCATTAGAAAGAAGTTGTAGATACTTTTTATCCGCAATAATAGTTACATCAAACGTGGCAAGTACGTCAGGGCGATCCATGTAATAGGTGATTTTTCTAAACCCCTGCGCTTCGCACTGTGTGCAATACGCACCGCCCGATAAATATAAACCTTCTAAAGAAGTATTCGTCTCAGGTGATATCTCGGTCACAATACTTAATTGGCAACTATCCGGTAGGTTATTAATTATTAGCTGCTCACCGACAATTTCATAATCCGTTATATCAGCTGTATCAACAGATAAAGACAGTAAACTCAAATCAATACCATCAAGCACTAAAGGTGCTTTTTTATCACCAACTCGGGTAAGTGTTAGTAAAGAGCTTACTTTGGTTGATAAAGGCTGTAAGTCAAATGTTAGCTCTGTGTGGTCAATTAGAAAGTCAGGAGCTTTATAGTCTTTAAGATATTGTGCTTGAGGTTTACTTGATTCAGTCATAGATACTCCAAAGCAGCTCCTTTTAAGTTAAAAGGAGCTGCTTAAAATTAGGCAGATTGTTTTGGCTTAATACGTAAAATTTTAATGCCTAAGTAGGCATAAACAACCGCTAAAACAGGGTTAATTAAGTTAAAGAAAGCGTAGAGTGCATAATCAAAAGGGTTTATAAGTAAAACGCTTTGCATGTATGCGCCACACGTATTCCATGGAATTAGTGGGCTAGTAATTGTACCGCCATCTTCCAATGTACGAGATAAGTTAACAGGCTTCAAACCACGTTTTTCGTATTCATCTTTAAACATACGTCCCGGTACAACAATCGCTATATATTGATCGGCCGCTATTACGTTAGTTCCTATACACGTAGCTATTGTCGCCGCAATTAACGATCCCGTGCTTTTAGCTATTTTAAGTATACTTTTTACGAAAATATCCAAAAGACCTGTTTTTTCCATAATGGCACCAAACATCAGTGCAGTCATAATCAGCCATGTAGTTGTAAGCATACCAGCCATACCGCCACCGCTGAGTAAGGAATCCATCTTATCATCGCCGGTACTTATGCTAAAACCATCAAAGAAAGTAGTCCAAACAAGTTTGAAGTAGCCAACTAGCTGTCCTTGAGAAACATCAATTTGGCTAGCAATTAGATCAGACTGAAACAACATAGCCCAAACAGCGCCCACAACAGCACCAATTGAGATAGCAGGAAATGCTGGCATTTTTTTAATAGCTAAAACTAAAAGTACGATTAACGGGATCAGCATTTCAAAACCAATATTAAAGTTTTGCTGTAAAATAGCCGTTATTTCATCAATGCGCCCTGCTTCGCTTGAAGCTGTTGCATTAAAGCCCATGAATATAAATATAATTAGTGCAATTACAAAACTCGGTACTGTCGTCCACAGCATATGTTGAATATGCTCAAACAAATCAGCGCCAACAACTGCTGGTGCTAGATTGGTTGTTTCTGACAGCGGGCTTAGCTTATCACCAAAGTACGCGCCAGATATAACTGCACCTGCGGTTACTGTTTGCTCAAGTCCAAGACCCGTAGCAACACCCAATAAAGCAACACCTATCGTAGCAGCCGTGGTCCAAGAACTACCAATACTCATTGCTACAATGCCACAAATTAAACAACTCGCTGCATAAAACCAACTTGGATTTATAACTTGTAAGCCATAATAAATTAGAGTTGGTACAGTCCCAGAAAGTAGCCAAGTACCAATTAATGCACCTACCATAAGTAAAATTAAAATAGCACCAAGTGAAAGCGTTATGCCTTCTATCATAGCTTGTTCTAATTTTTTCCATGTGTAACCGTTTTTAAGACCAATTAAAGCCGCTGCAAAAGTGGCAAATAAAAGTGCTATTTGGTTAGGACCGGATGAAGAGTTGTCACCGAATAAGTATACAGCCGCGCCAAGTAAACAGATTAATACAGAGATAGGAATTAATGCATCAAAAAACGAGGCAGGCTTGATTGGTTTATCTTCCAATGGCTTCAAAATAGAGACTCCTACACACACTTGCTGTGTGTTTAATTATTATTTTTAGCACGTAAAGCGCATTAATTGAGCGTCATTAATCCAGCTCAACTTTATGTAATCGAAGATTATAACAATTTAGTAAATTTTAGGTAGTAAAAAAGGCGCCAATGCGCCTTTTTTACAGAGGTAAAACCAGTTATTACTTTTTAGCTATACGACCATAATTAATATAATCTTGAGTAATTAATGCAGCCTCTTCCAAAAATGGGTCAAGCTCTTCAATTACTTCTGGTATATCGTCTAAGTTTTCTACCGGATCTTTACCTAAACGCTTAAGACGTTCGTTAGTACGTACAAGTGCACGTGCTTCACCTTCATCTTTTTCTTTAATACGGTCTGCTTCAACTAAAGAGATAGTTTTACGGTCTTTCTCTTCGTTGTATAAGGTAATGTCATTAAATACATAACCAAATTCTGGCTCTGATTTAATTCGTACTTCGTGTTGTTTTTCAAGGTACGTAATAATAGGGGTTAAATTACCTAGTTTTTTATATTTCGCTTTAACAATGCTGTCCCAAGGAAGTGCATTATCTTGCTTACTTTCGCCCCACTGTGCAGGATCAATTGCTGATGGAAACGAAATATCAGGGATAACACCTTTATGTTGCGTACTACCACCGTTAATACGATAAAACTTAGCAATAGTATACTGTACACTACCTAACGCATTATCGTATAGGTCATAAGCACGGCCTAAGCCTTTGTGCTGCTGTACAGTACCCTTACCAAATGTTTGCTCACCAATAATTACAGCGCGACCGTAATCTTGCATTGCTGCTGCGAATATTTCAGAAGCAGATGCACTGTAACGATCAACTAACACAGTTAAAGGGCCGTCATAGTAAGTTATACCATCACGATCTTTTTGCTCTTCTATACGGTTATTTAAGGTATGAATTTGAACAACTGGGCCCTGGTCAAAAAATAAACCTGACAATTGTGTTGCTTCATATAATGAACCACCACCATTTTGGCGCAAGTCGATAATAATACCATCAACCTTTTCTTCTTTAAGCTTAGCAAGTTCTACTTTTACATCTTTCGAAAGATTATTGTAAAAGCCAGGAATTTCAATCACCCCAATTTTACTTGTTAAATCAGAATATTTTGCTTCAAATACTTCTGATTTAGCCGCTCTATCTTCAAGTCTGATTTTATCGCGAGTGATTTCTACAACTTTCGGAGCGCCGTGAGCATCAACACCTTTTAAATACTGTAGACGTACTTTAGTCCCTTTAGGACCTTTAATTAAATCAACTACATCATCTAAACGCCAGCCAATTACATCTACAAACTCTTCGCCATCTTGAGCAACACCAATAATGCGATCATCAGCTTTAATTTGATCTGTTTTATCTGCAGGGCCTCCCGGCACTAAGCTGCGAATAACGGTGTAATCTTCATCAGGGCTTAATACGGCACCAATGCCCTCAAGCTCTAAGTCCATATCCATTTTGAATTGCTCTGCACGACGTGGCGATAAATAAGACGTATGCGCCTCAATACTGCGTGCTAGCGAATTCATAACAATTTGAAAAGCATCTTCTGAATTTGATTGTACTAAACGTTTTTCTGCATTTTTGTAGCGTTTGGTCAGCACCTCTTTAATGCCTTCCCAATCTTTACCCGTCATTTTTAAACGCAGTGCGTCGTACTTTACACGCTCACGCCAAATTTCATCAAGCTCAGCTTGTGACGCAGGCCATGCTGAATCTTCACGGTCAAAAAAGTATTCATCTTCTTTATCAAACGTCATCTCTTTTTCAAGCAGAGTAAGTGAATACTCGTAACGTTCAAAACGGCGTTTAAGACTTAAGTTAAAAATATCAAACGTAAAGTCTAATTTACCGGTAGTAATAGCGTTATCAAAGTCATCACGATATTGCTCAAATGAGGCTATATCGCTGGCTAAGAAAACGCTTTTATTAAAATCAAGGGATTCGATATAACGATCGTACACTTTACTAGAAAGCTCATCGTTAAATTGAACCGGTGTATAGTGTGAACGAGCAAATAAGCTAGCCACTCGTTTGCTAGCAGTACCATGTTGACTCTCTTGCTTGAGCTGGGGTAAATCGTCAATAGTGACGGCTTCTACAGCAGCAAATAATGAACCTGAAAACAGGGCAGCAACTAACGGAATGAGCGTAAACTTTTTACTCATACACAACTCCTTAATTTATTTACAACTTAAACAATGTATAAGCTGTCAGCTTTGGTTTTAACTTGCATACCTGTTACTAACTCAACATGAACATCATCTTTGTTCACTTCAGTTATTACTGCATTTACAAGTGCTTGGCCAAGTTTAACCTTAACCTTATTATTAACCTTGACCTCAGTTGCTGGCAAAGGTTCAATTTTTCCTGAACGCTTAGCCGGCGCTGCTTTAGCAGGTTTGTTAGCTGCAGGAGCGTTTTTATCGCCTGGTTTGCTAGCATGAGCTGGTTTTTTCTTGAAAGATTTAGAATCAGAATCTTGGCGAGGACGCTGTTGTTTTTTGCGTTTAGCCATTTTAGCGCGGCTTTCTTCCAATGCTTTTTGTGCATGGTCGATATGCTCTTGCTCAACTTTTTCACCTTGATTACCATCAAGATCAATACGAAACTCTGACTTGGTCACAGCTTCTAAATAACGCCAGTTAGACGTGTATTTTCTAAGCGCTTGACGAACTTGAGTCTTACTTACTTTTTCAGACCCTTCAATACGCTCAGCAATATCTTTAAAAATACCTACTTTAAGCGGCTTGATGCCATCTTTTTGTTTAAAACATTGTGGGAATTCTTGATATAAAAATTCCAACACTTCATTAATATCTTTTAGCTTGTTTGTGGTTTCCATTTTAGAACCTATTTTTCACATCTTTTCATCAAGGGACGAATCGACGTAGTGTGTTACCCAGTCGACCAACTCTTCGAAATCGGCTTCTATAACAGCCATATCACCTCGAAGGTGTTCCCAAATACCATTTATTGTTTCATCAATAAATTCACATTCTGAATCATCTGGAAGACGATCCCATGCAATATGAATCAAATCATTGAGCGTTTCCGCTACATGTTCTTCTTCGCCTTCCCAATCGCCGACATCTTGTACAGCAAATAGGTAGTCTTGAACATTTAGCAAATCTTTCATTACAAGCTCGCCTCTAAGCATTTTACTAATGCTTCTAGACCGGCTTTATCGTCAGCATCAAATCGACCAATACTCGGACTATCAATGTCTAGTACAGCAAATACTTTACCATGTTTCATGATAGGTACAACCACTTCAGAATTAGACGCTGCATCACAGGCTATGTGGCCGTCAAAAGCGTGAACATCTTCAATTAATTGTGTTTCTACGGTTGCCGCAGCAGTTCCGCATACACCCTTTCCTACTGGAATACGAATGCATGCAGGGTTACCTTGAAACGGACCAAGTACTAATTCAGTAGGAGAATCCATAAAGTAAAAGCCCGCCCAATTTACATCCTCTAAAGAGGTAAATAACAGCGCGCTTATGTTTGCCATATTGGCAATTACATTGGATTCACCAGCTATCAGCGATTCAGTTTGCTTAACTAATGACTGGTAAAAATCGTGCTTTTGCATACCAAACTACTTCTTATTAAACATACAGTAGCTAAAGGTACTCTTTGTCGTGAAAAATTGGAACCTTTTGGAGGTAAAAAAAAGGAAATCACACCGTTTATCAGTGCGCTTGGTTAATAATGCTGCGATTATTTTTTTGCCGTTTTACGAAGACCAAACAAAAACAGCCCTGCAGCGAATGCTGACATTACACTATTGATCAAAAATATCTCGCCAGTTGTGGCACTTAATAAGTAACTAAATATCGCTCCGCCTAGTAATCCAAGAGTTAATACCCCTGAATAATTAACTTTAGAATACTTAAACATGAGTAAATACCCAGGCACAACAAAAGCAGCCATTGTTAAGCCTACTATGTGTGCATTTGATATAGCAGTCATTAATAAGGTAAGAAATATTGATACAAACTCGCCTTCAAGCGTAAGTGAGTAATAAACACCAAGTAAACTGCCTACAATAACAGGCGATAATAACGAAAGCCCTACGCTTTTTGCTAGCTGATGTTTCATTTAAAATCCTTAATACACAAATCTAAATTCTATGTATAAAGCATGCACCAAGATCTAAAGGTTAGAAACAGAGACTATGGTCGTAATTTATGATTAAAAATAAACCTTATTGCAGTTTGAGCCTATTACTTTATTAATAGGCTCATAAGTTTGGGTTACACTTATCAAAATGCTTACAACTTAGCTATTTTATTTGATAACTCAAAGTGGCGAGATGTTACTATTTCCTCAAGCACTGCTACCCTTTTGCTCAACATCGCTGTTTGTTCCTCTAATTTTGTTATCTTGTTATTATTTAGTCCTTTAAATTTTGCGTGCGCTGCCATTATTGTAGTTTTATAGGAGAAATAACGTTTAGTAATAATAAGAATCAAAAAGGGTGAGCTAAATATAATTATTACAATAAATAATTCTAGCATGGTCGTTTCCCACTCAGTTTAAGTTAGCTTGTTGCGTGTAAAGGCCATTTTTAGTGCATTGAAATAATTTTGATAATGTAACTTCGCGCTGCTTTCCTCGTCGAATTAGCATCTCAACATACACAATACTTAACACAATGGCTGTTGCTTTAAATAAGTTACCTTGTAGATCACCTACTGCGCCACCCGACATACCAAATATTCCGTAAGCTGCATTCATAAAAATATGCATCCACATAGGAAACCAAATACGATAACCACATTCACAATATAGCCACGCAAACCATGTACCTGCTACAGTAGTGATTGCAACCGCCATCAAAGCAGAAATCGCATCATTGCCTTGATAAATATGGCCCAGACCAAATATTACTGAACTAATTAATGCCGCAGGCACAAAGCCCCATCTACAATATTTAAATAAAACACCAAACAATGCAGCCCTAAAAATTAGCTCTTCAAAAAAACCCGCATAAACTGAGCCGGTTATTATTGCTGGTATTGATAGGTTAAGTTCATCACTCAAAAATCCATAACCTATTGCCATAGGAGTACAACAAATAATTGCTGCAAGTGCATAGTTAATAAAACCAGAGGAATTGAGCCCTATAGTTTCAAAAGGCTCACTTTGTTTAAACAAAATAATAGCCGCAATAACTAACGGTCCATATAAAAAAGTATATTTAGCGGGGGTAAATAAAATGCCAGTTAGATTATCAAGTTCAGACAACCAGCTAGACCAACCTTCTCCCCAAAACTGCCTCATTACATAGTGGCAAAATACAAATATAGAAATTATTACAAATGCCTTGATAGCGTATTTCATATCTACTTTTCTCGTTAAGTTGTAAATTTCAACTTAATCTTGGCAATAGTAAAAATACAAAGCGACCTATTAGGTCTCAATTACAAGACGAGGTATAAAGCCCATGTTTTAGGGGGGGATTAACATGTTTTTGGGATTAATGACAAAGCATCTTTTATTACTTTTACATAAGAACGAGACACAGGAATTTTAATATCAATTGTATGTAGCGATAATTGCAACCCTCCAGTATTACCACTGTAGTGTTGAATGTTTTGCAGGTTGACCGCATAAGAACGGTGGCATCGTAATATAATTGTTTTTTCTGGAAGCTGCTTTAATAAACCGCTAAGAGATACACGTAATAGTTTACGTGAAGTTGAAGCTCCTTCTTGTATTGTTATTTCACAATAGTTGTCTGAAGATTTAATAAATAAAATATGGTGAGGAGCCGTATTAATTTCGTCGTTTTTGTTATCGCCTTTGAGAGTAATTGTCTTTAACTCAACTTCTCTCAACTGCTCTTGAGCAACGCTAACTGTACTTGGCTTAGTTAAATCTATTACATGCCTATTTACCACAAGTAAAAAAATAAGAGGAAATACACCAATACAAAAAATATACCCTACAAAAAGTAATTGATTCTGCCAATGCCAAGATCCAAGTACAGCAACCACAAAATACCCATGATTGAATATCGCAGTAATTAAAATATATGTGATAGGAATAATAATTAAACGGTTTAATTTACTTAGCTTAAACTTAAGTAACACTATTTCTATGAAACCTGACAATAGCAAAGCACAAAAGGTTACTAACCCATAGCCAAAAAGTCGCAGAAACTTGTAAGACTCGGTATCGCTTGAAGTGCCAAAAGGTTGAAATACAAAAAGTACAAAAAGCGTTATAAACGAAAACATGACGGCACGATATACAACTAACTTTCTCGAATTTAGATCATCTTTGAGCCACAACATCCTATTTTGCATACCTTTAATCCACCAATATTTAAAAATAACACACATTAATATGTGCATTCCAACTCATTTAAAGTTTTTTGTGATGGTAGTTTTATTAAAAACAAAAATAGGAAGAGAACATCAACGTTTTTTAACATCAGAAGATGATTTGTGAGCAATTCTATCTGCTTTTAAGGTTTTACTAATAAGAGATAAGAGATGTAATACCAATTCGCTTAATTAAGTGATCTATTTAGAGGGCGGATAAACGTGTTTACAGCTAGCCAATAAATTCGCTATTTAGTTGTTCAAAATGAGAATTTTTTAACGCAGGGAGCGACACGTTTAGCCCCGCAAAATGATTAAGTATTATTGCGGATTGGTATAAGTGTACTGATTTTGTTCCAAACACAAAAAAGCCCGCTAAATTGGCGGGCTATTCTGTTATGTGGTGGAGAGATAGGGATTTGAACCCTAGATGGGCTATAAACCCATGCCGGTTTTCAAGACCGGTGCATTCGACCACTCTGCCATCTCTCCGATACTGCTAAGTTAAAAGTAAGAGTGTACTAATAACTATTTAAATGAATGATATTTTAATTACCACACACTTATTAAATAAGTGGTGGAGAGATAGGGATTTGAACCCTAGATGGGCTATAAACCCATGCCGGTTTTCAAGACCGGTGCATTCGACCACTCTGCCATCTCTCCGCACGGCCTGCATAATAGGGAAACCCATCCCTTTTGTGAAGCTTTTTTTTAAATTAATTGTTTAAGTGCCTAAAAAACAATTAATTTGTTTAAAGTTAAAACAAAATGTTTTTAATTTAGCCGTCAATATACTTTTATATAAATATTTAACTCTATTGATCTACAAAGGTTTGCCCAAACATATAAGAGTTGGTAATCTAATTTTAGTTAAATTATCGAAACACACACGTTTCACTTAAAGGAGCTCTACAATGGCGTTTAATCAATCGTACAATACCGCGAAACCGGTAATGTCTACCATTGAAACAAACAAGGTACTTAAAAACACCTACTTTTTACTAGCTATGACACTTGCATTTAGTGCAGTTACAGCCGGTATTTCAATGGCACTACAATTACCTTACTTTATGGGAATTGTGTTTACACTCGTTTCGTTCGGTTTATTATTTGTTGTAAATAAAAAAGCAGATACAGCATCTGGTGTATTTTGGGTGTTTGCTTTCACAGGTTTAATGGGGGCAGGCTTAGGTCCATTGCTTAACCATTATGCTGCATTACCTAATGGCCCAATGCTTATTATGCAAGCCTTAGGTTCTACAGCGCTTATCTTTTTTGGTTTATCTGCTTATGCACTAAATACTAAAAAAGACTTCTCATTCATGGGTGGCTTTTTAACTGTTGGCTTAATCGTTGTGATTGTAGCAAGCATCGTTAATATTTTTATTGGCAGTTCATTGATGTTTATGGTGCTTAATGCAGCAGTTGTACTGATTATGTCTGGTTTGATTTTATTTGATACAAGCCGAATCATAAACGGTGGTGAAACTAACTACATTCGCGCAACTGTGTCTTTATACCTAAGCGTATATAACTTATTTACTTCTTTGCTTGCTCTACTTGGCGCAAGTGATGACTAATTAAATAGTTCTGTTAAAATAGCCCCTTTATTGGGGCTTTTTTATTGGAATTGTTTTGGCACGCTTTGTTCTTTCATTACATACACCACCATCCGATCACGATACCACGCAACGCATAGTTAAATTTGCGAATGCATGTTTAGCCCAAGGGCACACCATTGATGCTATTTTTTTATACCAGCAAGGTATTTATCATGCATCTACCCACTTTGATTTATCCTCGGACGAACTTCAAATTTCAGCACTTTGGCAGCAACTCGCTGATCAAAAACTAAATTTAATGCTGTGTGTTACCGCTGCGCAAAAGCGCGGGTTAGATATTAAAAACACAGGTGTATTTAAAGTCGCAGGGTTAGCTGAATTTGCAATGCTTGCAAGCGACGCAGATAAATGGGTGCAATTTAAATGATAAACGTATTAGTAATGAGTCAGTGCAGCCCATTTGACGATTTAAATATTCGTGATGCACTAGATATGACATTGATATTTGCTGCTGTTGATCAAAATGTAAGTTGGTTGTTTAGCGGCCCCGCCGTTTTAGCTTTAAAAAAGCATCAGCAACCAAATAATATTGGCTTAAAAGACTTTTTTAAAAATATTAAAACACTCGAAATTTATGATGTTGAAAACATTTTCGTGTGTGAAAAATCATTGCTTGATTATGGTTTAAATAAACATGATTTACTCGTAGAGGCAAAATCTCTTAACTTTAGTCAACAACAAACACTAATTAAAGCGCAGCAGCATGTGGTGAACCTATGAGTACGTTACATATTTTTTCAAAGCCGCTTAACTATTACTCGGCAAATCAGCTAGAGAATTTAATTTTATCAGGCGATAAGGTACTACTTGTTGGTGATGCCTGCTTTGCAAAAAAACAATTTAGGCAATTTGCAGATACACTGTTAATACTTGAACAAGACGCGCAAGTACGTGCAATAAAATTAGCAGATAACGATAAAGCAATTAGCTATGAAGACTTTGTGGCACTCACTTTATCAACTAATCAATCAATTACGTGGTAACTCATGCTTGAATTTAACAACCAACAGATTGAAACCGACAAACAAGGCTACTTGCTAGACCATACTTTATGGTCAAAGGAGCTGGCGCCTGTAATTGCTACTCAAGAAAACATCATACTTAGTGAGCAACACTGGGAAGTCATTAATTTTGTTCGTGATTTTTACATTGAATATAACACCAGCCCAGCAATTAGAATGCTTGTAAAAGCAATGGCTAAAGCACTCGGTGAAGATAAAGGAAATAGCCTTTATTTATATAAATTATTTCCTAAAGGCCCAGCCAAGCAAGCAACAAAAATTGCCGGATTACCAAAACCAGCTAGGTGCATATAATGAGAGCTAAATCAGGCAATAATCAAGCAACACAAGCCAAGCCAAAAAGAAGTACTGGGCGTACTTATTCACGCAGTGCACTTAACAAAACGCCATCTGGTAAAAGAGAAATAAAGCCGCAGATAGCATCTAAAGACAGAAAAATTGTGTTATTCAACAAGCCGTTTAATGTGCTATGTCAATTTACGGATGACGCAGACAGAAAAACGCTTGCAGAGTTTATACCTATTAAAGAAGTTTACGCAGCAGGAAGGTTAGACAGAGACAGTGAGGGTTTATTGCTTTTAACAAACTGTGGGAAACTACAAAACACCTTAACTGCTCCTGATAAAAAAACGAATAAAACCTACTGGGCACAAGTTGAGGGTGAACCAACGAGTGAATCAATTAATGATTTATGTAATGGCGTAGAACTTAAAGACGGGCTTACACTCCCCGCTAACGTTAAAATAATTGATGAGCCAACAATTTGGGCGCGTAATCCCCCTGTACGCGAGCGAAAAGCAATCCCTACCACTTGGCTAAGTATTACCATTAATGAAGGTAGAAACAGACAAGTTCGTCGAATGACCGCGCATATTGGACACCCTACACTTCGCCTCATCCGCTATAGCATTGGCAACTATACGTTGGATGATATTAATTGTGGTGAATACAAAGTAATTAAGGGCGTAGTTGATGCATAAACCGCATGTCACGGTTGCAGCAATAGTAAAAAAGCAAAATGAGTTTTTACTTGTAAAAGAGCGCGATAAATTTACAAAGCAAATTTGTTACAATCAACCTGCGGGTCATTTAGAGCAAAATGAGACACTTGCACAAGCTGCAAGCAGAGAGCTACTAGAAGAAACAGGCTTAGCGCTTGAGCCAGTCGGCTTTTTAGGTGTGTATAATTTGCATGCCGAAAATGGAGTGCACTATTTGCGATTCTGCTTTTTATTTGAAGCGCCTAATAATATAAAAGCACCAACACCAATAGATTCTGACATTATCAGTGCTAATTGGCATACATTAGAGCAAATAAAATCATTACCGCTTAGGAGCCCTTTAGTGCTCAAGTGTATTAACGACAGCCTGAATCGACCAGCGTTAAGCTTAGAAACCATTTACAATTGATTTACTCAGAGCTTAGCGCTATACAATTACGCCCTTGTTTTTTAGCATAATACAGGGCGTTATCAGCGGCTTTAACAAAGCTGACTTCATTACTATTTGTATAGTTGCTGATGGTATTAATACCCATACTTATAGATAAAAATCCGGTAAAGCTATCCTGGTGAGCAATAGCTAAGCTTTCTACAGCTTTTTGTATTTGCTCAGCTATAAACAACGCTCCTTGCCTATCCGTTTGTGGAAGTAAAACAACAAATTCTTCTCCACCATAGCGAGCCACAAAATCTTCTGGGCGACTAACCGTTGAAGCAATTTTTTGAGCCACGTCATATAAGCACGTATCGCCCGCTACATGCCCATACCGGTCATTAAATTGCTTAAAATGGTCAATATCAATAATAATCATCGATAGCATGCCTTCGCATTCTTTTGCTCGTTCAAACTCATGCGTTAGCTTTTCATCAAACCGACGCCTATTCGCAATTTTGGTTAATGCATCCAAAAAGGCCATATCCCTGAGTATATCTTCTGCTTCTAAGCGCTCTGTTGCATCATTAAAAACAGCTAAAAACTCTTCACCTATATCAATCCCTGAAATTTCCATCATCACTTGTGAGCCATCACGACAAGAAACTCGATAGTTATTTGCGGGTATGTCGTTATTGTTATTTAGTGCCTTTTCAAGTGAGTCTTGCCACAGCTCTTTTGCAAGTGCTCTGTATTGGGGATCTGGATACGCTTTTTCCCACCATGATTTAAGATTTGGCACATCTTCTACTGTATAACCAAAAACATCTACAAAACGTTGATTAACTTTCAAAATATCACCCGTCTTGGCACATACATTACATACAGGCATTGGCAAAACGGTAAATAACCTAGCGTAGTGACTTATCTCATGTTTGCGCATAGGGTTGAGTGTACTTTGAGGTAAGTAACTCATTGGCATATCACTTTTTTCTATACTAAGCTTTTCGTCCATTTCTAAAGCGAAATACCATTCAAGCCACCAGTGCTCTACATGATCAAGCACCTTTAACTCAACGTTTTTTTTAACTGTTGAACCTTTTATTAAGCTAAATAACTCATGTACATGGTTTGGCTCTTGGTAAATATGAGGGTTTTTGAGTTTTATTAACTCATAAAAAAGATGATAGGCTGATTTTTTAAACTCTGTCGTTTTGCTAGAAAGTAATTCGCTATCCACAAAATCAGGTTTTCGTGTGTAATGCTCAACTAAAGAATTTATCTTGTTTATTTGATAGGCATAATTCATATATTCATTCCATTGACTATATTTCAAGCGGCTTTAAAGTGGTTTACATTCATATACTCACCACTATTTTATTTTTATTAAGTGTATATTTACTCTAGTAGTTTTAAAAGAAAATACTATTAATAAAACTCAATAACTACATGAATTATTCTATAGTCTTAATTTATTAGTAAAGATCACTTTAATATTACTAAAGTTACAGCCTGATAATGCGTTTAAGTCTAGTTTGCTATTTGTTATACAAATAAAATAGTGACAAATTATGTCCTTTGCCGCCCTACGCTCTTTAAGCACAAACAAAATACATGCTATAATCGCGGCCTTTCCAAGTTAACAGCAATCTGTATAAGCGAAATTATTCATGAGCGAAAATAGTCACATTAAAGTCATTGTTGGCATGTCCGGCGGTGTTGATTCTTCTGTATCTGCATATTTATTACAACAACAGGGCTACCAAGTAGAAGGCCTGTTTATGAAGAACTGGGAAGAAGACGACAATGATGAATACTGTGCCGCCGCTGATGACTTAAAAGATGCACAAGCCGTGTGCGACAAATTAGGCATTGAGCTTCACACAGTAAACTTTGCTGCTGAATACTGGGATAATGTATTTGAGTACTTTTTAGCAGAGTACAAAGCGGGTCGTACGCCAAACCCAGATATAATGTGTAATAAAGAAATTAAATTTAAAGCCTTTTTAGAATTTGCGGCTCAAGCACTCGGTGCTGACTTTATTGCAACCGGACACTACGTTCGCCGTGAACTTCGCGATGACAAATACGTAATGTGTCGCGGACTTGATAACAATAAAGATCAAAGCTACTTCTTATATACCCTAAGCCATGAACATATTGGCCAAACGTTATTCCCTGTAGGCGATATCGAAAAACCAGAAGTGCGCCGCATAGCAGAAGAACAAGACCTAATCACTCACGATAAAAAAGACAGCACCGGAATTTGCTTTATCGGTGAGCGTAAATTTAAAGACTTTTTACAAAAGTTCTTACCAGCGCAACCTGGCGTTATCGAAGACACTGACGGTAATAACGTAGGCGAGCACGAAGGCTTAATGTACCACACACTTGGACAACGCAAAGGCTTGTTAATTGGTGGTATGAAGGAAGGTTCTGGCGAACCATGGTACGTAGTTGATAAAGATTTAGAACGTAACGTACTTGTTGTTGGCCAAGGCAAAGATCACCCTCGCCTATACAGTAATGGTCTTAATGCAAACCAATTACATTGGGTAGACCGCGTTGGCCCTAAAGGTACCACTCGCTGCACAGTTAAAACACGTTACCGCCAAGAAGACTTAAGCTGTACCCTACTTGTAGGTGAAGACGGCATGGCTCGTGTATTATTTGATGAACCACAAAAAGCAGTTACGCCAGGTCAATCTGCTGTATTTTATGCAGAAGATGTGTGTTTAGGTGGTGGTATTATTGACTCGGTGATTAAGTAATGAATGAACACCAAGTCATGGCGCTTGCCGCCATGTGCCAGGTTGCTAAGCAAGTTCAAAAAATTGCCCAGTACGGCAGTAATAATGAGCACGACTTAGAAGTATTACTTTCAAGCATTATTCAAACATCACCGGCATCGCCAGAAGATGTTTACCAAGGTACTGACAACTTACGTGATGGCTATAAAACATTAATGGCGCAGCTAACTGCTGGCGCTCAAAAAGATGTTGAAATAGTAAAATACGTAGGTGGTTTGATGCAGCTTGAGCGAGCACTAAGTGCAAACGACAAAAGCTTAAACGAATTAGGCAAACGAATTGATGATATTCATCGTCGTTTAGATCATTTTGCTATTACTGACGAGAGCGTTGTTGCCGGTTTAGCAGATATATACTCGTCGGTGCTGAGCCCCCTTGGGCACCGAATACAGGTTTATGGTAAACCCGAGTTATTAAAACAGCAGCTCACTCAAAATAAAATCCGTGCGTTATTATTAGCCGGCATTAGAAGTGCAGTATTATGGCGACAAATGGGCGGTAAACGCCGTCACTTTTTCTTTGCAAAAAGAAAAATACTCGCCATTGCTAAAACAAAAATTTAACTATCGTTCAAACTAAAATTTAGGAGTTATTATGGAGCTTTCAGCGTTAACGGCTATCTCTCCAGTGGATGGTCGCTACGGCAGCAAAACCACTGAACTACGCAGTATTTTCAGCGAATTTGGCTTAATTAAATACCGCGTAATTGTTGAAGTGCGTTGGTTGCAAGCGTTAGCTGCAGCAAGCGATATAAAAGAAGTACCTGCATTTAGCGAAGAAGCTAATGCACTTCTAAACGCCATTGTAGATAACTTCAGCGAAGCTGATGCACAGCGCGTTAAAGATATTGAACGCACTACAAACCACGATGTTAAAGCGGTTGAATACTTATTAAAAGAAAAAGTAGCCGATAACAGTGAGCTTCATGCAATCAATGAATTTATTCACTTCGCTTGTACTTCAGAAGATATTAACAATCTATCTCATGGTTTAATGCTTAGCGAAGCACGTAACAAGGTTTTGCTTCCTTATTGCGATGAGCTTTTAAGCGCAATTAAAGAAAAAGCGATTGAGTACAAAGCAATCCCAATGATGACTCGTACGCACGGGCAACCAGCTACACCATCAACGATGGGTAAAGAGTTTGCTAACGTATACATGCGTTTAAAGCGTCAACGAGACCAAATTGCTCAAGTAGAAATGCTAGGTAAAGTTAACGGTGCTGTTGGTAACTACAACGCTCACCTTAGTGCATACCCAGATTACGACTGGCATACTCACGCAGATAAATTTGTATCAAGCTTAGGTTTAACACTTAACCCATTTACGACACAAATTGAACCGCATGACTATATTGCAGAGTTGTTTGACGCAATTGCACGTTTTAACACTATTTTGCTCGATTTTGACCGTGACATGTGGGGTTACATCGCACTTAATCACTTTAAGCAAAAAACAATTGCGGGCGAAATTGGCTCATCTACAATGCCGCATAAAGTTAACCCAATTGATTTTGAAAACTCAGAAGGTAACTTAGGTTTAGCAAACGCTATTTTTGCTCATCTTGCACAAAAATTACCAGTTTCTCGCTGGCAGCGTGACCTTACCGATTCAACAGTATTACGTAACTTAGGTGTAGGTATGGGTTATGCGATTATTGCATACCAATCAACACTTAAAGGTGTGAGCAAGCTTGAAGTAAACGAGCAACGTTTAGCTGACGAGCTTGATCAAAACTGGGAATTGCTAGCCGAGCCGATTCAAACAGTTATGCGTAAATATGGTATTGAAAAGCCATACGAAAAACTTAAAGATTTAACACGCGGCAAACGTGTAAATCAAGAAATAATGGCTGACTTTATCGATGGTCTTGACCTTCCAGAGCACGCTAAAGTAGAAATGAAAAAACTAACACCTGCTAATTACATTGGTCGTGCTGTTGAGTTTATTGATGATTTAGTTTAAAAACTAAATTACTCTTTTAAAAAGCGAAAGGATCATCCTTTCGCTTTTTTTTGTTTTAACCCCATTGCACTAACTAGTAGGCATAATGTATGTATCAATTAAAAATAAATAATTTGTCTGAGCAAGAGTTTTTAAGCCATTTTTGGCAAAAAAAACCGCTTTTAATCAAACAAGGTTTTGCTAATTTTCAAGACCCACTTGATGCTAATGAACTTGCCGGTCTCGCAATGGAAGAAAGCATAGAGTCACGTATTATCACCAATCATAAAAATGATTGGCAAACGCACCAAGGTCCATTTGAAGACTTTGAAAAGTTAACAGACGAAAATGCCACCTTATTAGTGCAAGCTGTTGATCATTGGCATCCTGAAGCTGCACAACTACTAGAGCCATTTAGGTTTATTCCAAACTGGCGCATAGATGATTTAATGATTAGCTATTCAACGCCTAATGGTGGTGTTGGCCCACATTTAGACCAATATGACGTATTTATTATTCAAGGCGAAGGTAAACGTCATTGGCGCGTAGGCCTGCCCGATCCAACACTTAAGCAGTTTGCTCAAAACAAAAAATTACTGCAAGTAGAAGCATTTGAAGCCGTAATCGATTGCATATTAGAGCCTGGCGATATTTTATATATTCCACCAGGGTGCCCTCACGAAGGTTACGCTGTAGAAAATGCACTAAATTATTCAGTTGGTTTTAGGGCGCCAAACCAACAAGATTTATTGTCGAGCTTTGCCGATCATATTATTGATACCGAAAGCGGACAAAAACGTTATACCGATCACAACATCACATTAAGAAAATCAAAGGGTGAACTTACAAACCTTGAAGTTGATAAAGTTAAAACATTGATGGCGGCACTTTTAGAAAATGACGATTTATTTAAACAATGGCTAGGCTCAACGCTTAGTCAGCCCAAACATGAAATGGATTTAGCGCCAGTAGAGCCTCCATTTACGTCAGAGCAAATAAGCGATGATTTAAGTAATGAAGAAGCAGTGTTTGAACGCTTAGGTGGCACACGCGCTATTTATCAGCAACTCGATACAGAAGTTTTACTAAGTGTAAATGGCGAAAATTACGCTATGCCGTTAACCGACTTAGCGGCGGTAAAACTACTTACCGATAATACTGAGTTTGAAAGTTCAGCATTAAATTTAATAAAGCCAAGTTTAGTTTTTACTCAAACTTTTACTACACTTGTTAATGAGGGGATCTGGTTTAATATAGACCACGACTAATAATACCAATTTTATTAATAATGATGAGCACGTTACAGCGTAAAATATTATGTATACAGGTCAGTTAAAATTTTTAATTTTCATCTAATATTGGCTTAAATAATTTTGCTGTGATTGCTTACTCATTCTAATTTGGTATCAATAGGAGTTTGCAATGGGCTATCTGGTTGATAAGGTTGAATGGGATATAAAAAAAGATATGCTACAAAAAATTCGAGAGCGAGTTTTTGTTTACGAGTTACATATCCCCAAGCATATCGAATTTGATAGCCTAGATAAAATTGCATTACATGTACTTGTTACAGACGATGCAAACTGCCCAATAGCAACAGGTAGATTATGTAAAGATGGCTTGATCGGCAGAATAGCTGTATTACCTGAGCACCGTAATCGCAAAGTGTATAAATCGCTTCTCAACTTTATTGTTGAATTAGCCTCAAACCAAGGTATTGAAGAAGTAAGCATTAATTGTATTTTAAATGAAGTAGAGCGTTTTAAGCGCAATGGCTTTATTCAGCAAGGGAATGTATTTATGGAGGCGGGAATTCCTAGGCAACGTATGCAATGCCCTGTTTCGGCGTTTAATACTACTCCCTTCACACTTGTCCATTAGATAAAGAGAAGGGCGATAAATAAGCTATCACCCTCTACTTTTTTACTTAACCCAAACTGTCGTTACTTTGCCTCATTTGCCCATAGCGGTTCATTATCATACATTTCGTACAAGCCATGGGCTCTATTGATAAGTAAGTTAGCAAAGTCTACCTGTGTTTTATCACGCGCGCCTGTACTCATAATCTGATCCGCTTTTAATTGCCACTGCAAAGAAAAGTAACGCATTGCATCACGAGCATCTGTAGCTGCACTTACTTCAGCATGATCTGTAGGTAACCGCCCTGTTACTACCCAATATGTTTTACCGTTCTGTGCTTTAAATTTCCACATTGCACAAAGTGGTGCTAAAAATCGACTGTCTTTATCAACTACTGATTTTGGCATAATGCCCTTTTCGGCTAAATGCTTTTGCGCTGTTTGAAAACATTCGCGTTGCCACTGCATTCTTTGCTCATCAGTTATAACTTGTTCTTTTGCTGTTAACGGCTTTTTTTCTTGTTGCTGCATTTTTATTAACCTTTTACTTCTTTTTTAACACTCTAAGGGCTTAGTAAATAAGGTGCAAGTATAAAACGGTCATTTGCACCTTAAAGCGCTCTGTTTGCTGTGTTTTTAGCCAAACTATTATTTTATATTGTGATCAAACGAACCCACATCACCCGGAAATACTACTGGCGACTCAACACCGTCTTTACTGACAGAGGCTACACCAAAGTAATAATTATCAATCACTACGTTTTTAAGTGTGTACTGTGAAACCTTACCAACGTATTTACTAAACTGCCATTGCGGCTCGCTCGTGTAACGCCAATAAATTTTATAGCCAGCAATATTTTCATCACTGCTTTGTTGCCATGAAAACGACGTATCAGCTGTAACAGCTCCCTTTATTTTAACTTCTTTTGGTGGTGCGGGCGCCCACGCCATAGATGCCATCGTTACCGCATTAAGTGAAGTTAACTTAGCTGTATAATCAAAATCAACGCCTTCAATAGTATCGCCATACTCAACGCCATTTTCAGTGCGTAAATCTTGATGCTGACGATCGTAGTGCTCGTTAGTTTCCATAATACGCACTGCTGCAAAACCTGCATCATTAAATGGACGATGATGCCCACCACGGCCAAATCTATCTAATCGATATACAAGCATTGTATCTAGGTTAGGAATGTATCTGTCAGCAATAGTATCTATGTAGCGCGCTAAATTTCGACTCGCCGAATCAACTTCACCACCCGTAAAGCGGCGAGTATTAGCTTGCTCTTTTGTTTCTACAACACGGGTACCTTCTGAAAATATACGCGCAGTTGTATTATCAGTTACCCCATTAATACCGGTAATATTGCCAATCATATCGTTGTTTAAAACGCCATGAACTTGCCAGTCATGCTTTTGCGCATAAGCCGTTAATATTTTTCCGCCAAACAAACCCTGCTCTTCGCCCGAAAGCGCCGCGTAAACTACCGAACCATTAAATTTGTATTTACTTAAAACACGAGCAGCTTCAATTACTCCCGCTACACCTGATGCGTTATCATTTGCCCCAGGTGAATCACTCGTAAAGTCCATAACATCACTTACACGAGAATCTATATCACCCGACATAATCACCATGCGATTAGGTTCGCTTGACCCTCGTTGAATAGCCACAATGTTAACCACTTCAACAGGATTAGGAATGCGTTTTTCGCCAGATATAGTGTCCTTTACTTCAATGATTTCCAAACAACCGCCACACTGCGCGGATATTTTTTCAAATTCATTTTTTATCCAGCGCCTGGCCGCACCAATGCCTCGAGTATCCGATTTAGTTTCTGAAAGCGTATGGCGAGTACCGAAATCCACCAGCGTTTGAATGTCACTACCAATACGTTCGGCTGATACTTGAGCTGCTATATCATGTAATTTTTGCTGTTCTGTGTATTGAAGTTGTGTTTTCCCATGTGCTGATAATGCAAGTGTGCAGGCGCCTGCAATTGCAGTAAATTTAAGTAACGTTGTTGTGATTTTCAAAGGTGTTTTAAGCATCTATTAGCTCCTAATTATTATAGTGTAACCATTACTTAACTAAGATTTTATGGCAATACATTTGAGGTAGATGCAGAAAGGATCACGCTAAAGCGCATTTACAAGAGTTTATTAGGATAGTAAAAAGCCCACTACCTTTTATAGGTACTGGCCAAAATTTATTATGCATACTTTTAATGAGTGGTTTTAATATCAAATTCTTTCAAAAAGGCCTCATGTCCTCCTAAGCTTGCAAGCACACCAGCAGAAAACATAAATATTAATACAAATGCTAAACAGCTCAAAAACTCCGAACTATTTTCAGGCTTAATATAGTAGTTAAGTAAAAAACCACTCAACACACCTATAAAAGCTATTTTGCTAAATAAAAAGTAACTCGGGATCTCAAATGCCCAAACTGAGGTATTGTTTACAAACTGCCTATATCCATACGTCATAAAAGCCAACATACCAACAATACTAATTGCAAAAGTAGACACTGTGGTTAATACGCTCATATTTTTATAAATAAGCACATACCCTAATCGTAAAGAATAGATAAATACCGCAAACCACGCTAAAACAGCAGGCCCTAAAATCAATCCCATTTCCAATCCTTGAATAACGTCTAAGTGATTAATTGCTAATACAATATTATATTTAGAGGTTAAATTACAAACCTTGTTACACAATAATCTATAAAAAAATGCGATTTTCGTGGCACACTGTAATTGTGTATACATTAATAGTTTAAGTTATGCGTCAACTAAAAGAAGATACAATTAAAAGTAACCTTATTGAGTCGCAGCAAAGCGCGTACGGCCCCGTATGCGTGTATCAAAATAAAGAATATCGGTGGTTAACGCTTGCACAAAAAACCAATGAAGACATAACAATTCAAGGCGTTATGAACCTTACGCACCCAGAGCAAGTAATAGTACCTGTAAACCAATGTATGATGTTATTTTTACTTAAACCGGTAGATACACTCAATATATTAAATTTAGGTTTAGGCACTGCAGGGTTTGAGCGAATTATGTATCACTTGCAAAGTAGTACGCCTTACATAAACACCATCAATACATTTAACACGGTAGAAATAAACCCAAACATTGCCTTAATTGCTGCACAGCACTTTAAGTTACCAATTAAGCACAGCAGCTATTTACAATGCGCCGAACAATATATTACCCAATGCCCTGATCACTTTAACGTAATCACTATCGATATTTTTAGTGGTGAATATCATCAGCCTTTTTTAACCAGCGATAGCTTTTGGCAAAATATAAATCGCTGCAGTGAGCAAAATACGCAAGTAATCATTAATTTAAACCCACAAACTGGCCAAGAGCTGCAAATGCTTTTAGTACTTTTAAGGCAACATTTTAAGTGCTTAGCGATAATAGAGTTTAACGAATACAAAAATATAGTGATCATACTAAGCCAGCAAACATTAATGCATATAAACGTTGATGAAATACAAAACTCACCGGTGTTTATAAACTTTGCGCCAGACCTTTATAAAAGTATTAACAGCATTTACCACATTGAATGAAACGCTTTACCGCCCAGGTTCATGTTTTTCATAGCACGGTAAGCTTGTTTCTAACTTCTCCCAGTTAGCTTTAGACGTAACAAAATTATGCGATAAAACCTGCTCAGTAATATCGCTATCAAATATTCCTAAACGAATTCGTATTCTGCTTTTGTCATCACTGTTGCTACTGTAAACAGGCGAGCCACAACATCTACAAAAATAACGTGTGCGCCCTGCTTTAAAACTATATTCACTGAGTCGTTCTTGACCTTTTGTTATTGTAAAGTCACTTGTATTTACAAAGCCATTGGTTGCAAATGCAGTCCCGCTGTTTTTTCTGCACAGTGAACAATGACAATGAATAATGCTGGTTATACTGCCCGACACTTCAACGTTTACTTCACCACACAAACACGAACCCGTATACATATAACATCCTAACTATTAAATTATTTTTATACTCAGTTAAAATTTGCTGAGTTGATTTTATAAATACAATAACAACATTATATTTCTCAAGCTCTATTAAACCATAACTTTTGTTTTAGTGATTGACATAAAAACATTAAATTGGTTACATAACCTTTACTTTAAAGTTATAACCAAAACAATAATTGGTTAACCAAAAACATCTAAACTTACTGAGACCCAATTATGCATTTTAAACACATGTCACTTTTATGTTTGTTAAGCGCGTTAGCGTCGTGTTCAACCATTCAAAAAAATACATCGAGCGATTGGCTACTTATTGATAATTTTGAAAACTCTCTTAGCGACTGGCAAAGTGTCGATACCCAAAATGAAACTAAGCCACAGGTCAAAAACCCTCAAATCACGGTTATACAACCAGAACAAACAAACTCATCAATAAATCATTATTTACTAAAAAAGCCTGCACGCGATGGCATTGTTGGAAATCGTAAAGCGCTTTCTTATACAAAACTTCCACAAGCGGTTGAAGTTGGCGCCACCTACACATTTTATATGCGTATAAACGTGGCTGCGTTTCCTAATAACCATGCTTTTGGATTGAGTAACCTTTCTCCAGCGCTAATAAATAAACATGCGTACGATGCGTTTGAGCCAACACTTCGCGTAACCGATAAAACAGAATCAAACGGGTTTGTAAACGATGGCGCTTTAATGGTTAAAACCGACAGCGGATATAGCAACATTCAAAACTACACTACAAAACAGTCAGCTAAACCTCTGCAAACAAATACTTGGTACGACGTATGGTACGTTGTTAATAACGCAGCAGCCTCAGAGCAAGGTCAGCAATATGATGTTTACGTAAAAGGTGGTGAGTTTAACAGTCAAACGCTGGTATATAAAAATGCACAATTTAGAATGAAGCGCGAACAACCTCTTATATACTTTTTAGCAAACTGTAATACAGGCCCAATTAAAAAGCCTTACGGAAATGGTGGTCTCAGATATGACGATTTATACATGAGCGAAGGAATAAACCTAAGTAACCCAACGCAATAAATAAGAATAATACTCATAATTAGTGCCCTACAAACCTGCATTTAAAAATACTTAAATGGTATGATACTCGTCATTATTTGCCATTTAAGTTTTTAAAATGTATCGATTATTTGAAAAAATGACAAAAGCATTTCCTGAGGACCAACCCACTCAGCCGCCTTCTACTTTATTTGCTTTTTGTCGCCACTACACCAAAGGAATGGAGCTGTCGTTGCTGCTTATGTCAATCAGTGCCGCCATGCTCGCTATTTTAGAGGTTTCTTTATTTAGCTACATGGGCCAACTTGTTGATTGGTTAACCGCCTACACGCCCGAAACTTTGTTTATAGAGCAAAAGTCTGAACTTATTAAAATGGCTGTCATGCTGTTATTAGTATTGCCCATTGTTGTCTTTTTTCATTCTGCTATTTTGCACCAAGCATTGCTTGGCAATTATCCTATGTCAATTCGTTGGTTAGCACATCGTTATTTACTGCGCCAAAGTGTTAGCTTTTATCAAAATGAATTTGCAGGAAGAATAGCCACTAAAGTACTGCAAACTTCTTTAGCCGTTCGCGAAACAGTGACCAAACTACTCGATGTATTAATGTATATCGTGGTTTATTTTGGCTCAATGGTATTTTTAGTTGCCGAAGCTGATTGGCGCTTAATGATCCCTTTATTAGTTTGGTTGGTTTTATACATTTGCGTGCAACTTTACTTTGTACCGCGCCTTAAAAAAATTGCCAGCTCACAAGCCGATGCGCGCTCAGAAATGACTGGTCGTATTGTTGATAGTTACACTAACATTTCAACTATTAAATTGTTTTCGTATACCCAGCGTGAAGAGCAATACGCAAAACAAAGCATGGATGTATTTTTACAGCCTGTGTACAAGCAAATGCGCTTAGTAACCAGTTTAAACTTTGTTATTCAAAGCTTAAATTACCTATTAGTATTTTCGGTTGCCGCTGTATCACTTTATTTATGGTCGCTTAGCGTAATTAGCGCCGGAGCTATTGCTGTTGCTGTTAGCTTAGCGCTTAGATTAAACGGTATGGCGCAGTGGATCATGTGGGAAATAAGCAGCTTGTTCGAAAACATTGGCACCGTAGCCGATGGTATGAAAACACTGTCGAACCCTATCGAAGTTGCCGATAAACCAAATGCTGATACGCTTAACGTAAGCCAAGGTGCTATTGAGTTTAACAACGTACACTTTAACTACGGCAAAGCTGCAAAAGAGACTAATCGCAGCCCTGTAATGAACGGTTTAAACTTAAATATTAAACCTGGCGAAAAAATTGGTTTAGTCGGTCGCTCTGGCGCGGGTAAATCAACACTTGTTAACTTATTACTGCGCTTTTACGATACCGACTCTGGAACAATAAAAATTGATGGGCAAAACATCACAGACGTTAGCCAAGAAAGCCTACGCCGCTACATAGCAATGGTAACGCAAGATACCTCCTTGCTTCATCGCTCAGTAAAAGACAATATTTTGTACGGTCGCCCCGATGCAACCCACGATGAGATGATCAACGCGACCAAACAAGCTAAGGCGCTTGAGTTTATAAACGACTTGGTCGACAGCAAAGGCAATAAAGGCTTTGATGCACAAGTGGGCGAACGCGGGGTTACACTTTCAGGCGGTCAACGCCAACGTATTGCTATTGCACGTGTACTACTTAAAAATGCCCCCATACTTATACTCGACGAAGCCACCAGCGCACTCGACTCAGAAGTAGAAGCCGCAATTCAGGCAAGTCTTGATGATTTAATGACAGGTAAAACAGTTATTGCCATAGCGCACAGGCTATCAACCATTGCACAAATGGATAGATTAATTGTACTTGATGACGGCGGCGTAGTTGAGCAAGGCACTCATGAACAATTAATCGCTAAGGGTGGAATATACGCAGCCCTATGGACACACCAAACAGGCGGGTTTATAGGCGTCGATTAGCCATTAATATTACATTACGGTAGAGGTAGTTTTATTCTGCTTCTACTTTAAACAAAAAAGCGAAGATGCCTTAAAGGCTCTTCGCTTTTTTTATCGTTATAAATAAATTTTATAACTTTTTTATAAATTAAGAGATTAGCCTTAACCCTATCATTATCAGCATAACCACATTAGCAAGTACGCCGATTAAAAAAAAGTAACTACGTGGGCTTGGGTTTTTCTCCGTTGCTATAGCGTAGTACAGCGCCATGTGAATTAAACGCGCAATTAAATACACCCAAATACACATTGCAAAAATCGGGCTTTGATAATTAATTACAAACGCAAATAACACCGTACCTATAAATAATGCACTGTTTTCAAGCGTATTATGAAACGTACGATGTGCTCTAAATATAAAGCTGTCGTGCGATAAATCCTCGTCAATTTTACCTGGTACAGCATTTGGTTCTTTAGCTTTGCTAAAAGTAGCCACAGCCCACTGTACAAGCAACATAATTAAATAGAGGTAAAATGCCAAATAGGCCGAAAGTGCAACTTCAGTCATTATTAAATCCCTTATTTTGTTTTTAACTTAGTATTGATTGCAATTTTGAAGCCTAAGTTAACACACTGATATTAAAAGGGTTAATCTAATAAACCTAATTACATATGTAAGTAACACACAGCATTGTATAAGATTTACTTGTTATAATTTTAAAAAATAACATCAAAACTAAACTGTATACTGCTGGATTTACTCCGATCTATAAAGTTTAAACTCTTCAAGCGAAGCATCCCATAACGCTACCTGATTACGCCCCAAGGACTTAGCCTCATAAAGAGCTAAATCAGCCTGTTCAATCAACTCAGAAGGTGTTCTGGCTTTAAATTTAATAGACGTAACCCCAAAGCTACACGTAACAGGAATATCATCAAATGTCGCTTTTTCAACTTTAATACGAATAGCCTCAGCTATACGTATTGCTTGCTCTTGAGTTGTGTTGGGCAAAATAATACAAAATTCTTCGCCACCAAAACGGGCCACGCTATCACTTTTACGTATATTAGCTTGTAAAAGTTCGGCTACGCCACAAAGTACTGTGTCGCCAATGCTATGCCCATAGGTGTCGTTAACGCTTTTAAAATGATCAATATCGACCATTAAAATACAGTACTCTCCAATCTGAGGTAAATCCAAAAAGTCGCGATTCATAACCTCAAATAAAATACGACGGTTATAACAATTGGTTAAAGGGTCTCTTGCTGCCAAATAGTCTAACTCTTCATTACGTTTTTTAGAGGCAATAAAACTTCTATAAACCAGTAATACAATAGCTAAACAAGCGGCTAATAAAAATGCTAGCGCAATACTGGCGTATTTATTCTTTGAAAGCTCTAGCTCTGATATAACTCTAGCTTGGGCGGCGATTTCAATTTGATTATTTTTCTTTTCAAGCTCAAGCTGATGGCGTTTTTCTTTTTCTCTTAACGTCTCAAGCTCTATTTCCATTTTGTACGAATGCAAATGTGCTTTTTCAAGCGCCAACTTATCTTCACTTCTTTCATTTTGAATAATATCGGTTAGGGCTATTTCTTCTTCTGCATAACGAAGTGACTCTTCTATACGACCACGCAATTTTTCTGCTATTCGAATTTCACGATAGGCATATAGCATATGTAATTTATCATCTATTTCGGTTGATAAAGCGAGTGACCTTTTTAGTAAAGAAATCGCCTCATTTGTATCAATACCAATTAAAATGCCCGCAAGCGCAGTAAGCGACTTTATCTCATAAAGTTTACCACCTGTTTCTCTGGCAAACGACAATGACTCTTTGTAATACTCTATAGCCTTGTTGTTATTTCCTTGGGCACGATAAATATTACCAATAATACGTGCTGTTGTAGAAATGTACGATGTAAGGTTTTTGTTTTTATAAGTGATATAAGCTTTTTTAGCATATTGCATTGCTGATGCTAAGTCGCCAGATTCGAGGTTAATAACAGCCATTTCTCTTAAAGCTGAAGCGAGCGTTTTTTCCTCGACCATACCTTTTGGCAAATCGATAGTTATTTGATAGAAAAATTCGGCCTGATCAAACTGCCTTAATCGTGTATATACCAGTCCCATTTGATTTGATGTTTTAGCAATCCCAAGCATGTTATTTACTTTTTTATAATATAAATATGCCTCATTTATATGTTCAAGTGATTTTTCATAAAGGTTAATATGACGATAAATAATACCCGCCCCTAGTAATGCCTTAGCAAAGCCAACAGGGTCGTCAATGTCTTTATGTATTTCTAATGCGCGAGTGGAGTAATCAAGGGCTAAAACTAAGTTATCTAAATAACGATGTGCTTCTGCTAGTGTATTTAAAGTACGCGCCATTAGCTTTAAATCACCTAAATTAGAATATACCTCTAAAGCTTTTGTATAAAAGTGAGCCGTTTGCTCTCTATTTTTGAGGCGTTTATACGACTGAGCTAATTTTTTATACGTTTCACCTAACTGTCTTTGTATTAATTCGTCTTCGTCAACAAGGTATTTTAAAGCAGATGTATATTGCGCGTTCGCGTTATTGTACTTTTTTTGTTCATAAAACGAATCCCCCTTAGTAAGGAGCACTTGCGCTATAAAAAAGTCATCGCCATATACAAGGGTTGTTGGTAATAAAGTTTCAATGCGGGTAGTAAGTTCGTCATAACGTTTTTCTTCTAATAATATATTTATATAATTAATAGATGCCTTTATTTGGTTTCGTGAATCATTTAATTTGCTGTAGTAAACAGAGGATTGTAAAAAGTGATCGAGTGATTCATTAATATTGTTATTTTTTTTATTCGCCCTACCTAGCAAGTTATGTAGCTTTGCGCTGAGTAACGTGTCATCAGCACTTTGCGCTTGTGACAACAACGACTTACTTAGTTCAATACTTGTTATAACGTCAGTATCTATAAGTAATTCAGCTCTTTTTAGCAGCCCTGCATTAGATTCATTAGTTAAATTGTATGAGGTGGTTTCTTGTGCGTAAGCGCTGTTTAAGCTAACAAACAAAGCAAAAAGCAAAGCTTTCACTAAAAATGTAAAATTATAAATTCGCTTTACATTGAAACTATGTATTTGCGAAGGTAAATCCATATTTCGCTTATGATTCAAGTAGGTATAAAATTCCATATTTACCATTTTAGTAATTTATTATTAATACAATTCAAAAGGCTGATGATAAAATATACAAACCGGCGCAATACATCAAGTATTGCTGCTATATGAATACTTTTAATTTATAATTTTAGCATAATTATGCATAGAGCAAGCCTAGCTTCTTAGTTTTAGTGTAACTAACACAATACCATGATCGGTACTTAAATCATCACGCTCAAATTCGGGGTTAATTAAGTGACGATCATAAGTATTATACTCAATCACCTCAAAAAAACTGCCAAGGTAGCTGGCATCAAACTCACAAGATAATAAAATATAATCAAGCACGGAGCTGCTCGCGCCATAATAATGTGTTGGTGCTCTTAAGGGCATAAGCTTAGTTGCATTAACATTTTTTGCTTCGTTTTCATCAGCTAAATCAAAAATGCTATTGCTTTCACTATCGCTTATTTCATCGCTAGTCATTGCCTCACCATTAAATAGTCCATCTTCGTTTAGCTGCGACTTAACAAACAAATCCCATGAATCATTTAAACAATATTTAGCGAGGTAGGTTTTAGCATCAAATGCAGGCGCAAAGCGTAGCGTACTTGTCAGTAAATGGCTTAATACGCCATCCGCTAGTTCATTATTAAAGTCCCCCATTAATAGCATGGGTTGTTGCGTAGCTTCGCGACGGGCAATCATTTGTATCATTAGTAATGTAGCTTCACTGCCACGCTGAATAGTTGAGCCCCACCCACCCGCTACATTCGCTTTTAAAATTTCAATTATGTTTTGCTCGGGTGTAAGCTCTTTATTATGCTCATCGACATTAATCATTGGGCGCTTAGATTTAAAATGCACCACGTAACAATCAGTATTGCCTATATGCGGCAGCGTTATAGTTGCTCTTAGTACTTTACGACTAAAAGTAAACTCACTATTAAGGCCAAGCGCATTTGCAAGCTCACTATCGTGCTCAACCGCTGCTACTTCAACTATGGGGTATTTAGAGGCGATTGCCACTACAGGGCGTTTATAAATAAAGTCATCAATCACCTCTGGCGTATCAACTACAGCAAAGTAATTATAACCTTGCTCGCCTACTAGCTCTTTTAATGAGTCAATGCTAAACACTTCCTGAAAACCAATCACATCAGGGGCATGTTCTGTTAAGTAATCAACAATCCAACGCTGCTTTTTAGCCCACTGCTGCACAGTATAAATTTTTTCAAACTCATAGTATGCATTGGGCGGCTCAAGATAGTTAAACAGGTTAAATGTGGCTATTTTTAGTTGGGTGTTAATAATTCCAGATTCATCACTTTTTAAATCTGTATCTAACTGTTTAAGATCTTGATTGCTGATGGGTATCGCCTAAGTAAAGTTGAAAGTGTTGCTGGCTTATAAACTATCATTTTATTACATGTTTACGTAATAAATCAGCCAGCTTAATTGTAATTTTATACACTCTTTTACTTTATACCAATCCGCAATAATACTTAATCATTTTGCGGGGCTAAACGTGTCGCTACCTGTGTTAAAAAATTCTCATTTACGACTGCATGGATGCAGAAGGTAGAGCAATGCAGGAGCAATTGCCGAGA